>CALXOF010000006.1 GCA_944389945.1 uncultured Kiritimatiellota bacterium | reverse complement strand
CGCATTATAACCAATACAACGTCAGTGCTTTATAAAAAGTGTCCGATCCGATCGGACAAAAAATGTCCGACACCCAGTTGGCTGATTAGCTGATTGGCTGATTGGAAAACTACGCGGGCGGCGTTGCCGCCGGAAGGTTGGAAGCTTAGAACTTAGAGGCTTGGCTTTGTTGGTGGGGCGCCGCCCCACACCCCTGCGTAGACTGATTGGCTGATTGCGGATTGGAAGACTCGCGATAGTGGGGCGGCTGCGCCGCCCCACTGATTGGAAAGCACGTTGCGGTAGGACATATAGGACATATAGGACGGCGGCTTCGCCGCCCTGTATGTACAGCGGCCTCTTTGTCGCCCCGCAGGGGCGTTCTGTTCTCCGTGGCCGTGGAAGGTTTGGCGCTTCGCGCCTGCACGCTCTGTTCTCCGTTCTCCGGGGCGCGTCAGCGCCCCTTGCTAGCACGCCCAAAATCTGCATCAAATCTGTGTTACCAAAGGTCTTCCTAGCGAAGCGACGGAACAATCTGCGTTTCCCATTCTGGCAGTCCTGCCGGCGGTAGCCGGCCCCTAATCGGCTTTAATCTGTGGACTACCGCAAGGTCTTTCGAGCGAAGCGAAGAAACATCGGCGGTTCCCCATTCTGGCAGTCTTTGTGTCCTTCGTGTCCTTTGTGATTTCCAAAATACTGACTGTCAGCATACGTCTCGCGGATGGCGGCCAGCGTTTCGGCATTGGGGCGGCTGCGACACACCTCGAACGGAATCCCACCGACCTCCACCGCTTTACGCAAAAAGATGTTCATCGCCGTGGAAAGGTTCAGCCCTAAATCCGCAAAAAGCTGCTCGGCCTCCTGGCGAAGGTCGGCATCCAAGCGAATCGTATAATTCGTTGCATGAGCCATAATACATCCTCCTTTTGCATTGCATTATACATCAATTGCATGACGGAAGTCTAGCAATGCGCTCCTGGAAAGTGTGTCATGAAGACGGTCTTGCAGGGAAATCTTGCGGGCTCCATCACTCCCCTGAAGAGGCTCTCAAAAGGGGTCTCCGAGAAACCCTTAAGGGTTCGAGGTGAGACCCTATAAGGGTCCGAGGTCAACCACTATAGTGGTCGGGGTCGGACCACTATAGGGTCTCAGAAAGGGGCGGCTGTGCCGCCCCAGAGAACGGAGAACGGAAGGGGCGCTGACGCGCCCCAGAGAACAGAAAACAGAGAACAGAGAACGCCCCTGCGGGGCGACGGACAAGGCTTCAACCTCTGGGGCTCCTCCAAGCCTCCAAACTTCTAAACTTCCAAGCTTCCATTGTGCGTCCTGCGTGCGCTAGCACGCCCTTAATCTGCAACAAATCTGTGAAATCTGCGGTTCCCCACTCTGGCAGTCCTTGGACGGCGTGGTAGGACATATAGGACCTATAGGACCACTAGGACGGGGCGGCTGACGCCGACGGAACAAAGTCTTCATCGCCGCCAAGGCGGCGGCCCGGGCTTCAACCTCTGGGGCTCCTCCAAGCTTCCAAGCCTCCAAACTTCCAACCCTCCCAAAAAAGCCCCCCGATTGCTCGGGGGGCTTTTTTGCGAGGCGCGAAGCGCCGTGTCTCTTACTTGGCCTTGCGGGCGGCCTTGATGGCGGCCTGGGCGGCGGCCAGGCGGGCGATCGGCACGCGGTAGGGGGAGCAGGAGACGTAGGTGAGGCCGATGGTGTTGGCGAACTCGACGGAGTGGGGCTCGCCACCGTGCTCGCCGCAGATGCCCATGCGGATGGAGGGGTTGACGGCCTTGGCCTGGTCGACGGCGAACTTCATCAGCTTGCCCACGCCCTGCTGGTCGAGGACGATGAAGGGATCGTAGTCGTAGAAGCCCTTGCTGACGTAGTCGCGGAGGAACTTGCCGGCGTCGTCGCGGGAGAAGGCGCAGGTGGTCTGGGTGAGGTCGTTGGTGCCGAAGGAGAAGAAATCGACTTCCTTGGCGATCTCGTCGCTGGTGAGGGCGGCGCGGGGGACCTCGATCATGGTGCCGATGAGGATGTCGAGCTTGACGCCGCGCTCCTTTTCGACATCGGCGATGACCTTCTGGATGATGGCCTTCTGGGAGAGGAGCTCCTTGACGTTGCCCACGAGCGGGACCATGATCTCGGGCTTGGAGCCGGGGACGTTGGCCGCGGCTTCGCAGATGGCGCGGACCTGCATCTCGGTGACCTCGGGATAGGAGATGCCGAGGCGGCAGCCGCGGTGGCCGAGCATGGGGTTGAACTCGTGGAGCTCATCGACGAGCTTCTTGACTTCCTCGACGGTGATGCCCATGACCTTGGCCATCTCGGCCTGGCCGGCGTCGTCGTGGGGGACGAACTCGTGCAGGGGCGGGTCGAGGAGGCGGACGGTGCACTCGCGGCCGTCGAGGGCCTGGAACATGCCCTCGAAGTCGCCGCGCTGGAGCGGGAGGAGGGTGGCGAGGGCGGCGTTGTACTGGGCCAGGGGGGCGTCGAGCTGGGCCTGGATGGCGGCCTTTTCGGCGTCGGAGCCGGCGGCGGCGAGGGCTTCCTTGAGCTTCTTGACCTTCTCGGCGACGAGGATCATGCGGCGGAAGGCCACGATGCGGTCGTCGGAGAAGAACATGTGCTCGGTGCGGCAGAGGCCGACGCCTTCAGCGCCGAAGCGGACGGCGACCTGGGTGTCGCGAGGGGTGTCGGCGTTGGTGCGGACGCCCATGGTGCGATACTTGTCGGCGAGGGCCATGATTTCGGCGAAGGGGCCGGAGAGCTCGGGGTCGCGGGTCTCGATGCGGCCTTCGTAGACCTTGCCGGTGGAGCCGTTGAGGGAGATCCAGTCGCCCTCGCGGAGGGTGACGTCGCCGAACTTGAGGGTCTTGGCCTTGGCGTCGATGAGGGCGTCACCGCAGCCGGCGACGCAGCACTTGCCCATGCCGCGGGCCACGACGGCGGCGTGGGAGGTCATGCCGCCGCGGGCGGTGAGGATGCCCTGGGCGCTGACCATGCCGGCGATGTCTTCGGGGGAGGTTTCGGCGCGGCAGAGGATGACCTTCTTGCCGAGCTTGCCCTGGGTCTCGGCGTCTTCGGCGGTGAAGACGACGGTGCCGGTGGCGACGCCCGGGGAGGCGGGGAGGCCGGTGGCGATGACCTTGGCCTTCTTCTCGGCGAGGGCGTTGAAGACGGGGTGGAGGAGCTGATCAAGCTGCTGGGGCTCAACGCGCAGGACGGCGGTCTGCTCGTCGATCAGGCCTTCCTTGACGAGGTCGGTGGCGATGCGGACGGCGGCGGCGGCGGTGCGCTTGCCGTTGCGGGTCTGGAGCATGTAGAGCTTGCCATCTTCGATGGTGAACTCCATGTCCTGCATGTCGCGGTTGTGCTGCTCGAGCTTGACGCGGATGGCGTCGAACTGCTTGAAGACCTCGGGCATGGACTCTTCGAGGGAGGGATACTTGGCGGCGCGCTCTTCCTCGGAGATGCCGGCGCGCTTGGCCCACTCGCGGGAGCCCTGGATGGTGATTTCCTGCGGGGTGCGGATACCGGCGACGACGTCTTCGCCCTGGGCGTTGATGAGGTATTCGCCGTAGAAGTAGCTGTTGTCGCCGGTGGAGGGGTCGCGGGAGAAGGCGACGCCGGTGGCGGAGTTGTTGCCGCTGTTGCCGAAGACCATGGTCTGGACGTTGACGGCGGTGCCGGCGAGGCCGCGGATGTCGTTCAGCTCGCGGTACTTGATGGCGCGGGGGTTGTTCCAGCTGCCGAAGACGGCGCGGATGCCCATGCGGAGCTGCTCGTGAGCGTCGGTGGGGAATTCCTGGCCGAGCTGGGCGACGACGATCTTCTTGTAGCGGGCGATGACCTCCTCGAGGTCCTCGGCGGAGAGCTCGGTGTCAAGCTTGACGCCCTTGGTGGCCTTGACGGCCTCGAGCTCGTGCTCGAAATCGTGGTGCTCCATGCCCATGACGACGTTGCCGAACATCTGGATGAAGCGGCGGTAGGAGTCCATCACGAAGCGCTTGTTGCCGGTCTTCGCGATCATCGCGGCCACGGTCTCGGGGTTCAGGCCGAGGTTGAGCACGGTGTCCATCATGCCGGGCATGGAGACGGCGGCGCCGGAGCGGACGGAGACGAGGAGCGGGTTGGGGCCCTTGCCGAAGGTCTTGCCGGTGACCTCTTGCAGGCGCGCCAGGGCGGCGTCGACCTCGGGCATGATCAGCTGGAAGAGCTTCTCCTCACCCAGCTCGTAGTACTTGGCGCAGGCCTCGGTGGTGATGGTGAAGCCGGGGGGAACGGGCAGGCCCATGGAGGCCATTTCGGCCAGGTTCGCGCCCTTGCCGCCAAGGAGCGCCTTCATCGAACCATTGCCCTCGGAGGCATCGCCCCCAAAGAAATAGACGTACTTCTCGTTGCTCATCGCGTAGTTTCTCCGTTGATTGGAAAGCCCTACTATAGCAAATGTTGCGCCTAGGCGCAACATTTGCGGAGAACGGAGCGCGCGTAAGCGCGCGACGAAGAGAGCGCTGGGAGAGAGTGGGAGGTTTGCCCTGCGGGGCTAACACGAAGAACCACGAAGGTTCACGAAGAATGACTGGGAAGAAGGGAACCGCCGATTTCGCAGATTAAAGCCGATTAGGGGCCGGCTACCGCCGGCAGGACTGCCAGAATGATTGGAAATCACAAAGAACACGAAGGACACAAAGGAGATTTTAGCTGATTCGCTGATTGGAAGGTGTGGGGCGCTGCCCCACACCCCGGCAGGGAGAAGTTCTCCCTGCACCCCCAGCACGTCTGCGACGTGCCAAAGGGCGGCGCGGTAGGACGAATAGGACATATAGGACAAATAGGACGGCGGCTTCGCCGCTAGATTCCCCAAACCCAAAGCATGGCGTGCGAAGCCCGCCATGCTCTCTCAGGCCCTTCGGGCCGGACGTGCGCCTTGCGCGCACGCACGGCCCGCTCCTTGTGGGGGGGGGGCTGTGTCTGTGTGGGCCTGGCGCCTTGCGCGCACGCACGGCCCGCTCCCTGCAACGTGCCGTTCCCTTTGTGCCCCTTCGTGGTCCTTCGTGTTCTTTGTGATAAAACCCGGCCGACCTTCTCTGTGAGCCTCTGTGGATTCCTCTGTGAGCCTCTGTGATCTAAAAATACTGGCAGTCAGCGTGCGCTAGCACGCCCTTAATCTGCAACAAATCTGTGAAATCTGCGGTTCCCTTTGCGGCGTGCTTGGTGGCGTGCTTGGTGGATAGCAAAAACAGGGCGGCAAGCTGACGCCTGCCGCCCTGTTTGTCGCGCGACGCGCCCATCACTCCTTATACAACGGCTTGGCGGTGTAGTGGGTGTGGAGGAGTTTGTGGGCCTTTTCGCTGCAAGGCTCGCCCAGGAAGTCGGTGTAGATCTTCTTGATCTGGGGATTCTGGTGGGAGCAGCGGTGGGCCGACTGGCGGTCGTCTTGGTAGAGGCCGGCCATGCGGGCGAGGCGGACCTCGTCGGTGGCGAGGGTGGGCTGACCGCCGCCGCCGATGCAACCGCCGCGGCAGGCCATGACCTCGATGAACTGCCACCGAGGCGGACGTCCGGCCTTGCGGTCCTCGCGGATGGCGTTGAGGACGGCCTCGACGTTGCCCATCTGGTGGGCGACGGCGATGGAGACCTTGGTGCCCTTGATATCGACGACCGCTTCCTTGACGCCCTGGAGGCCGCGGACGGCGGTGAAGTTGACGTCGGCGAGCTCTTCGTGGGTGATGAGGTGGTAGGCGGTGCGGAGGGCGGCCTCCATGACGCCGCCGGTGGCGCCGAAGAGGGTGCCGGCACCGGTGTACTCGCCGAGGATGGAGTCGGCGGGGCTCTCGGGCAGGGCGTTGAAGTCGATGCCGGCAATCTTAATCATGCGGGCGAGCTCACGGGTGGTGAGCACGACGTCGACGTCCTGGTGGCCGGAGGCGCGCATTTCCTCGGAGCGGGTGATCTCGTACTTCTTCGCCGTGCAGGGCATGATGGAGGTGAGGTGGATGCGGGCGGGGTCGAGGCCCATCTTCTCGGCGAAGTAGGTCTTGGCCATGACGCCGAGCATCTGCTGGGGGCTCTTGGCGGTGGAGAAGTTGGGGATGAAGTCGGCGGCATACTTCTCCATCCAGTCGGTCCAGGAGGGACAGCAGGAGGTGATGAGGGGGAGCTCGCCGCCCTGCGTGAAGCGGTTGACGAACTCGGTGCCTTCCTCCATGATGGTGAGGTCGGCGGAGAAGTTGGTGTCGAAGACCGCCTGGAAGCCGAGACGGCGGAGGGCGGTGTAGATCTTGCCGGTGGAGATTTCGCCGGGCTTCATGCCGAAGGCCTCGCCGAGGGCGACGCGGACGGCGGGGGCGATTTGGACGGCGGTGAAGCGCTGGGGATCGCGGAGGGCGTCCCAGACCTTGGCGGTCTCGTCGCGCTCATAGATGGCGCCGACGGGGCAGTGCGCGGAGCACTGGCCGCACTTGATGCAGGGCGAATCGTTGAGCGGGACGCCGGCGGCGGGGGCGATGCGCATGCGCTCGCCGCGCCCGATGAACTCGAGGGCCCAGACGTTCTGCATCTCTTGGCAGACAATGGCGCAACGGCCGCACTTGATGCACTTGTCGGGATCGAGGACGATGGAGGGCGTGCTCTCGTCGCGCGGGATGTGGTCGATGGCGGGGCGCGGGAAGGGGGCCTCGCGGATGCCGAAGTCGGTGGCCACGCGCTGGAGTTCGCAGACGCCGGAGCGGGGGCACTTTAGGCAGTCGGCCGGGTGCGTGCTGAGGATGAGCTGGACGACCGTCTTGCGGATCTGGACGATGTCGGGGTCGTGGGTGGTGATCTTCATCCCCTCGGCGACCTCGGTGCAGCAGGCGCGCAGGAGCTTGGGCGAGTTGCCGTTGCGGACCACGCAGATGCCGCAGGCGGCCCAGGCCTTGACGTCGGGGTGGTGGCAGAGGGTCGGGATGTTGACGGCGACCTTCTTGGCGGCTTCGAGGATGGTGGTGCCGGCGGGCACCTCGACGGCGATGCCGTTGATCTCAAGGTGTACGAGTTTGTTGTCCATGGCGCGCTCCTCCTCAGGCAATCTCGATGGCGTGCAACTTGCAGGTGTTGTAGCACTGGCCGCACTTGACGCACTTGGCGGGGTCGATGACGTGCTTCTCGCGCACCTTGCCGGCGATGGCGCCGACGGGGCAGACGCGGGCGCACATCGTGCAACCAACGCACCGCTCGGGATTGATGCGGTATTGGACCAGCTTCTTGCACTTGCCGGCGGGGCAACGCTTGTCGTTGATGTGGGCCATCACCTCGTCCATGAAGTAGCGGAGCATGGCCTGGACGGGGTTGGAGGCGGTCTGGCCAAGGCCGCAGAGGGAGGCGCGGGCCATGGCCTGGCAGATGTCCTGCATCTTTTGGATGTCTTCGGGCACGCCGCGGCCTTCGGAGATGCGGGTGAGGGCGTTGAGCAGGGCGCGCCCGCCGATGCGGCAGGGCATGCACTTGCCGCAGCTCTCGTCCACGGTGAATTCGAGGTAGAACTTCGCGACGTCGACGATGCAGTCGGTGTCGTCCATCACGATGAGGCCGCCGGAGCCGACGATGGAGCCGATCTTGGCGAGGGACTCATAGTCGATGGGCATGTCGAGATACTCGGGCGGGATCATGCCGCCGGAGGGGCCGCCGGTCTGCGCGGCCTTGAACTTGCGGCCGTTGGGGATGCCGCCGCCGATGTCGAAGATGATCTCGCGCAGGGTGATGCCCATGGGCACTTCGATGAGGCCGGAGTTCTTGACCTTGCCGGTGAGGGCGAAGACCTTGGTGCCCTTGCTGGTGGCGGTGCCGATGGAGCTGAACCACTTGGCGCCCTTGGTGATGATGACGGCGACGTTGGCCAGGGTCTCGACGTTGTTGATGATGGTGGGCTTGCCCCAGAGGCCCTTAACCGCCGGGAAGGGCGGACGGGGCGTGGGCTGGCCGCGCTTGCCCTCGATGGAGGCCAGGAGCGCGGTCTCTTCGCCGCAGACGAAGGCGCCCGCGCCGAAGCGAAGCTCGATGTCGAAGGTAAAGTCGCTGCCTAGGATGTTGTCGCAGCCCAGCAGGCCCCATTCGCGGGCCTGGTCGATGGCGATTTGCAGGCGCTTGATGGCGAGGGGATACTCGGCGCGGATGTAGATGTAGCCCTTGGTGGCGCCGGTCGCGCGGCCGGCGATCATCATGGCCTCGAGAATGGCGTGGGGGTCGCCCTCGAGCGTGGAGCGGTCCATGTAGGCGCCGGGGTCACCCTCGTCGGCGTTGCAGACGATGTACTTCTGGTCGGCCTCGACGGCGGCGGAGAACTGCCACTTCTTGCCGGTGGGGAAGCCGGCGCCGCCGCGTCCGCGCAGACCGGAGGCGAGGATTTCGTCGATGATGCCCTGGGGCGTCATCTCGAAGAGGGCCTTCTCCAGACCGGCGTAGCCGTCGTGGGCGATGTAGTCTTCGATCTTCTCAGGGTCGATCACGCCGCAGTGGCGCAGGACGATACGCTGCTGCTTGGCGTAGAAATCGATGTCGTGCCCGGCGTTCCCGGCCTCGGCCTGGGATTTGTCGTAGAGCAGACGGGTGACCACCTGGCCGTTGACGATATGCTCGTTGATGATGGCGGCCGCGTCCTCGGGCTTGACGTCCACATAGAAGGTGTCGTCGGGGAGGACCTTGACGATGGGGCCGCGCTCGCAGAAGCCCATGCAGCCCGTGCGGACGATGCGCACATTCGCGCCGGCATATTCCGCGGCCTTGACGAGGGCGGCGTAAAGGGCCAGGCCGCCGTTGGAGTCGCAGGCGGTGCCGCCGCAGACCATCACATACTTCAGGCCTCCGGACTCGGCCTGCTTGTTCTCAGCCTCCAAGCGCGCACGCAACGCGTCGAGGCTCTCGCGGGTCAATTTCTCAGCCATGGGGTCCTCTCCTCTCAGTGCTTCGCGCGGAACTTGTCAAGGATGCCCGGCAGGGCCGCCTTGGTGACCTTGCCGAACACCTCGCCGTTGATGACGATGACAGGCGCCAGGCCGCAGCAGCCCAGGCAACGCACCGCCTCGGTTGAGAACTCGCCGTCGGGGGTGACGGTGTTCACGCCCACGCCGAGCTCCTGCTCCAGGGCCTTCATGATGTCGTCACCGCCCTTGAGGTAACAGGCCGTGCCCAGGCAGACCTGGATGAGGTTGCGCCCGGGCTGTTTCAACTTGAAGAAGTTGTAGAACGTAATGACGCCGTAAATCTTCGCCAGCGGCACGCCCAACAGGTCGGCCAGCTCCAGCACGATCTCGCGCGGCATATAGCCATAGGTCTGCTGCACGCGGTGCAACACCATAATCAGATTGCCCGGCTTCGGCTTCCATTCCTCAATGAAAGCGCGCAATTCCGGCGTGAGCGTCTTGCGTTCGTCCTGACCCATGAAACTCTCTCCTTTTCTGATGGGTACCCTAAGGCCTTCGCCTCAAGGTTAGTATCACCATTCTTTCATAATTCTCCAAGACTTGTCAAGTAAAAAGGGGCGGCGTTGCCGCCCCGCTGATTAGCTGATTGGCTGATTGGAAACGCCCCTGCGGGGCGCCCGGCGAAGTCGTCGTGCAAAGCGGCGCAACCGCCGTCCTATTTGTCCTATATGGTCCTATATGTCCTACCGCGACGTTCAGCGTGCGCCAGCACACCTTAAATCTGCAACAAATCTGCGCAATCTGCGTTTCCCCATTCTGGCAGTGCTTTGTGCTCTTTGCGGTTCTTTGAGCCTTTGTGGGTGCCGCGCAGCGTGGAGACCGTCAGCGCACAGGTTCGACGGCGGTGTCGAGGAGTTGATGGGTTTGGGGGTCGAAGACCAGGCCGATACGGTGAATAGTCTGGGCGGAGGCGAGATAAGGCAGGTCGTAGCGGCGGTTGCGGATTTGCGCGAGGGCCTCCTCTGCCGTGCCGCCGACCTTGAGCTCAAAAATGAAGACACGTCCGAAGGCATCGGCCACAAGGTCCGCGCGCCCCTGCGCCTGCGTGTCCTCGGAGACAACGCGAAGTCCGCCGGCAGTGAGTAGGATAAAGAGGCTGCGCTGGTAAGAGGCCTCGTTCACGCGGTCTTCCTTCGCGCCATAGGTGAGGCGGGCGTAGAAAGACTTGAGGCAGGTGAAGAAGGTTGAAAAGTCGTACTTTAACAGGGCAGTCTTGGCCTTGTTCCAACCCAAACGGTTGTCACCCTTCAGGGCCTGATCCACGAGAATTTGGTTGAGGTCCTGGCGCACGTCCTCATTGGGAATGCCGAGGGTGTAGCCGCTGATAGGGTCAAAATCCTTGATGGTGAGATAACCGCCCTGGTAGAGAAAGGTCTGGTACCCGATGTTGTCCAAATCGTAGACATCGAAGACTGCGCGCTCGACTTCCGGGATGCATTCGTAGTCGCGGGCGGTGAGGGGATGGGTGGAGAGATACTGCATGAGCGCGGTGGAGTGGCCGGTCTCCGACCATGTGGGCTCGAAGTAAGTCTTGCGTCGCAACAACGTACGAGCGATGGCCAGGGGGTTATAGACCTTGTCTTCGCTGTCCGGCGAGAAACGATAGCCGTTGTACCACCAACGGAGTTTGCCGCGATAATCTTCGTAGGAAAGACCCATGACCTCGGCGTGGCGATGCATCGACTTGCTGAAGTTGGCCTCCAACTCCTCCTCGGTGTAGCCCAGAAGCGTGGCGGCCTCGGGCTGAAGCGTCAGGTCGGTGAGGTTGTTAAGGGCCGAGAAGACCGAGAGTTGCGTGAACTTCGTCACGCCGGTCATCATCATGAAGCGGATGGCGCCGACATTGTTCTTGATTTGGATGTAGAAATCCGACAGTTCCTGCCGGATGGCCTCGGCTTTGGGAACGTCATTCAGTGCATGGCTGACGGGTGCGTCGTATTCGTCAATCAAGACGACCACAGACTTCTGCTCCGAGCCCGCCGCCAAGGTGTTGATGGCTCGGCTGAAGTTGGCACCCGGAAAGTCCGCGTCGTTCCATGCGCATCCGGCCTTGGCCAATGTCTCCTTGACGCGACTGCTGAAGTCAATCTTGAAGGCTTCAAGCGTCTCCACTTTGAGACCCGCGAAGTTGAAATGGAGGACGGGATAGGATTTCCAGTCGTAGTCCATCTTGTCGATGGCCAGACCCTTGAAGAGCTCGCGCTCGCCGCGGAAGAGACACTCCAAGGTAGAGAGCATCAGCGACTTGCCGAAACGCCGTGGACGGGAGATGAAGAAGAAGGAGTCCATCCCACGCGTGACGAGCGGGTAGAGCAACGCGGTCTTATCCACATAGCGATAGCCATCCTTCCGCATATTGCGGAAGTCGTAGGTCCCCTGCGCAATCTTCTCTTCTTCCATGGCCGAACTCCTAGCCCATAGTATAGCATAAGGGGCGGCCTGATAGCCGCCCCTTTCTGAGACCCTATAGTGGTCCGAGGTCAACCACTATAGGGGTCGGGGGCGAGACCCTATAGTGGTCCGGGTCGAGACCCTATAGTGGTCGAGGGCGGACCCTTATAGGGTTCGGCGGGGGAGGTGTAAGGGGACAAAAAGAGGGGGCCGCGGGTGCGGCCCCCTGCTTTTGGGGTTTGGGCGCTGACTCAGAGGGTCTTCGCGGGATTCTTCTCGGTGGAGAGGAGGATCTTGAAGAACTTGGGAGCCGTACCCTTGGCCAGTTCGCTGGTGGCCTCGCTGATGGAGAGGGTGGTGGCGGGCTTGCCATCGACGTTAGTGGTGGTGCCGTTGAGGGGCGCGGTGTCGACGAGGGTCCAGTTCGCGTCATCGAGGCTGGCCTTGCCGTAGATGGCGAACTGGGCGTTGCCAACGGCCGTGGCGAGGGCCTCCACGACGGAGATGGGCTGTTCGTTCAGGTCGATGGTGGAGCCGGACTCGGAGACGCCGACGACATCCCAGGTGAAGGTGACGTTCTCACCGTCGAAGTTCATGCCAGTGACCTGAATCTCGCAGTTGGTGCAACCGGACTCAGCCAGCTTGTTGAGGATGTTGAGGGCGGTATCCTCGCCGAGGATCGTGATGAAGTCGCGGAAGACCTCGAGATCCTCAGGCAGACCTTCAACGGTGACCGCACCGGTCTCGGGCTCGACAGACGTGACCTTGAGGCCGAACATCTGGGCGCCGTAGGCGGTGAGGGCGAGCTTGCCGGCCTTGTTCTTGGTCCAGAGGGCCTGGCCGCCCTGGGCGCTAGAGCCGCCGGTGAGACGCCCGTTCCACTTCTCGAAGTCGTCGGAGGGCTGACCCGCGCTGAGCCACTCGTAGCTATCGGCGAGCTTGTCGTTGTCAACGTCGACATCCTGGATGTAGAAGTCCACGTTGGTGGCGAAGCCGGAGCGGACGGGGGTGACGGCGGCGGGGTCGAAGTAGTACCCGCTGGAGGCGTTCTGGCCCTGCGTGGCGTAGCCCCACGGCTCCCAACGATCGTGCTCACCATCGCCGTCCAGGTCGAGGAAGGCGACGAGGTAGACGGGATCATCGCTGGGCAGGCCGCGCACCTCGACGTCGAAGTCGGTGGTGAAGAAGGCGGGGTTCTCAGCCGCTTCGCCATCGGGGCCGACCATCGTGGTGGTGTAGAGGTTGGCCTTGCTCATCTTGATGGTGCGGTTGATGGCCGCGGCCTCGGCGTTCTCATCGTCGTAGACGAGGACGTCGGAGTTGGCAGCGATGGGATCGCCGTTGAAGGCGCCGGAGTAGTGGGCCTCAACGATCACGCGGGCACCGCCGAAGTCCTCGGTCTCCTTGAGGACGCCCGTGTAGTGGATCTTGGCACGGACGTAGTAGGAGTCCTCGGTGTTGTTCGGGGTGGAGACGTTGGCGGTGGAATCCTCGCGGAGGTCCACGAAGTCAACGCTCTGGGGATTGCCGGACTCGCGGAGGGCGATGTTGAAGGTGCCCGTGAGGGTCTTCGTGGCGCCGGAGTACGGATTGAGCGTGAGCGTGTAGCTATACTTGCCGTTGCCGAAGAGGACGTTGCTGTCTTCGGCGAGCTCGCCGACGCCACGCGGGAGGACGTAGCGGTAGCGGAACTGCTCGGTGCCATCGGCGCCAATATCCTTGGCGTAAGCGGAGACGCCGCGGACGGTGCGGGAGAAGACGGTGGGCGTGCCATCGACGGGCTTGCCGTGGACGTCTTCGGTCTTCTTGATGGTGAGCTCGAAGTTCGGCACCTGGACGTTGCTCTTCCACGCGAAGGTAATCTCGCTGTTGTAGCGGTGGGCACCGCCCACGAGGCCACCCTCGGAGGAGGGAACGAGGTCGGTGAGGCTGTCTTCCATGGTATTGAAGGTGTTGGTCACGGCACCGATGCAGTAGTCGGTGAGGCTGTCGATGGACGTCTCTTCCTTGCCCTTCGGGACCAAGTAGACCAGATACTTGGCGGCGGTGATGGAGGGCGACTCGGGCGGCGGAATGCCACTCTCATGCTCCGCGTAGATCTCGTCTTCGGAGATGTAAGGCTTATTCTTGTTGTAAGGCTTACGGAAGACCTCAGCGTTGGTCTGATTCGTCTCGGTATCACCGATGCCAGTGCCGGTGTAGGAGAAGAGCGTCACGATGAGGGTGGACGGCGTGTTGGCGTTGTCTCCGATAATAGTCTCGAAGTCCGTGGGATCCAACATCGCCTGGCCGTTGTCATAGTAGCCGTTGGGGACGTTGGAGGTCATTTCATCACCATTCTCAGAGACCCCCTGCGAGAGGGCATCCTTGAGGCTCTGGAGGACCGTGCCGACGTCGAAGCGGAGGGCACCGGGAGGCGCGACCTCGGTGAGCTGGACGTGGAGGGTGCGGTTCACCTGGTCGAAGCCGATGTCGACATCGTGCTGGTCGGGAACACCGGCAGGCTCGCCGCGGTTCCAGTAGCCATCGCCGTTGAAGTCAACGAAGACATAGAAGTTGTTGATGCCTTCGCGGATGTGGCCGGAATCAGGCTGGACGAGGGTGAAGGTGTTGCTCGCGCCGGACTGGAGGGCATAACGAGCGGTGAGGTTCCCGTTGAAGGCGGTGAACGGGAAGTCGTAGCGCTCGAAGTAGGCGCCGGTGGTCGGCTCCTGGACCAAGGTGGCGCCGACGTTGGCGACGGGGAGCTCACCTTCCTCGAACTCGACCGGGATGAGGGCGGAGAAGGCGTCATCTTCCCAAACCTCGGCCGCGGGGCTGGTGGCGCCGAAGTCGACGGTGTAGGAGCCGGTGGCATAGTCAATCGTGCCGATGGGATCCTCGCCGAAGGATTCGTAGTAGCCGCCGTCCGCGCCCTCGAGGGTCGCGCTGACGATGTAGAGCTGGCCGGTGGCCGCGCTGGTACCATCAGGCGAACGGTCGGTGACGTAGAAGGTGGGCTGGAGGCTGGTGTCCTCCACGTCGCTGGAGACGGGGCTGACGTAGGTGTAGGCGATCTGGAAGGAGCCGGGGACAACGTTGCCCATGTGAACGTAGCCGGAGAGGGTGCCGGAGCGCCAGTTGCCCATTTCCTGGCTGACGTTGCCGCCAAGGGTGCCCGCGTCGCCTTCAGCACGGCTGGTGGTGAGCGGGAGGTGGTAGGTCACGTCAGGGGCGGAGTTGTTGCCGTCGGCGGTGTAGCCGTGGACGACGATGTTGGTGTCGGCGGTGACGTTGGTGTAGACGTTCTGGTCGCCGAAGTAATCGACCGTCAAGCGGATGGCCGGCGTCGGGAACTCGTTGAGGAAGTTGCCGTTCGCGGTGGTGGAGGTGTCCGCAAGCGGGTTGGTGGAGTGGCGGCCGGTGCGGAAGTTGGCGCGCGCCTCGGCCCAATTGCTCCAGCCGTCGTTGTCGGCATCGGCGTAAGCGTCGTTGCGGTCGACGGTGAGGTACTCGTTGCGGTAGTTGGCCTCCCAATGATCTTCCATGAAGTCATTGTCGGTGTAGAGGAGACCGAAGGTGGGACGGCCGCGGCGCGCCCAGATCGGGATGTGGAAGTCCGGGACGCCATTGCCGGCGGTGGAGGGATTGGCGGGGTTGGAGCGGGCGAGCCACTCGGCGTAGTTGGTGAGGTAGTCACCATCGGGGTCGCCGTGGGGGCCGTTGTCGCCGGTGGGATCCTCGGGGTCGAGGCCGTAGTGGTTCTCCCACCAGTTGGGCATGAGGTCCTGGTCGGTGTCGGTGTTCTGACCGCGGCCGATCTCGTCCTCGAGGTACTCGCCGCCCTTGGAGAGTTCACCATCGGCGGTGTCGACGGCATCCTTGGAGCCGTGCTCGAACCACTCGAGGGAGCCGTCGCCGGTGACGCCGCCCTCACCACCGTCACCGTCGCCGGTGTCGGGGTCGGTGGAGGGCGAACCGTCAGACCACGTGGAGGGGTCGTACTTGGCGAAGACGTCGCCGAAGATGAGGAGGTCGGCGGGCACCTGCGTGGAGTAACCGGTGAGGTTGCGGTAGGTGGGCACGTCGAAGAAGATCGTGGCGTGGTAGCGATAGGCGTAGGGGTTGCCGGTCGCCTTCACGGGGTAGACCTGGGTGGAGGAGGCGCCTTCGCGCAGGCCGGCGCCATAGGGCGTCCAGTAGACGCTGTCGGCGGGCTTGACGTTGAGGGCGCTGCCGGAGGGCAGGAGCAGCTCGGGCGAGCCGTTGACGGTGGTCTCGGTCGCGAGCAGGTTGGTGGAGGCGCGCTCGACGTCGGCCAGCGGGAGGTGGGCGATGGTGCTGTGGGCCATCGGCACGCACTCGAGGGCATTGGTCGTGGCGTACGTCCAGAGGAGGGCGCTGGGATAGTTCGCCGCGTAGTAGGAGGTGTAGACATCCTCCAGCGCCGGCAGGACGGTGTAGGCGTCCTTCTCAGTCTGCGCCGGATACTTGCCGCGGCGGTAGAGGAGAGAGCCGGGGACGTCAGCGCCGCCGACAGTCTTCTCACCGGGATAGGTCTCGGCGGGCTTGGTGTCGGGGACCTTGACGGTCTCGCCATCGCCCTGATCCTGCTCAACGGTGCCGCCGGCGAGGAGATCCTCGAAGGTGTACATGGCGAGAAGCTCGGCGGGGAGCTCGGTCTCGAAGAGGCCGGCGCCGCGGTTGCGGGCGACGAAGACGTTGTAGCGCTGCTGCAAGAGGTCGGCCTGGGAGAAGGTCTTGCTCATGCTGCCGGAGATTTCGGCGGCGGTGCGGGCGCCGTTCCAGATGCGGACCTCGTCGATGTAGCCCTTGTAGGCGCCTTCGTAGAGGTCGGTGAACTGGGCATCAGCCTTGGCCTGGGAGACGTCGGCGACCCAGCCGGAGGCCTTCGGGCCGGCACCGATGAGGATGGGCGCGGGACGATAGGTGTAGCGCTGGACGTCGTTGGGGTCGCTGTCGGCCACGGAGATGAGGCCGTTGGCCGGGATGAGGGTGGCGGGCTGGCTGCCCACGGCGGCGCCGTTGACGTAGAGCGTGAGGGTGGTGCCGTCATAGCTCACGGCGAGGTGGCTCCACTTCTCAGCATTGATGGTCGAACCGGTGACCTGCTTGGAGAAGACGGGCGTGCCGCCGCCGAGAGAACCGGTGGTGCCGGCGGAGGTGTAGTCCGCGAAGGGCGTCAGCGTGCCGTTCGTGGCCTTGAGGCCGAGGCGGAAGTTGTGGCGGATGGGGCTGAGTTCCGCGCCAGTATCGTCCGTATCGGAGTCATAGAAACGCCAGGGGCGGTCAACGAGGATGATCTCGCCGTTGAGGCCGGTGTCGGGCTTGATCCAGCATTCAACGGTGAAGGTCTGCAGGGCGTAGGGGCCGAAGTGGACCTCGGCCATGGACTGCATAGCACCGGCGCCGTTGAAGTAGGCGACCTGCTGGCGGGAGGGCGTGCGCAGGGACTGCGGGTCGCCGCGGTTGCCGCCGTTGGACTCGAGCTCGACCTTGTCGGGGATGCCGTCGCCGTCGGTATCGAAGCCTTCGTTGATTTCGTAGGGGAAGAAGGCCGCGAAGGTGCCGGGATAATCCTCTCTGGGATAGTTGACGTAGGGGAAGGTCGTGTTGGGATTGTAGGCGAGGATGGCGGCGTTCTCCGCGTCAACCTGCTTGGCTTCGTCAACGTTGGGGAGGTCCGTGGCGCGCCACTTCTCGAGGGCGATGCGGAGGGTGCCGTTGGCGCCGCCGTAGAAGCGGGTGACGAGAGAGTTGGGGTTGTCGGGGTCGGTCATCCACAGCGGCGAGGGGTCGGTGCCGTAGCGCTCGGTGCTGCCGTTGGGGTTGACGGCTTCTTCGGAGTTGAGCAGGCCGTCGCCATCGGGATCGGCGAAGGGCGCGCCGGCCACCCAGGGATAGCTGTAGTAGTCGTAGCCGGTGACGGCGTTCTTCTCCATCACGGGGTTGACGAAGGCGTTCTCCACAGTCGGGGACTGGTCAAGCACGTCGACGAAGAAGAGGTTGTTGCGCTCGGGGATGGCTTCCACCTCACCCTCGAGCACATCGGTGGTGAAGCCTTCGCCGTTGGAGCCGAGGTAGACGTCGTGCACCTTGTCGACGGAGTAGTTGGTGAAGCCCTCGGAGGCGTTGCCGTAGGCGAGGTTGGAATAGTCACCGAGGATGGGGTTGAGGCCGTGGAAGATTTCCCAGTAGTCATCCATGCCGTCGGCGTCGGAGTCGGCGACGATGGGGTTGGTGGTGACGAAGGGATCCCAGGCGACGGTGTCGTTGAAGAAGGGCGACATACCTTCCATGGAGGCGATGGCGGCATCGACGCCGGCGGTCGGCATGCGGGTGCCGAAGTCGACGGCCATGACGCGATAGCCCTCCTTCGCGCTGTCTGCGGAACCGTCGGTGTAGTGACGGAGGCTGGGGTGGTAGCCGACGGGGGCGACGTAGACCTCGCCGCGGTCAGCCTGGTAGGCCGCGGCATCATTGATGAGGACGCCGCCGTTCAGGCCGCGAATGGCCGCGCGATACTGCTGCTGGATGCCGGGGGTCGTGGCCTTGATGAGTTCGGCCTCGTAGGCATTCTGGGCGTTCCCCGTGGCGGGGCCTTCGAAGTCGGAGGTCTGATTGAAGACGGCGGTGCCGCCCAAATCCTTGGTGCGCTCGGCCATGCCAGTGTAGGCGGGGTCGACTTCCACGTCGTCGCCGACGGGCTGGTCGCCGTTCATACCGATACGGAAGGCGCGAAGAATCTGGTTACGGCGGGCGGCCCAGATGGCCTGCGTCTCGGTCACCAGGTTGGGCAGAGCCGTGTCAGTCACCACGAGGTGCTCGATGAGGAGGTCGAGGCGGGTGACGAGGTAGATAACGGTGGCGGAGGGCACCTGCTGGCCCTGCTGCAGACGCAGGTAGGCCATGTCGAGCTCCTGGGCGAGAGCCGCGATGTCGGCCTGCGCGCCGGGCTGATTGCCGGTGGGCACGAGGATGGAGGAGGTCCACTTGCGGTTGAAGCCGGCGACGATGGCCGCGGGGTCATCCACGGGCGTCGAGCTGACGCGGGTCTGCTGGGCGGGGTTAACGTTGGCGGCCCACTGCTGCTTGATGGGGTTCACAACGATTTCGTTGCGAATCTGATTGTCACCCTCGCCCTCAATGACGGCGGCGTAGGTGTGGGAGGGCGCGCCGTTAGACCAGCCGAGGTCCTCGACAGCATTGTAGGCGTCCGTATACTCCGTCCACTCCTCGATAGTGCCGGTCATGTTGTCCATCGCGAAGACACCGGGCTTGTCCTTATAGAAGCGGGCGGCCTGGGTGCCGAGGTCGTAACGGAAGTGGCGGAGGATGCCGGTGAGGTATTCCTGATAGTTGGTCAGGCCGTCGCGGTCATAGTCGACGGAGCGATCCGCACCGCTGGTGGGGTCGGGCGCGGGGATGGTGGTGGCGACAACGGCCGTGCCTTCGTTGGCGGCCGCTTCGTCGCCAGCGGCGGCATCACCGGCGTCTTCTTCTTGACCGGCGTTGGCCTGGGCAATGGCGGCGATGCCGTAGCGGAACTCCCAGCCATCCATGATGCCATCGCCATCGGTGTCGACGCGGTTGGGGTCACCGCCGCCGCCGGTGACAGCGGCATCCGTGGTGATGCCATAGAGGAAGTAAGCACCTTCGTCACCGTCAATGACGGTGTCGCCGTCGGTGTCGGGATCCCACGGGTCGGTGGGCAGGAGCTTGTTGGCCCAGGTGGCGCCGCCGATTTCGTGGGTGGCGCTCTTGAGGGTGGTGGGCCAGGTGCCTTCGGCCTTGTTGGGGTCGTCAACGAGGAGGTTGGCGAGGCGGCACTGGAACTCCTGGACGGCGGTCAGGCCGTCGCCGTCCTGGTCGCGGCCGGCGATGGTGTCGCCGGTGAAGCCGACGTAGTTGGCCCAGCCGTCGGGGATACCGTCGTCGTTGGAGTCAGCCTTGGAGGGATCACTGGTGGTGTTGGCACGGGCGATGATGTTGTCAATGGTGACGCCGCCGGTCGGCGGACTACGGCGGACATTGCGGACTGCGGCGTTGAACTCCTGGACGTTGGTGAAGGCCGCGGTGTTGACGGGCTGGCAGACCGCGAACTTGTTGGAGGTGGTGGCGTTGGAGGGGCGGCCGCCGTACCAGCCGGTGTTCGGGTTGAAGCCGAGGGCCTGGTAGAGGTCGAAGTCGCTCAGCGTCACGGTCCGGACGATGGAGGCGAACTTGACATCCTCGGTCCAAGCCTGAACATCGGCGAGGGTGGCGTTGAGGCGCACCAGGATATCGCCAGGGATGAGCTCGGCGACTTCGGCATCCGCGACGGTGTAGAAGGCGCCGGCCTCGTAGTCATAGACCACGGTGCGGCCGTCGGCGACGTTGACCGTGTCCTTCATCGTCGGCATGAAGAGGTGGTGATACTCGGGATAGAGCTCGAGGGTGGCGGTGGCGTAGTAGTCGCCATCGGGGTTGGCGTCGGCATCGTTGGTGAGGGGATCGAGGCTCTCGAAGGCGGCCTCGAAGCCGTCGGGCATGCCGTCACCGTCGGAGTCGCAGTCGATGGGGTTGGTGCCGAGGGTGAACTCTTCCAGGTTAGAGAGGCCGTCGTTATCGGTGTCGGTCTCGCTGGGGTTGCCGCCCATGAGGGGATGGAAGGCGGCGAGGACGTCTTCGGCCGGGATGGGCGTCCAGAAGTTGCCCTGGGTCAGGCCCTGGTCGGGGTTATAGGCGTTGTTGAAGCGGCGGCCGAGAGTGAAGCCGTTGCCCGTGTTGGGGCCGGTGCGCTTGTGCATATCGATGGCCGGCCAGATGGCAGTGTTCTGCTGACGCTGGACGACGGCGCCACGGTCGTTGGTAACCGTGAAGACGGAGCCGTAGGCGATGCGGCTGGCGTAGTACCAGAAGAAGTACTCGTAGCCGTTGGGCAGACCGTCGCCATCCTGGTCATTGGATTCGAGGTTGGGGAAGCGCTCGAGCCAGGAGGTCATGACGGGCGTAATGCAGCCCTCCAGGTAGCGGTTGGGGAAGAAGGGCTCGTCGACGAGCATACCAGCGGCGACGCGGGTATCGGAGAAGTGGTACTGGCCGTCCACGGACCAGACCTGGCCGCCAAGCTCGCTGATGTTGCCGGTCTCGGTCGGAGCGGTGGCATAGGGGAAGGGCACGCCGGCGGCGGCACCCGCGACCCAGAAGGTCTCGGTGGCGGGGTTGTTACCCTCCATCACGCGGTTGTAGACGGGGTTGCCCTGGGCGTCGAAGACGGGGTTAGCGCCTTCCACCGACTGGACGACGCGGTCGGGGTCGAAGATGGGATTGCCGTTATCGTCACGGATTTCGTCGCCGTTCACGTCGAGATAGATGTAGGAGGTCTGCTGGTAGCCCCAGGGACCGTTGGAGTAGGCAACGCGGAAGGTCTCGTAGTCGGGATCGGCGGCGTTGGTGTTGACGTAGACCGTGGTGTAACGGTAGGCGTAATTCGTGTTCGGATCGATTGTGATAGGCGCCTGGATGGCGGTGCCATCAGCGTCCACGACCACCTTCCAATCGGTGTCGCCGGTAAGCGAGAGGTCCGCACGGTACGGGACACGGTTGTTGGGGGTGTAAGAGACGTTGGCGGAGGAGCCGGTGTAGAGGCGGATGGAGCGCCAGGCCGGGGTGTAGGTGGAGGAGGTGCTATCGTAGGTACCAACGTTCACACCGGAGAAGTCCTCGGCGGTGGCGCCAGTGACCTCGGGACGGACGGCGATGACCCACTGGACGTTGGAGGCCCAGGTGCAGGGGGTGAGGTTTTCGTTGTCGGTCTGGGTGAGGGCGGCGTTGAGGGCATCGTCGCGACCACGGACGCGCATCTTGGCGGTGAAGTTGTTGGCCTCGACGGCGAAGGAGCCGCTGGGACGGGCACCGGCGGCGGCGCCGTAGCGGTAGATGTTGTCGACCCAGCCGAGAGCGGGGAGGCCATCGCCTTCGGGGACGGTCACGGTGCCGCCCTCGACCATGGCGCGGGCGTTCTCGGTGTCGCCGAGGGCATTCAGAATCCAGCCATCCGGCACACCGTCCTGGTTGTAGTCACCGAGGCGGGCGGCGTTGGCGCGCTGAGGCGCGGCGATGGAGCTGTCGATGGCGTCACCGGAGTGATATTCGGCGACGAAGATGGCGCGGAGGGTGATATCCTGCCAATCGGCGGCGTTCGTGCCATCACCGCCACCGGCGCCCTGCTGGACGCGGCTGATGGTGATGGGGTTCTCGAACTCGTTGCCTTCGGGGACGGTGGGGGTGGCGGTGCCGGCGTTGCCGCCCATGTTGTAGTTCTCCCACTTATAGAAGAAGGAGTCCTTGGTGCGGCTCAGCGAGTCCGCGGGGAAGTTTGGCACGCCGTTGAAGCGGGCGTCGCCAGCGGTGAAGGGGAAGGCCTCGAAGGTGGCGGTGGTGCTGCCGTTTCTGGGCAGGGCGGTGAAGGTGAAGTTCTTGCCCCAGCCCCACTCGTCATTGCCATCGGAGGGGGAGAACTGGATGTAGCCGAAGCCGGGGAGCGTGGGCGAATAGAGGACGTAGAAGCGGAAGGTCTGGGAAGATTCCAGGGTGACCACGCCATTGGCATTATCCTGGGCGCCGCTGGAGTCGATGACGGTGAGGATCCAGTTGACGGTGGTGCCGGAGGTATAGGTGTGGGTGAAATTAATCTGCTCGGAGCCGGTGGAGGTGCGCTCGACGATATCGTCCTCCGTCAGATTGTACTGCTGCATCAGGCTGGCCCGACGGTTCGTCCAAGCGGTGTCGCCCATGATGGCCTTCATCTGGTCTTCATCGACATAGAGCTTGGTTTCGGTGTTGCCGTCACCGTAGGAGAGGCGGGCGATGAGGTAGTCAGTGGCGACGTCGGAGACGGTGAAGTTCCAGGTCGCGGCGGCATTGACGGCTGCGTTGTTGGGGCCATAGGCGCCGGTGATGGTGGGGGCGCGGTTATCGACGCTGATTTCCAGCACGGAGCTGTCGTCATTCTCGCCGGTGATCTTGCCGTTGCGGTCGCTGGTCTTGGCAATCAAGACCGGGTTGTTGGGGATGGTGATGGTGGTGCCGTCGCCATTGGTGGCGGTGCCGCCCATGTGGCCGGCGGGGAAGTCGTTGACGAGGGCGACGACGAAGGTAGCGGAGGTGGTGCCGGGGTTCAGGCGAACCGTGTAATCAGCATCGGCGGAGGAGCTGACGGCGCTGTTGCCCTGGACGCGGATGTACTGCGAGATGACGTCGAAGGGCTTGCGGGTCTCGCCCTCGTAGGTGAAGGTGTCGTCGATGCGGACGTAGTTGCCATCGGCATCCTCGCCGGCGGGATAGACCACGACGTAGCGGGGATCCTCGGAGGCCTCGGCGAAGGAGAGCTCATAGGTGAGGAAGTTGACGGGGGCGGCGGTGTCGCCCTCGACCGTCGGGAGCGGGGAGTAGTATTCCTGGCCGCTGAAGGCGGTGCCGGTGATGGTGATGTATTCGCTGTGGGCGGTGGTGTTGACCTGGAGGTAGAAGGGCTGGTCGATGGTGCCGGTGCCCTGGGTCAGGGGCTCCAGCTGAGGCACCCAAATGCGGAAGAAGACCGACTGGTTGGGGGTGATGTTCTCGGGGAGGGTGAAGGTGGCGGTGGCAGTCTTAGCGCCGGTGACGTCGATGGGGACGTAGTAACGATTGGCGGTGATGCCGAAGGTGTTCGAGGAGAGGGGCTCGATGATGGCGTAGACCGGGGAGTTATCGGCGATGACGTTGGCGTTCTTCTGGATGGAGATGGTGAAGGAGTCGCCGGCGCTGGCGATGATGACACCGGTGTTGCCGGCGCCGCCGACGATGGTCTGGTCGTTCAGAGACGTATCGGAGCAACCGGAGAGGGTGATGTTGCTCGTGCGGTCGAGGGCGGAGTTGTTGACGGAGTAGCCCAGGCCGGAGGCGCCCTGCGTGGTGAGCGGGGTTTCCGTGAGGGTGTATTCCCACCAGGAATAGGTGGTCTTGGTGGTGGCGTTAGAGGGCGGAACGCCGTAGCAAAGACGGATTTGGCCGCCGGCGGGATAGGCAGTCTCGTTGCGGGGGATGTTAAGGAAGAGCTTCTGCTCGGCGAAGGTAGAGGTGGAGGGGCCACGGACGGTGGCGGCATGGGTGTTGACAACGGGGGTCTCGAGGGCGGCGGCAACATCGCCCACCTTAATCTGCGTGCCATCGTTGCGCATGGCGGTCACGCCGGCGGGAACCTGCTTCCAGGTGAAGTCGTTAGTGTCGTAGTATTCGACCCAGAAGCGGCAGGCGTTGGCGAGCTGGGCGCTGGCGAAGGTGGAGACATTGCCAGTGGCGGTGAGGGTGGCGGGGTTGACGCCCTGATAGACAACGCCTTCGTTGAGCGAGCCGGCATCGCCGACGGTGAGGGTGTAGCCGTTGACGGCGATATCGGTGGCGGCCTCGGGATCGCCGGGGATGCTACCAGTGGGGAATTGGAGAACCGAGGAGGTGAGGTGCTGATAGGTGGGCTGGGAGTTGCCGGTCGCGATCACGGAGAGGGCAATGCGGTTGATGTCGTCGCTGAAGATGGGCTGGCCTTCCCCATCAACGGCGTAGGTCAAATCAGAGGAGAGGTCGCCGGGGCGGACGGTGTAGACGAAGCGAAGCGCCCACGGGTCCCCGCCAAGCTGGCCCTGGTAGAAGGCGACGGCAGTGTTGGTCTGCTGCGTCTCGGCCGGGGTATCGCTGGTAGCCTCCTTGAAGGTGCTGGTGCCCTTGAGGTTCATGTTCAGCTGGAGGTAGGGCTGGGTTCCGGTCGCCTCCAAGCTCGGATCAAGGGAGTTCCCCGTGACCGTTCCGGAGAAGGTGCCAGAGGACTTGAGCTTGACGTCGAAGTAGACCTTGTCACCCACGGCGAGCGGTTGCGAGGTGTCCCCACTGGCCGTCTTCACGGTGATACTCGAGATTTGAACACCGGACACGTTTTGCGCATAGGCTTGGCCCATGCCAAAGAGTCCTAAGACTGCGCCCATGGCGATCAGGAAGGTTTGCTTGATTTTCATACCGTGTTGCCTCGTGGGGAGGGTTCTCTGAAAGGGGTTAACGGTCCGAGGGGACCAGCGGGATGCCCGTGGCCTCGGAGAGGGCCTGCGGGGTGACGGAAACGGCAGGTTTGGCGGCGGCGGCAGGCTGGACCTGCGGGGCCGTGGCGGCGGGGGCGGTTTGCTGCGGGGTATCGTTACGAAGGGGGAGACCTGCGGCGACGGCCGCGGCATCGGCCTCACGGCGGAGGGCATCATAGGCCTTGACCTCGCCAAAGCGCTTTTCGTTGATGAGCGCGCGGGCCTTGGCGGTGTAGGCATCGAGCTCGGCCTGGGCGTCATCGACGGCCTTGACGAGCGTCTGATAGTGGGCGTTATTAATAAGGGAGGCGTCGAGGTCTTCCTCGGTGGGCTCGCGGCCAAAGCGGCGGACGGCGTCCTTGGCGTACTGCGCGCGGAAGGCGTCGACCTTGGCCTGTGCGGCGGCGCGGGCCTGGCTCAGGCGGACGCGCTCATCCGGGAGGGCGGCAAGGGCCTTGACGTATTCAGAATCTTGTCCGCGCTCGGCGACGGTGGGGGATTTTGGACGGCCTTCGGGGAACTTCGCGTCAAGCTCGGCGTAAGGGTCGGGCGTGGGCGTGGTGGGCTGCGCAGAGCCCTCGGCGGGCGCGGCCGCAGACTCGGGTTCGTCTCCGCACCCTTGCAAAATCAAGGTTCCAAAGGCAAACAAGGCGCATGCGGCGACTCTCTTCGCCACATGCGGAAGCCGCGCTATCCGCATAGAAATCCTCTTTCTTGACTCAAGCATACATTGATAAAGTAGCACATTGGAGGCAAGCGTGCAAGAGAAAAAGGGAGGGGCGGCGTTCCGCCGCCCCAGAGAACAGAGAACGGTGAACAGAGAACAGAGAGCGCGCGGCAAGCGCGCGACGGGCGGGGATGTGGGAGAAGGTCAGATAGGGGAACCGCAGATTTCGCAGATTAAAGCAGATTTTTGGCCGGCTACCGCCGGCAGGACTACCAGGATAAGAAAAGGAGCGCCCCTGCGGGGCGATAGGTGGGGCGTGGGAGAAGCGACTTCAGCCGCCGTCCTAGTCGTCCTAATGTCTTACCGCGTTGTTCAAGGAGGCGACTGGGGAGCCGGACTTTATATAGTAAAGGATAGAGGTGGGAGACGTGAGCGGAAAAAGAGGGGTGTTGAGGGGCCTCGAGAGGGGGTGTTTGAGAAACCCTAAAGGGTCCGCTGTGAGACCCTATAGTGGTCGGAGGTCAACCACTATAGTGGTCGGGGTCGAGACCCTATAGTGGTCCGACCCGAAACCCTTAGGGGTCCGGGAAGGGGCGGTTATCACCGCCCCGGAGAACGGAAGGGGCGCGCAGCGCCCCAGAGAATGGAGAACAGAGAACAGAGAACAGAGAACAGAGAACAGAGCGCCCCTGCGGGGCGACGGAGAAGCCGCTGTAAAAACTGTGTTGCCGAAGCGTCCTAATTGCTAGCACGTCGCCTGTCACTAGCACGTCGCCTGTCAGGAGATGCAGGAGATACAGGAGATGCAGGAGCGCCCCTACGGGGCGACGGAGAAAGCGCTGGATGTGGGACGGCGGCTACGCCGCTTTGGACAGCGACCTATTTGTCGCGCGCTTGCGCGCGTTCTGTTCTCCGTTCTCTGTAGCCGTGGAAGGTTTGGCCCTTTGGGCCTGCACGCTCTGTTCTCCAGAAAAAAGGCGGCCTCGCGGCCGCCCTTTTTTATTCCCACTCAATGGTGCCCGGGGGCTTGGAGGTGACGTCTAGGACGACGCGGTTGACGCCGCGGACTTCGTTGACGATGCGGGCGGAGACGCGGCGGAGGAGGTCTTCGGGGAGGTTGACCCAGTCGGCGGTCATGCCGTCGGAGGAGGCGACGACGCGGAGGGCGATGACGTAGTCGTAGGTGCGTTGGTCGCCCATGACGCCGACGCTGCGGACGGGGAGGAAGACGCAGAAGGCTTGCCAGAGCTTGTAGTAGAGGCCGGCGGCCTTGATTTCGTCGACGAAGATGTCGTCGGCTTCGCGGAGGATGTCGAGCTTCTCTTTGTCGACGGCGCCGAGGCAGCGGACGCCGAGGCCGGGGCCGGGGAAGGGCTGGCGCATGACGACGTCTTCGGGGAGGCCGAGGAGGCGGCCGACCTGGCGGACTTCGTCTTTGAAGAGGCGGGAGAGGGGCTCGAGGAGCTTGAACTGGAGGTCCGGGGGGAGGCCACCGACGTTGTGGTGGCTCTTGATCATGGCGGCGGGGTTACCGTTGATGGGGACGGACTCGATGACGTCGGGATAGGTGGTGCCTTGGGCGAGGAAGGTGACGTTGGGGATGGAGCGGGCGGTGTCGGCGAAGACGTCGATGAAGGTGTGGCCGATGACTTTGCGCTTGGCCTCGGGCTCGTCGACGCCGGCGAGCTTGTCCATGAAGGTCTGGGAGGCGTCGACAAAGCAGAGCTTCATGTCGAAGTTGTCGGCGAAGAGGCGCTGGACGCGCTTGGCCTCGTCTTTGCGGAGAAGGCCGTTGTCGACGAAGATGCAGGTGAGCTGTTTGCCGATGGCGCGGTGGATAAGGGCGGCGGCCACGGAACTATCGACGCCGCCGGAGAGGCCGAGGATGACGTTGGCGTCGCCGACGGTCTCGCGGATGGCGGCGGTCTGGGTCTCGATGAAGGAGGCCATGGACCAATCGCCGCGGCAGGCGCACACGCCGCGGCAGAAGTTGGCGATGAGGGTGGCGCCGTGGGGGGAGTGGACGACCTCGGGGTGGAACTGGATGCCGAAGAGGGGGCGGTCGCCGATCTGGACGGCGGCGAACTCGGTGTTGTCGGTGACGGCAACGGTGCGGGTGCCGGGGGGCGTGGCGAGGACCTTGTCGCCGTGGCTCATCCACATGACCGAGGGGCTGGGGACGTTGCGGAAGAGGGCGCAGGAGGGGTCGGTCACGCGGAGCTCGGCGCGGCCGTATTCACGGGCGACGCCGGGGCCGACCTTGCCGCCAAGGGTCTGCACCATCAGCTGCATGCCGTAGCAGATGCCGAGGACGGGGAGGCCGAGGTCGAAGAGGGCGGGGTCGACCTGCGGGGCGCCGGGCTCGTAGACGCTGCAGGGGCCACCGGAGAGGATGATGCCTTTGGGGGCGAGCTCGCGGATGCGCGCGAGGGGCGTGGAGAAGGGGAGGACCTGGCTGTAGACCTGGCATTCGCGGATGCGCCGGGCGATGAGCTGGCTGTACTGCGAGCCGAAGTCAAGGACGATGATTTGTTCCTGGGTTTGCATGGGGTGATATTATAGCAAAGGTGATGAGGTGATGCCGCTGGGCGAAGCAGGGAGAACAGAGAACGGAGAACGGAGAACAGAGCGCGCGGCAAGCGCGCGACGGATAAAGCGCCGTACAAAGCGGCGTCAGCCGCCGTCCTATTCGTCCTATAGGTCCTATATGTCCTACCGCGTCGCCTGCGTGCGCTTCCCTATTCTTTCACCCTTCGTGCACCTTCGTGGTTCTTCGTGCTCTTCGTGTCAGCCCCGCAGGGCAAACCTTCCACCTCCTACCACCGCTCCGTCCGTCGCCCCGCAGGGGCGTTCCGTTCTCCGTTCTCCGTTCTCCGGGACTAGGGCGCCAAAGGCGCCCTAGTCCTTGATGAGGGCGAAGAAGCGGTCTTGGTAGAGGTCGAAGAGGCCCTTGTCCTTAAGCAAACGGCCTAGGGTCTTGATGAGCGTGGGGTCTTTGGCCGCGGCGGCGAAGGCGCGTTCGATTTCCGCGCGGTCGTCGTGGGGCACGCGCTCGCGGAAGCCCTCCTTCTCGTGCTCAGTGAGCGCATGGAGGGTCTTGGGCAACGAGGCCTGCACCAGGCGCATGAAGAGGTGCAACAGGCAGACATCCCACGGCTCGTCCACGCCCACGACCAGGGCCGCGTAAGGGTCATTCTTCCGCTCCAGGGCCTTTTTGGCGCGGTCGCGCACCACCTCGAGCGGCTCGTTGATGAGCGTCTCGGAATAGGTCTCGCGGCGCAGACGGTAGGAGTAGCGCAGGATACGGAAACGGTCGCCGTGGGACTTCAGGAACGACAGGTAATCCTGCGCCTGCGGGCCGAACCCTTCCAGTTCCTGCGTGGAGAGATCCCCGGGCAGGAGCAACCGCGGCGGGAAGGTCTGCAACTTCCCCTCACGGACGCGCGTCTTGGTGGGGTCGTCCATCGGCTGGGCCAGCAGGGTGTAATTCACGAGGGTCTGGTCAAAGGGGTCAAGCAACCGCTCCGGGGCACGCACGATACGCGTGTTCCGGACGGCATAGACGAAGTCGAAGGTGTTAGGGCCTCGTTTCATGCCTGTTATTGTACCATAAGGGGCGCGCCGTCGGCGCGCCCTAGAGAACGGAGAACAGAGAACAGAGAACAGAGCGCCCCTGCGGGGCGACCGGCGAAGCCGCTGTCCAATAATCATTCTGGCAGTCCTGCCGGCGGTAGCCGGCCAAAAATCTGCCCAAATCTGCGCAATCTGCGGTTCCCTTATCCAGCCTCCTTCCACGGCTTCGCCCGTCGCGCGCTTGCCGCGCGTTCTGTGGCCGTGGAAGGTTTGGCGCTTCGCGCCTGCACGCTCCGTTCTCTGTTTTCTGTTCTCTGCGTTTTTGGTGGGGCACTGACGCGCCCCACCAAAAACGCTTGCCCGGGGGGTGGGGTTTGTGATACGATAAGAAACGGAAAGAGTATAAGTGAAACAACCTAGCCGCGGACAGGGTGGCATTCCGTTCTTTCCGGCCACGACCCGCGGCACACAGACACGACCATGCAAAACAGCAAGCAATTCTCCACGGAGATCGCCGGGCGCAAGTTCACCATCGAGACGGGCCTCTTGGCGCGTCAGGCCGCCGGCTCCGTGATCGTCTCGATCGGCGACACCGCCGTCTTCTGCGCCGTGACCTGCACGGACAAGCCGCGCGAAGGCATCGACTTCTTCCCGCTGCAGTGCGAGTACCGCGAGAAGTTCTACGCGGCCGGCCGCTTCCCGGGCGGCTTTTTCAAGCGCGAGGCGCGCCCCTCCGAGAAGGAGACCCTCACGGCGCGTATGTGCGACCGCCCGATCCGCCCCCTCTTCCCTGACGGCTACTACAACGACGTCCAGGTCAACTCCATGCTCATCAGCTGCGACGGCGAGATCGACGGCGACGTCTGCGCCGTGAACGCCGCCTCCGCCGCGCTCCACATCTCCGAAGTGCCCTTCATGGGCCCCATCGGCTGCGTGCGCATCGGCCGCATCAACGGCGAGTGGGTCATCAACCCCACCCACGCCCAGCGCCAGGAGTCCGACCTGGACCTCCTCTACGCCGGCCTCCGCGGCAAGTTCCTCATGATGGAAGGCTCCGCCAAGGAGATCTCCGAGGCCGACTTCCTGGCCGCCATGAAGCGCGCCCATGAGGAGGTCGAGAAGATCATCGACCTGCAGATCGAGATGCGCCGCGCCCTCGGCAAGCCCGACAAGGTCATCGCCGACCTGCCCGAAGACCCCGAGAAGATGGGCTTCATCCGCGGCCTCGCCGGCACCCGCCTGGCCGACGCCCTCGTCATCCCCGGCAAGCTCGAGCGCGAGGCGGCGGTCAAGGCCATCCGCGATGAGCTCCTCGCCGCCTGCCAGGAGAAGTACGGCAAGGACGAGAACGGCCTGTGGGTCATCGACGACGTCAAGTTCGTCCACCTCTTCGACGCCCTCGAGATCGAGACCGTCCGCGCCAACTTCCTCGAGCGCGGCAAGCGCATCGACGGCCGCGCCCAGCACGAGATCCGCCCGCTGGCCGCCCAGGTCGGCGTCCTCCCCCGCGTCCACGGCTCGGCCATCTTCAACCGCGGCGAGACCCAGAACCTCGCCACCGTCACCCTCGGCACCAGCAAGGACGCCCAGGACCTCGACTCCGTGGCCGGCGGCCCCAAGCAAAAGAAGTTCATCCTCCACTACAACTTCCCGCCCTACTGCACCGGCGAAGTCGGCCGCCTGGGCACCACCGGCCGCCGCGAAATCGGCCACGGCGCCCTGGCCGAGCGCTCCCTGGCCGAGGTCATCCCCGCGGATTACCCCTACTCCATCCGCGTGGTGAGCGAGATCATGGGCTCCAACGGCTCCTCCTCCATGGCCTCCATCTGCGGCGGCTGCCTGGCGCTGATGGACGCGGGCATCCCGATCACTGCCCCCGTGGCCGGCATCTCCGTGGGCCTCTTCACCACCCCCGACCTGAGCAAGAAGGTCCTCGTCACCGACATCCTCGGCGCCGAAGACCACTGCGGCGACATGGACTTCAAGATCGGCGGCACCCGCAAGGGCATCACCGGCTTCCAGGTCGACCTCAAGCTCCGCGGCCTCACCTGGGACCTCGTCGAAGGCGCCCTCGAAGCCGCCCGCGTGGGCCGCAACAAGATCCTCGACTTCATGGCCGAGGTCATCCCCGCCCCCCGCGCCGAGCTCTCGCCCTACGCCCCCCGCATCGCGGTCGTCCACATCCCCGTCGACAAGATCGGCGCCCTCATCGGCCCCGGCGGCAAGGAAATCCGCCGCATCACCGATTCCACCGGCGCCCAGATCGACATCGCCGAAGACGGCGCCGTCTCCATCTTCGCCACCAGCGCCGAGAGCATGGCCGCCGCCAAGCGCGAGGTCGAGTCCATCTGCGCCGAGGCCGAGGAAGGCAAGATCTACGAAGGCACCGTCACCGGCATCAAGGAATTCGGCGCCTTCGTCGAAATCCTCCCCGGCAAGGACGGCCTCTGTCACATCTCCGAGCTCTCCGACCGCCGCATCCCCTCCGTCGAGAGCGTCTGCAAGGTCGGCGACAAGATGATGGTCAAGTGCATCGGCATTGACGAGCGCGGCCGCATCAAGCTCTCCCGCCGCGAGGCCATGCGCGACCTCGACAAGCAGTCCCGCGGCGAGTAAGTCCCGCCCGGCCCCAAAAAGCCCCTGGCCGCAATGCCGGGGGCTTTTTGTTCTCTGGGGCGGCCCTGCCGCCCCAATATGCTAAACTATGTTCAGAAAGGAAGTTCGTCATGGAAATTGTAGGATTGATTGCCCTCGCCATCTGTCTCTTCTTTGTGATTCTCTTCATCCGTCTGTGCAGCGATGTCCACGCCATCCGCAAACATGCCGAAGCACTCGACATCATCCAGCGCACGCTCTTCGAGCAAGCCCGCAAAGACCGGGCCGCCAGAAGATAACACGACTCCGAATACCGAAGCAGTCTCCCCGAAGACACGGGGCGCTCTATCGGAGCGCCCGGCTGATTAGCTGATTGGAAAATGAAGATCACCGTTCGGCCCTCCGGGCCTCACGCCCTATCCGCGGCCCCATTTCCTCTGCCACTATTACCCTAACGCACGGGGGAAAGACTGCGCGGCGGCCGAACTGTGGGACACTAAAAAGGGCCCCGGGGAGGGGCCCTTTGAAAGCGTGAAGGGAAACGCTTAGAACGAAGGCATATCCGGGATCTCCGGCATATCCGGGATCTCCGGCATATCCGGGATCTCCGGCATCGCCTCAAGTTGGCGAAGCGCTTCGTCGGCCTCCTCCTTTGCCTTTTGGAACTCCTGGATATCCGCCTCAACCTCGGCCGCGCCCTGGGCGGCCTTACCCAAGAGCTTCAAGGCGTCAGCCGCTGCCGCGGAATCCGTGTTGTCCGTGGCCTTCTTCGAGTAGTCGGGCTTGTTGGGGAAGCCTTCAACGGTCGAGAGATCAAAGCGGCCTTCCTCGTTGCCTCTGATGCAGATACGGACACGGACGTTCTTGGCGCGCGTGACGGACTCCTGCCAGCTGTCCTCTGTGGCAAAATGCCCAAACAAACGCGCCACGCGCACCCGCTCTGCATCTTCCGCAGTGGTCTCGGCCGACTTAAAGGACGCCAAATCGCTGAAGAAGCTCAACTTCCCATACAGGTCGTCGGCCTCAATGCCCGTGGCGTTGTACACATTCTTGCTCGTGATGGTCAATGCGTTGACACGTACAAGCTTGTCTTCGTTGTCCCAATAACAATCGAAGGTCACTCTGAAGTTGCGGGCGTTGGTGAGCACAAACAAGTCGCGCAACGGCATGCCCAGATAGAGCCCGTTGATGACGAACATGTTCGCCGCCTCGGCGACCTTTTTGCCGCGCGCCTCAACTTCGGCCGCCTCTTTGGCCAGCACATCCTTGGGGAGCTCGGAGACCTCTTTGCGAATGGCCTCCCAATCGCACAGTTGCTCATTGGCCACATCGCGCACGCGCTCCGAATAAGAAGCATCGTCCGCGATGGCCAGGAGCAGCTCCGAATCTGTGACCTTGGTCAACGCAAAAAGAATCTGACCCTCATCCTTTAGTTGCTTTTCCTTGAATTTGCGCGCCCACGTCTCAGGAGAGACACGGTTCCACAACGCATCCTTCACTTCTTGGCAATTGAGCTGTTCGTTCCCGATCCAGCCCCTTGCTCTCTCTTCTCTATTATAGAAGACTATGCCAGCGTCACAAAGGAAGTCTTCGTCTTGGATGAATTTCGCCAACTCTAGCACATACTTGGCAGGGTCCGAGATAGATTCACCGGTTTCGTCCTTATTCGGGAAGCCGCCATAGAAGCATGGGAGCACCGCCATGGCCAGCTCGGCCTTTGTCGCGGCATCCTCAATCTTAAGCACGGCCGCGCGGCGAAGGACACCGTCTATCGCCTCACTTTTCGCAATGGCAATCAACGTCTCTTGCTCCGTTATCTTGGCAAAGAGATCCTTATGAAGCGCCTTATCTATTTTCGGGTTGAACATCAGTTTGCCAAGCAACGCCTGCGAGGTGATTTTGGCGACCACATCCATGTTGAGGTCGCTCGCTTTGGAGCCACAGAGCACAACGTAGGCCGCAATCGATGTTTCATCCTTTAGGTTGGCAGCAACGGCACGGGCTCGACCAGGATCCCGCTCCGCCACCTTCTTGATGATTTGCAGTAATTCCTTCTCTGTCCGCTCCGCAAGGCCCTCTTGGACGACCTTGTCATCCAAGGAGTAAGAATATGCATACTCCTTTGCTGTCACGAGCTTGATAATCGTGTCAAGATTGTTGAGGTGCTTCAGGAAGAACCGCGCAGAGTCGGCATCGAGACTGGCCTTATAATTATAGGTGGACAAGTTATAATTATAGTTGGACAATTCCCCACTAGCAAAGAAAGACGCTACATGCTCATTGTCCTTATTGTCCTCCAGACGTTTGAGCGCTTGCAACCGAAGGGTTTCAGGCTCTTCGGTGTCGCATGCCATCCAAATCAAGGTACATACATTCCGTTCCGAGTCAAGGTTAAGCAATTCCATGGCTTTCTGGCGCGCCTCCATGGGAGTGTCGGCCGAGTACATAGTCGCACGGAGGGTACGTTGGCCATCCCACCAGGCACCGTTATACGTTTCCGTGGTGAACATCTCCAACGCCTCAAGGTCTCCCTCGCGCGCTTTTCCCTCGTAATACATTCCCGTGATGCAACCCGTGGTGGACAAGCCCATCAGCAGGGCCAGTGTCATGACTGAAGGTTTGCTCATCGCTGTAACTCCTGTTATGCCGCAAGGCACGTGTTTTGACTACGAAAGGCAGAAACACAAAAAGGGCGTGTCTCCACCGTACCTGTTTCCAAAGAGGGGCCTACCACAGCCTTGAACGAAAACGAGTAAAGGGAAACACGCCTGGGAATACCCAAGCGCGCCTCCGCAATACAGTCGTCCGTTCAGCAGAAAGTGGTAGTTCCTCTTTGGACGAAAGTTTGCGTGACGCATGCTTTCATGTGTCTGAGGCTTGATGGGAGGCTCAAGAGCACCATCGCAACTCAAACGTACTGATATGTTACCCCTTTATGCGGCGGTTGTCAATGAGTCAAAATCCAAACATTCCGGGCTCTTTCTGAGGGGCGTAAAGGGGCTTTGAGATTAGGTGATAAGCACCGCGTACGTTTGCCGGAAATCAACTCAAATGAAAGGTGAACGGCTTAGAGGCTGGTGATTGAATTTAGGCACCTTTGCCAAAGATTTGTTATTTACCGCTTCTAAACTACAGAATCGCCTCGGTCGGTGGATTCGGTCGCGACAAGAGACCTCTCATACGGCTGCTTCACCAGAATCGAACCTGGCTACTACTCCGTCCACCAACAGAGGCGATGAGCATAGTGTATCAAACCCATCACAGTAGAGATGGTGCCTTTTCGCCTGTTTCAGAAGCACCTTGAAATCATGAGGTGGGCGTGTTGTTAGAGAGCCAGCGGTGGCGGAAATCTTGCCAGACGCGGGTGGGCAACTGAAATAGGTGGCGGATTGAAAGCGGACGCGGCGTCAGGCGTTTGCACAGTGGACTTGAATTTGAGACAAGTAGGTAAACATCAGAGATAGAGGCGTAGTTGGCTTTAGCTTCGTTACTGTTGATGTCGAGGGCTTCTTGGATGGTAAGCCCATTTTCGGCAAAGAGCGAGGTCAACAAATAGGTATCGGCTCGTTGCGGGTAGATGTGCGGGTTTTGCTTGCAAAGCTTGTCGTACTCTTTAGCCGGTGATGTGGCTTGTGCACTGATAATCCAAACATCCTGGAGATCTGTTTGTGGGGTGGCAAGCAAAGTACGGAGATCCAACGCGGCGCACCAATAGCTAAGATTCTTTGGGGCTTGCATGAACCAGGGGATGGCCACGGTGAGCGCCCAAAGCGGGAAGAGGATACAAACGGTCCGCCGTCCCAAGCGAAAGCCGCTTTCCCAGAGCGCTAGGCAGGCGAAAAGCCCAACCAAGGGAAGGGCCGGAGCGTAACGGATGTAGCCATAGATTTTGCTTGGGCAGACGAAGGCCGAGAGTAACAAAACGCCCATTGGTATTAACCACCAGCGCGATCGTGCCGAACGACAGGCTAGGCAGGCAACTATGGCAAGTCCAACCACAAGGGGATGCGCCACCACGAATCGCCATAGACTGGGGCGATTGTCGGCGGGACTCGTACCTAGGTCGATTGTCACATCCCAGCCCGTCCACTCTGACCAGAAGGTATGCGAAGGGAAAAGCGGCCCACCGTAGTCCACCCAGTTGGTCAGATAGGGGTGAAACCAGAGGAACATGGACCCAAGCGCAACCCAGAGGCTCAACGTTACCATTCTCCGTAGTCCGGGCCAATCCCGTCGCATCGCGAAGGCGCCTATCAATACAAGCAATAGAATCCCGACGAAGAGCACGCCCATTTGCTTGGTACCAATTAGCATCAACGCGGCTGCCGCCATCCAGAGCCGTGGCCACAGGGCATTCCCGGAGAGCACCCACCAGGCACACAGAAGTAACGCGAACTCCAGTAAAAAGACCACGACATCCAGCGGTACCCAAATCTCGGGAGTAGCTTGGTTAGCCATAAGTGCAATCACGACCACCGCCGCGGCGATAACCGGTTTCGAAGAAAGACCCGGTACGGCCCGGAGCGTCACCCAGGCAAGCCAACACACCGCAGGCAAGAAGAGAAAGGGCTCCCAAAGAAACCCACACAGCGACCCCGTGAGCCAAGCCACAGCGGCACAAAACTGTGCCAACGCCAAGGGAAAACAGAAGGTATGGACGGGTCTCAACGTATCCAAGGGAACGCCCATTGCGGCGGAGGCCTCAGTCATGGACGAGGCGAAGACGGGATTCCAACCTTCTCCCAATAGGAGTGCCTGCGGATAATGATAATGGAAGTAATCCCCTAGTTGCCCGAAAACGAATTGGTCCGCAATGAAAAAGGTGAGAACCAACCATCCCAAGGCCAAAGCCAAGCCGCGCCAGCCTCCACGCCACCACGCCACTATAGCCGTCGCCACCGTAGCCATCGCCAAGGCCACTCCCGCACTCTTCGGTACAGGACACCCAACCAGAAAACCACAAGACACCACTGCCGTGACAACCAGTGGGAACAAGGCCACTGCCAACAGGCCGCGAACCGCTTTCATCATAAAACACGCTTCCCTTCATGTGCTTACTTCGAGGCCTTCGGAGCCCATGGGAAAACACACAAAGGGAAGCGCGCCAAAACGGCGCGCTTCGCCAAACGTGCTGCTTTCCCATTGAAAGTTCCGAAGTTTCGAAGTAAGCAGACTCGTTTACGCTAAGCGCAACGGAATGCAATGGCTAACCCATCGCGTGCAGGTATGATAGCAAAAAGCGTCTCTTAGAGAATAAGAGGAGTAAATTTAATAATACTGCTCCGGGAAAAGCTTGTCGGAGATTTAGAAGTTTGGGTAATAACTTCGCCTGTCGCCCCGGCGGAGCGCCCTTAAAACAACAAGAAGGAGAGGGCCATGATGGTCATGCCGGCAACGGTGCCTCCCTGGCTGATCGCTATCGTATTTACCGACGTGTTTGCCTCATGCCAGAAGCCGGAGGGGTTAATTCCGCCATTGTATACGGGGATCTCACCCTCTTTTAGCAGAGGACTGCGGTTTAGCCGTTGCCCCGTCTCGGCGATGCGAACTTCCCGAGCGTTTTGTAGGGGATGCCATTTGGGCAGAATTGGACGATAAGGTCTTGGAGGCGGCTCATGGTGTGTGGTCTTGAGACGATTGCTCAGAGAGCAAACGCGGGAACTCCGAGATGAGGTAGAGCGGGATGACGCGAACAGAGTCGTAGGCGGAAAGGTTTTCCTGGGAGGTCCGAACGGCGAGGGGGAGTTGCTTTTCCTCCATCAGCAGGCGTAGGCTGCGCATGGCACCGCTCTTCCCAGACTTGACCTCGATGGGCAGGACACGCCCGCCGTAGGGCATGAGGTAGTCCACCTCGGCGGAGGAGCCGCGCGCCTCACGGTGCCAGTAGTAGAGCGCCGGCGTTTCGAAGGGGGAGCCCATTTTCTGCAACTCCAATCCCACAAAGAGCTCGGCAAGCGCTCCTCGATTGACAAAGACATCCGGCATGCCTCCCCCAAAATCGGAGAGGTCAAGCCCACTTTCGCAAAGATAGAGCCCCACGTCAAAAAAGAGGAACTTGTTGCGGCGCGGATCGATGTCCCCGCCAAGGGGCAACCCATTGGCATGACAATCGGTGACACGGACCAAGAGGCGTGCCTGCTCCAAGAGTTGCGCGGCCTCCTTGGCTTGTCGACTGCTAAGTTCGACCTCCGGATTCGCATAGACGAACTTCCTCCCGGTCTGCTCAATGGCGGAGGCTAACACGCGCAGGATTCGTTCGGCAGGCACCCGTGCCCGATATTTGTCGAAGTCCGCTTTGAGGGAGACCAAAATATCCAGCTGTTCGCGCCGCGCCTCAAGGAAGGAACCACTGTCGACATACGCCAAAACGGCCGCGGGCATCCCGCCCACCACGCAATAATCGCGCAACAGCCGCAGGAGCGTCTCATGGACAAAGGGGTCAATTGGACCTTGCCCAACCGTCGCGGCCTCCCAAAAGCGCGCCTGCCCCACTGCCTCGACAAACTCCCGGAAGGAGAAGGGGTGGATGAAGAGATTGCGGATTCGGCCCACACCAAAACCACCAGCCGCACCAAAGGCGAACTCCAAAAGCGAGCCGGCCGCCACCACGTGTAGGTCGGGGCGTTGCTCATAAAAGTAACGCAACGCGGTGATGGCACGTGGGCACTCCTGAATCTCATCCAGAAAGAGCAGACTTTTGCCATCCTCCAGACGCACGCCGGAACGCAATTCCAACGCCTGACAGATGGTGGGAATGTCCAAATCTCCCGCGAAGAGTTTGCCCACTTCGGGCGTTCGCTCAAAATTGACTTCGATGAACGCCTGAAAGCGCTGTGCCAACGCCCGTACCGCGGAGGTCTTTCCCGTCTGCCGCGCCCCACGCAACAACAGGGGCTTGCGGGAGGGGGCCGTAGCCCAAGCCTCCAACGATTCGTCTATTTTCCGTCTAAAGTAGGTTCCCATAGCCTGTTACTTCCCTGACAGTTCCGTATGATAACCAACTTCGCGCAAAAAGACAAGGTAAATCTGACGGCGAAATGACAAAAAGACAAGGTAAATCCGGAGGCGAAATGACAAAAAGGCAGGGTAAATCTGGAGGTGAAATGACACAATGAGACGGTAACTGCCAATACTGTCCGGGGAAAATTAGGAAGCGCAAAGACACAACGCTTGTAGGAAAGGTGGGGCGCTAACGCCGGGCGCACGGTCGTGCGCCCTCCCGCGCCCCACTTTCCTACGCCAAAAAGAGGATGCGGAAGTTTGAAAGCTTGGAGGCTTGGAAGTTTGGACAGGCCTCACGCTGCGCGGCTATCACAAAGAACACAAAGAACCACAAAGAGACGCAAAGGAAGGCGGCGCGAAGGGACAAACCTCCACGGCCACGGAACGCGTAGCAAGCGCGTGCCAGGCGGAGTGGATGGACAGAACAACCAAGCCTCTAAACTTCCACGTAATGACAGGTCTTAATGATGGGCTATCTTACTATAGAAAGTGGGGTTGATATTGATTTAGAGGAGTCAAATGACAGGTCTTTGGAAGGGTGTATGATACATTCACCGGCCTCTAAGCCGCTCAGCTGCCATTTGGGTAGATTTCTGGCAAGAGAGCATGGTGCCAATCACCAGGTTTGACCCGGTGTTAGCCCTTTGAGCGCCCCTTTAGGGGCGCGATAGCGTGGAAATCCCAAGGGCGGCGCGACCAATGGGTGCGATGAAGCTAGCAAGGTTTCCTCGCAAGACCGTCTTCGCGGAAAAAGTTCCCCGGACAGTACTGGGGCCTTGCGGGCCTTGCCTGTCGCTCTGGAGGAGCGCCCTTAAAACAATAAGAGGGAGAGGGCCATGATGGCCATGCCGGCGACGAGGCCATAGAGGGAGTCGTGGCCTTTGCCGTAGGCGCGGGAGGCGGGGAGGAGTTCGTCGAGGCTGATGAAGACCATGATGCCGGCGACGGCGCCGGAGACGAGGCCCATGAGCATCGGCGGGGGTTCGAAGAAGATGGCGCCGTTGCAGGCGGCGAGGACGGCCCAGAGGAAGAGTGCGCCGATGGGTTCGGCGAAGCCGGCGAGGCAGCTCCAGACGAAGGCGCGGCGGCGGTTGCCGGTGGCGTAGTAAATCGGCACGGAGACGGAGATGCCCTCGGGGATGTTGTGGAGGGCGATGGCAATGGCGATGACGATGCCCAGGTGCGGATCGACCAGCGCGGCGAGGAAGGTGGAGAGGCCTTCGGGGAAGTTGTGGATGGTGATGGCCAGGGCCGTGAAGGCGCCCATGCGCAGCAGGTTGCGGCGGGTCTGGCGGGTGGCGCGGCGCAGGGCGCGGCGTTCGGCGGGGGTGGTGGCTTCGGCGGGGTCGCGCAGGGCGACGTAGTCGCCTTTGGAGTGGGTTTCGTGGGGGTTTTCGGCGTCGGGCACGAGGCGGTCGATAAGGAAGATGAGGGCGATGCCGAGGAAGAAGCCGAGGGTGCCGAGGGCGGTGGCGGGGCGTTCGGCGAAGCCGGCGATCTGGATTTGCTCGAAGGCTTCGGGGAGGATTTCCATGAAGGAGACGTAGAGCATGACGCCGGCGGAGAGACCCGTGCAGATGGAGAGGAAGCGGGTGTTGGCCCTGGGCGCGAAGAAAGCAATGGCCGCGCCGACGCCTGTGGAGAGGCCGGCCATCAGGGTGAGCGCAAAGGCGAGCAAAAACGTTTCCATAATCCCTCGTTTGTGTCCCTCACAATAGCGCACCCCGTCCCGCTTGTCAAGCGTGTGCCCGAACGCTTCGCCCAAAACTCCGGAAGGGCTCTCTGTGCGCCCCTTAAAGGGCGGCACTGGACCCTATAAGGGTTGACCTCCGACCCTTATAAGGTCTCGGGGTGGACCCTTATAAGGTCTCACCTCGGACCCTTATAGGGTCTCGCGAGGGGCCCTTGCAGCCTCGATGCGATCCCATCGGGGAGCAGCAAGCGCGGGCCAAGGCCCTCATTTGGCACTTTTTGGGCAACAGTAAAAAAAGTGTCACGTTTTCCCTTTTTCGCTGTATATCATAAAAGAAGGCCGGCAAGGTTTGTCTTGGCTGTGCCCAATGATCAGGATGAGGCCGATATGGGTCGCACAAAGAGCAAGGTGGAGACTGAATCGCTCCCGAACGTGATGATTTCCGCGGCATCCGCGGAGACCGTCGCGCGTTATGGCGCGGGGGTGCGGGAGCGTCTGGTCGCTTATTCCGGCATCGACAATGAGCTGGGCAAGTGGCTGCACACCAGTCTGAAGGATGTCTCGAATTACAAAATCAGCGCGGACCCGCTCAAGGATCCCAAGCGTTATTATGCCGAGCTGAAGGCAAAGGCGGGCTATAGTGCCGAGGTGTTGGAGGTCGCGGAGCGCCGTGCGGCCGAGGCGCAGGCGGGGAGGAAGCCCACCACGCAGCGCGTGGACGACTTGCCGGGGCATGTGAACGACCCGCTCTATGACATCACGAGCAAGGTGGATGCGTCGGGCAATCCGGTTCCGGGCAGCAGTGCGCAATTGAAGTTTCGCGGGAAGACGCCCGAGGATTGTCTGAAAATCCTGAGCGGCAAATCGTGCGAGAAGTATGTGGAGAGCAATTGCAAGCTGGTGGTGCCGAAGGATTATTACGACGGCGTGAAGGAGGCGCTCGCGAAGCGGATTGAGAAGGTGGAGGCGCAAATCGCGAAGCTGGAGGCGGGGGAAAACGCCAAGGCGTTGGAGACGCGTCAGGCGGAGCTGGAGAAGCTTAAGCGGATTGACCGGAACCTGCGCCAGAGCAAGGTGACCAACGCGGAGGCGCAGCAGGCCGTCACGAAGCCGGGGTGGGTGACGGCGAAGGGGATTTTGCGGGATGCCCATCAGGCCGGCAAGGCGCAGGCGGGGATGGGCGCGGCAATCGGCGGCGGGGTCTCCATCATCACCAATCTGACCGCGGTCTTTCGCGGGGAGAAGAAGATTGAGGATGCCGCAGTTGACGTGGCCAAGGATACGGCACTCGCGGGGGGCATGTCTTATGCCACGGCCTTTGCGGGTGCCGTGATTGGCGGGACGGCGCGGAATGCTTCTTCGGCCATGATTCGTTCGCTCGCCAAGAGCAATTTGCCTTCGTACATCGTGACGACGGTGTGGGAAATCGGCAAGACCATGACGCGCTATGTCCGCGGCGAGATCGATGGCGCGCAGTGCATCGAGGAGCTGGGCGTCAAGGGTTACTCCATGTCCACGAGCGCCGTCTATGCCGCGATTGGCCAGGCGATTTGCCCAATCCCGGTGGTTGGCGCGTTGGCCGGGAGCATGTTTGGCTATTACCTGGGGAATGCGACCTACGCGGTGCTCCGGGACGGCTTGGTGGGGGCCAAGCTCGCGCGGGAGGAACGTATCCGGATTGAGAGGGAATGCGAAGCGGCCATCGCGTTCACGCGCAAGTGCCGCGCCGAGATCGAGGCCGATATGCGGCGTTACTTCCAGGCGGAGGATCGCTTCTTCCGGTTCTCGTTCGGCTTCATCAAGGCGTGCCTTGACAATGGCGACATCGATGGGTACATCGCCGGAACGAACGCGGTCATCGAGCATCTTGGGGGAACGCCGGCGTACGCGAACAAAGAGGAGTTCAACAACCTCATGTCGCACCCCGAAATTCCTTTTGGTTTGTAGCGACAAGAAAGAAAGGACAGACACATGGCAGACGACACGAAGACTGACGATGGCCTTGCCATCGAGCTGGAGCAGGCCAAGGCCATCCTGAAGGTGGCCTACCTGCTCACCGCGATCGATGGGACCATCTGCGAGCGCGAACAGGCGCAGTTCCGCGCCATCATGAAGCGGCTCCTGGGCGAGCACTACACGACGCCCGAAGGGATGGCCTATGTGGAGGATGTCGCCGAAGAGGCCCGAAAGCTCTTGGCGTTGCGCGCCTTCTATACGGAGGCGGCCGAGGACAAGGCCTTCCTGACGGAGGATAACACCTTCCTGAAGGTCTTTGCCGCGAAGGCGATGCCCAGCCTGGCGGCCATCATGAAGAGCGAATTGGCGATACGCAGCGCGTTCGCCGTCTGGATTGGCATTTGCTGCACAGACCGTGCGTACACCTCCATCGAGCGTCTCGCCGTGAAGATGCTCCAGAAGGGCGTGAACGCCTGTTTCCCGTGCATCTCGGGCGACTTCCTCAAGGAGCTTGAGGAGCGGATTCTCAAAATCTGTGAGCTGAGCGCCAAGGTGGAAGCCGCCACGGATGACGACGACCGCCAGAACTATCAGGATTTGCGTGACTTTGAGGCCGAGAGCCTCAGTGCCTTCGTGGAAGGTAACTAATCAGAAAGGAGAACGACAATGCCACTTCCTCTGTTTATCCCCGCCGCTATTTTTCTTGGCTCGGTACTCTTTGGCGGAAAGAAAGCGTATGATGCTTGGGACGCCAATTCCAAGGCCAAGGTGCGCAACAAAGAGGCGGAAGATCTGATCAATCAGGCCAAATACGAAGCCTCCTTCGCACGGGAACGGCTGCGCACCCGCCTAGAGACGCTTGGCAGAAAGCGCTTCATGATTCAGAAGGGGCTCTTCTCGAGCTTCTACAGAACCTTCGCGAAGATTCGCAACTTCGACAAGCGCGACCTGAAGCTGACGGATGAGCCCCTTATCCAACCGTTTGACATTGACGAGGTCAAAGTCGCCACCTTGGCGTTTGAGAAGGTCGCAGGCGGCTTGGTCGGCGGCCTGACGGCCGGCGCCGCCCTCGCGTACGGCACCTATGGCGCGGTTGGACTGCTTGCCTCGGCCTCCACGGGAACGGCCATCGGCACGCTCTCCGGGGCCGCGGCGACGAATGCCACGCTTGCCTGGCTGGGCGGCGGCACGCTCGCGGCCGGCGGCGGCGGTGTGGCGGCGGGGACACTTGTCCTGGGCGGCCTCGTCGCGGCTCCTGCGTTGGCCCTCTTTGGCGTTATTGTCAATGCCCAGGCCCAGAAAGCGTTGGAGCAGGCGAAAGGCAACCTGGCCCAGGCGCGCAAGACCAAGGCGGAGACGGACACTGTCGTTGCAAAGCTGGCAGGCGTGACCCGTCAGGCGGAGCGTTACATCACGCTGACGGACCAAGTGGCCAAGTTCTTCCGCCCGCAATTGGAGGGCTTGGTCGAGCTCGTCCGGACGCGCGGCACGGACTATCGCACGTACACGGCAGAGGAACAGAACCTGGTCGTCGCGACGGTTTCGACTTATCAGATGCTCCGCGTGCTCGTCGAGGTGAACATTCTCGCCGAGAAAGGCCTCTGCGTCACCCAGAAGTCCAAGAAGGTCCTCACCATGGTCAAGCAGTGGCTTGGAGCCGCGGCCTAAGCCATGATTCTCCCACGCCGGGCGCAAGGGCACGGTGTGGGGACACCCCTTTTACGAAGAGAGAAGGTTGGCCCCGGCCACCCTGCTCGCGGTGACGGAAGGCGGCGTGCCTGTCACCGCAGGCCGCGGTTCTGCGGCAAGATTACCACACGTACGCCGCGCAAGAGAAACGGAGTTCACACATGGGTGCAGTTTCAGGTGCGATGATTGGCGCCGGCATTGGCTTGCTCGGCGGGCCGCTGGGTGCGGCCATTGGCGCGAGCATTGGCGCATGGCTTGGCAAAGAAGACAAGGATGGGCAGCTGGCCATTGTATTCACCCCGGACGGTGTCTACCTGGCGGAATCTGACCTGACAATCCCTTGGGAGTGCGTCTACGAGATCAAAATCGATGACGACGACGACACGACCAACGTTCACTTTGTTGGCGGGATGTGGGTCTATGCCTCGAATGATGATTGCGGCGCGGTGGATGGTTTCGAGAAGCATTATCCGGCAGACACTTCAGACGAAGTGTGGCTGGACGAGGACGACATGCGCAAGGCATTGCGGTATCCGAATGGCATCGAAATGATTCAGCAGGGGTGGGGGTGGTGCAAGATTTCCGCCGGCATCGCCGCCCAGGCCTTTGCGAATGGCACTCCGGAGAAGACGAACTACAATTGCACGTTCGCCACTCCTGCCGCCATCGACTTCGCGACTGGCTATCTCTCGCTTCCCGGCTCCATCAGAAACCAAGTCGCGAATCCAGAGGAAGTCAAGGAGCTGCTGGAATATTGGCATCAGATAGAACTCGCACTCGATGACGATAAGCTTGCGTCCCAGCTGGAGGAGCTGATGGATGCCATCGACTTTGGCGCTTCAGACGATGATGACGACGAAGTGTATGGCGCGCTTGAGGCACCGGACGATGATGACGAGGAGTCGGACGAGGACGAGCTCACGCGCGAGGAGACGCTCTTCCTCAAGCGTGCCCGCCGTTACGTCTCCAACGACGGCGAGATCGATGACAAGGAGCGTGCCGACCTGGAGGCGCTCGCCGAGAAGCTCGGCATCGATGACGTGCGCATGGAAGAGCTGATAGAGGTGGCTTTCGACGAATAATCGACTGCCACTCGCCCCTTCCAAGACCCAGGGCGCGGATTTCCGCGCCCTTTTTCATCGCCCTCCATCAGCCTGCAAAGAAGGTTTCGGTGGCGGCGGGTTTGGCCTTGGATTTGTGAGGCTGCGGGGGCAATTCCAGGATGAAGAGGCGATGGACGGCGCGGGAGGGGGTGTTGGTGAGACCCTATAGGGGTCGGCCATGGACCACTATAGGGTCTCGACCCCGACCACTATAGTGGTTGACCGCGGACCCCTATAGGGTCTCAGAAAGGGGCTTTAAGGGTGCGACAGGAGAGGCAGGAGTGCCCGAAATGGGCACCCCACCCTCGGCGTGCGGGGTGCGGATGAGCTTCTATAGAAGGGGTGTGGGGCGAAGCCTCACCATGAAAGCCAAGCTTCCAAACCTCCAAGCTTCCTCTATTGAGTGGCGGCTAGCCGCCACTCAATAGAGTCCGTAGCGTTTGGAGACGAGGTCGGCGGGGAGTTCTTTGATGAAGCGTGAGGGGAAGAGTGCGACGGTGCCGCCGCCGGGGGGATGGCGGTGTGAGGGGACGCAGAGGAGGAGGCTGTCTTTGGCGCGGGTGAGGGCGACGTAGAAGAGGCGGCGTTCTTCGGGGGCCTGGTCTTCCATGATGGCTTTGGCGGAGGGGAACATGTCTTCGTCGCACCAGATGATGATGACGACGGGCCATTCGAGGCCTTTGGCTTGGTGGACGGTGGAGAGGCGGACGCCGGGGCGGTCTGGGTCGGCGTTTTCGGCGTCGACGTTGCTCATGAGGGCGACTTCGGAGAGGAAGTCGGGGACGGATTGTTCTTCGGCGATTTGGGAGGCGAGGGCGGCGATGTCTTGGATGCGGTCTTCGGCGTTGTCGTAGGTGCGGCGGAGGTAGGCGGCGTACCAGCCGTCGAGGAAGCGGCGGATGGCGAGGCCGCCGTGGGCGTCGAGGTCTTCGCGGCGGTAGTCTTGGGAGAGGGCGTCGATGGCGCGCCAGTCGTCTTGGGCTTTTTTGGGGAGGAGGGTGAGGAGCTTGAGGCGGGCGGTCTCGTCGCTGGGGTCGAAGTATCCGCCGAGGCGCTGCCAGATGCGGTCGATGGTTTTGGGGCCGACGCCGGGGAGGAGGGCCATGCAGCGGGCGAAGGAGAAGGCGTCTGGGGCGCCGGTGCAGAGGCGGAGGTAGGCGATGACGTCTTTGGCGTGGAGGCTTTCGAAGATGCCTTGGCCGGAGGTGAGGGTGTAGGGGACGCGGAGGCGGCGGAGGTCGAGCTCGAGCTCCATGACGTGGTAGTGGGCGCGGTAGAGGACGGCGATGTCTTGGGGGCGGTAGCCGCTCTGGAGGGCGCGCTGGATGTGGCGGATGACCATCTGGTTCTGCTCGGCGGCGTCGTAGAGGAAGGCGACGAGGGGCTTGCGGCCAGCGGGGGGGCGCGTGGGCAGGAGGGTCTTTTGGAATTGCTCGGGGTTGCCGGCGATGGTGGCGTTGGCGACGGCGAGGATCTCGGGGGCAGAGCGGTAGTTGCGCTCGAGCTTGACGATGCGGCAGTCGGGCCAGCGCTTGGGGAAGTCCATGATGTTGCGGAAGTCGGCGCCGCGCCAGGAGTAGATGCACTGGAAGTCGTCGCCCACGGCCATGAGGTTGCGGTGGCGGGCGGCGAGGCGGTCGACGAGCTGGGCCTGGATGGTGTTGGTGTCTTGGTATTCGTCGACGAGGACGTGGCGGAAGCGGGCGGCGTAGTAGTCGGCCACCTGGGGGTGCTCTTGGAAGAGGCGGAGGGTGAGGACGAGGAGGTCGTCGAAGTCCATCGCGTTGTTTTCGCGCTTGGCCTCGGCGTAGCGTTCGGCGACGGCGAAGAGCTGGGCGGGGTCGACGGGGTCCTCGAAGAGGGTGTTTTCCAGGATGGCTTTGAGGTCGCCCTGGGTGTTGGCGGCCTTGCCGATGAGGGAGGCGATGACCTCCTTCTTAGGGAAGTGCTTGGTGTCTTTGACGAGGTCTTTGAGGCCGCGGTTGAGGAGGGAGAGGGAGTCGGCGCGGTCGAGGATGGCGAAGTCGCGGCGGTAGCCGAGGAGGGGGGCCTCGCGGCGGAGGATGCGGTGGCAGACGTGGTGGAAGGTGCCGGACCAGAGGGTGGCGATGGCGGGGCCGGCGAGGGCCTGGGCGCGCTCCATCATCTCGCGGGCGGCGCGGTTGGTGAAGGTGAGCAGGAGGATGCCGTCGGGCGATTCGCCCTGCTCCAAAAGCCAGGCCACACGGTGGGTGAGGGTGCGCGTCTTGCCTGTGCCGGCGGCCGCCAGCACCAACGTCGGCCCCTCGCCGGCGGTCACCGCCGCCAGCTGCTCAGGGTTCAGTATCTTCGCCCAATCCGTCGCCATGCTCATCTCACCCTACGCGTCGCTGCGCGGGCACCCACAAAGGGCACAAAGGAACGCAAAGGCTGCCAGAATGGGGAACCGCCGATTCCGCAGATTGGAGCCGATTAGGGGCCGGCTGCCGCCGGCAGGACGCCAGAATGTCAGGAGATACAGGAGATTCAGGAGATACAGGAGGCGCCCCTGCGGGGCGATGGATAAGACGTGAGCGGTTCTGTTTGGGGGCATGACCATCACGGTTCTTCCTTGGTTTTACCGGTCGCGCGCTTGTCGCGCGCTCCGTTCTCCGTTTTCCGTTCTCCGTTCTCCAAACGTCAGCGCCCCGCGCCCTCATGCGAGGGCACGGAAGTAGGCGATGGTCTTCGCGAGGCCGTCGCGGAGGGGGATGTGGGGCTCCCAGCCGAGGCATTCTTTGGCCCAGGACACATTGGGCTTGCGGCGCTTGGGGTCGTCGCCGGGGAGGGGACGGGTCACCAGCTCGCTCTTGCTTTCGGGGAGCTGGCGGAGGACTTCCTCGGCAAGCTGGCGGACGGTGAATTCGCCGGGGTTACCCATGTTGAGGACGGGGATGGCGTAGCCCTTGGAGGCGAAGAAGGCGTCCAGCGTGGCCTTGTCGGCGCGGATGTAGGCCAGGAAGCCGGCCACGAGGTCGTCGACGAACTGGAAGCTGCGGGTCTGGCCGCCGTCGCCGTAGAGGGTGATGGGCTCGCCGCGCAGGGCTTGGAGGATGAAGTTGGAGACCACGCGGCCGTCCTTGGGGTCCATGAAGGGGCCGTAGGTGTTGAAGATGCGGACGAGGCGGACGTCGGTGCCGCGGGCACGGCGGTGCTCCAGGGCGAAGACCTCGGCGGCACGCTTGCCTTCGTCGTAGCAGCTGCGGATGCCCAGGGTGTTCACGTGGCCCCAGTAGGTCTCGGGCTGGGGGTGGACGAGCGGGTCGCCGTAGACCTCGCTGGTGGAGGCGTGGAGGACGCGCGCGCCGCAACGCTCGGCCGCCTCTAGCACGCGGCGGATGCCGTCGATGGAGGTGGTGAGGGTGAAGAGCGGGTCGCGCTGGTAGTGCGGGGGCGAGGCGGGGCAGGCCAGGCTGAAGATCCAGTCGTAGTCGCCGGGGATGGGGTCGCGGACATCCTGCTCCAGCAGGGTGACGGGGAGGCCGGCCAGGTTGGCGCGCTGACCGGTGTAGAAGTCATCCAGGATGGTGACGCTGTGGCCGTCGGCGAGCAGTCGGCGGGCGAGATTGGCGCCGATGAACCCGGCACCACCGGTGATAAGAACCTTTTCCATGGCAAACAGTATAGCAAAACCCTTGCGTTCGGCGGGTGGATTGTGGTATCTTACCGGGACTTTCCTGCGACGTGTCTTAGGATACGTTCCCCGTTGCGGGCAAGCCCCGAAGTCCGGGGCGGCTGAGAAAGGTGTACACCCCACAAAAGAGGACAGACACCATGATCGACAAAAACGCCATCCGCGAGCAGTTCCGCCGTCACGAGCGCGACACCGGCTCCAGCGAAGTGCAGATCGCCACGCTCACCAAGCGCATCGAGCAGCTCACCGAGCACCTGAAGGCCAACAAGAAGGACAACTCCTCCCGTTACGGCCTCATCCGCATGGTGAACAACCGCCGCAAGCTTTTGGATTACCTCAAGCGCACCAACGAGGAAGCCTACCGCAAGGTGGTCGCCGACCTCGGCCTGCGCCGCTGAGTGGCCCGTTCGGGCCAAAGAAAAGAGGCACCCCCGCGGGTGCCTCTTTTCTTTTTGGAGAACGGAGAACAGATGCGCGCGGCAAGCGCGCGACGGATAAATCGTCGTCCAAAGCGGCGTCAGCCATCGTCCTATTCGTCCTATAGGTCCTATTGGTCCTACCGCGTCGCCTGAGACGACCAAGGGAACCGCCGATTCCGCCGATTGGAGCCGATTAGGGGCCGGCTGCCGCCGGCAGTACTGCCAGAATGACTGTTGGACAACGGCTTGCCCGTCGCGCGCTTGCCGCGCGTTCCGTTCTCCGTTCTCCGTTTTCCGTTCTCCGCGTTATTGGGGCGGCGGAGCCGCCCCAATAACGCTTGCGGCGGGGGGGGGCTTTTGCTAGTATATAGATGTGTTGGGCGGAAGCGCCCGAAAGCCCAGGAGTTCTCACATGAAGCAGCAAGTGCTCGTCACCCTTTCCCTTGCCGCCGCCGCGTTGATCACCGGCTGCGCCACCAAGCAAACCGCCTCCGCAGACCGCGCCCGTCTCGAGGCCGCCGAGGTCACCGCCGCCGAAGAGCGTCAAGAGCAGGCCGAGGTCGCCGCCGAGCCCGTTATCGAGCCCACCGAGGCCGAGCCGCTCCCGGTCATCGAGACCGCGCCCGAGGCCACCCCGGCGCCCGCGCCCGTCGAGGCCAAGCCCGTCAAGCCCATCGAGCACCCCAAGCCGGTCGCCTACACCGTCACCGCGGGTGACTCCATCAGCGCGCTCTCCGTCCGCTTCGGCGTCCGCCAGGCCGACATCCTGGCCCTCAACCCCTCCCTGCGCGGCAACCCCGACCGCCTCATGATCGGCCAGAAGGTCTACCTCCCCGCCGGCACCGACGTCACCAAGGCCCCCAAGCCGCGCGCCGCCAAGCCCGCCGCCGCCCCCGCCAAGGGCTCCACCGTCTACGTCGTCCAGCCCGGCGACGTCCTTGGCGGTATCGCCCTCACCCACGGCGTCTCCATCGCCACCATCCAGAAGGCCAACAACCTGAAGGGCGACACCATCTTCGTTGGCCAGAAGCTCTCCATCCCCGGCGCCAAGGCCCGCGGCCGCGTCATCACCCTGAAGGACAACTCCGCCGCCAAGCCCACGCCCAAGAAGACCGAGCCCAAGCCCGCCGCCCCCGTCGCCCCCAAGGCCGAAGAGCCCAAGGAAGAGCCCGCCCCCATCGCCCAGCCCGAGCCGCTCCCGCCCCCGCCCGTCGAGGAAGGCCTCGGCGCCGAAGCCCTGCCCCCGCCGCCCCCCGCCCCCGCGGCCGACACCCAGACCTACGTCGTCCAGCCCGGCGAAGACCTCGTCCAGGTCGCCATCAAGTGGGGCGTGACGCTCTCCACCCTCCGCGCCGCCAACGGCCTTGACGACGCCACCACCGAGGTCGCCCCCGGCACCACCCTCAAAATCCCCGCCGGCGCCGCCCAATAAGATCGCCCGGCGATTGACAGGGCGCGGCCACGCCGCGCCCTTTTTTGCCCCCACGGAGCCCCGACATGATTCGCTTCTGCGCCAGAACCATCTTCGCGCTCGCCTTTGGGCTCACCCTCCTGGGCATCCTCACCCTTTCCTACGTCGGTAAAATCGAGGCTGCCGACCATCCTTACCACTACGTCATCATGCAGTCCGCCTTCTTCGTTGCTGGCCTCTGCATGATGACCCTCTTCTACCGCCTCGACTACCACCTCTACCTCAACAAGACCTTCCTTTGGTGCCTCGCCATTGGTATGTTCTTAGCCCTGCTCCTGATCTTCGTCCCCGGCATCGGCAAGACCATTGCCGGTTCCCGCCGCTGGATTGGCCTCGGCCCCATCAACGTCCAGCCCGCCGAGTTCGTCAAGCTCGGCGCCATCATTTTCATCTCCGGCTACTTCGGCCGCATCGGCCCCCTGGTCCAACGTTGGGAACTCGGCTTCATCATCCCCTTGGCCTACATCGGCATCCTCCTCGGGCTCGTCCTCTGCCAACCCGACTTCGGCAGCACCCTCATCCTTTGCGGCCTCTGCGGCCTCACCCTCCTCACCAGCGGCGCCCGCTTCCGCCGCATTGCCATCCCAGCTCTCCTCGCCCTCGTCGTCGTCGCGGCACTCCTCCTCACCAACGACAACCGCCGCGCCCGCCTCATCAACGAGCAGGAAGGCGAAAACTACCAAGCCAAACAATCCGAAATCGCCTTCCAGAACGGCGGCGCCTGGGGCGTCGGCCTTGGCCGCGGCATCCAAAAAGAACACTACCTCCCCGAGTGTCATACCGACTTCATCTTAGCAGTCATTGCCGAAGACCTCGGCCTCGTCGCCACCGCCTCCGTCGCCACCGCCTACTTCCTCATCCTCCTCTGCGGCTGTGCCATCGCCCTCCGCGCCCCCGACCGCCAAGGCATGGCCCTGGCCATCGGCGCCGTCACCCTCATCTGCGCCCAAGCCTTCGCCAACATCGCCGTCGTCACCCACATCTTCCCCACCAAAGGCCTCGCCCTCCCCTTCCTCTCCTACGGCGGCTCCTCCCTCCTTTCCTCCTATGCCGCCATCGGCGTCCTCCTCGGCGTCGCGCGCACCACCTCCGCCGCAGAAGACCTCCCCCCGCCCCCCGGCGGCCGCCTCATCTCCCTCACCTAACCTCCCCCAAAACCACCCCCGCCCGAAAGGAACACCCCCATGCCCAACACCCCCCGCACCATCGTCTGGGACTTCAACGGCACCCTCCTCGACGACGTCCGCGCCTGCCTCGACGCCCTCAACGCCATCCTCCGCGCCAACCGCCTCCACCCCCTCACCGCAGAAGACTACCGCGCCCGCTTCCGCTTCCCCGTCGCCGACTTCTACCGCGAGCTCGGCATGGTCCCCGCCACCCCCTTCGACTGGGAGGCCCTCGGTGAAAGCTTCCACATGCGCTACCTCTTCTCCCGCCACCTCCGCCTCCAAGACGGCGCCCGCGAGGCCCTCCTCGCCTTCCGCGCCGCCGGCATCCGCCAAGGCATCCTCTCCGCCCTTGAGCAAGGCATCCTCGAGATGCAGCTCCGCCAATTCGGCCTCACCCCCTACCTCGACTTCATCCGCGGCTCCCGAAACTACGACGGCGCCTCCAAAGAAGACGCCGCCCGCGGCCTCAACCTCCAAGGCCCCGTCCTCCTCGTCGGCGACACCCTCCACGACGCCGAAGTCGCCCGCTCCCAAGGCTGGGACTGCATCCTCTGCTCCGCCGGCCACCAAAACGCCACCCGACTCGCCACCGCCGGCTTCCCCGTCATCCCCACCCTCCGCCTCCTCCCACCCCGCCTCCTCTGACCGAGGAAATTAGAAGTTTGGTCTGTCGCCTTTTGGCACGTCACAGACGTGCCGGCGGGACAGGGGCGATTGGAAGGTTGGAAGTTTAGAGGGTTAGAAGCTTGGCTTTCTTCAACGTTATTCCGCCGTGCTAGTTGGCACGTCGCAGACGTGCCGGGGGTGCAGGGAGAACGAAGGGGCGTGGCCCTGCCACCCCTGCCGGGGCGTGAGGCAGCGCCCCACACCCCTCCAATCAGCTAATCAGCCAATTCCCTTTGTGTCCTTTGTGGTTCTTTGTGACCTTTGTGGTAAAGATATTCTGGCAGTCCTGCGTGCGGTAGCACGCCCTTAATCTGCCCAAAATCTGTGTCACCAAAGGTCTTCCTAGCGAAGCGACGGAACAATCTGCGGTTCCCTCACGCTGGTAGTCCTTTTCTGTGGCCTAACACTCAAATGAACGCTTGACAATAACACCCGGATTGCGGTACTATAGCGCCGTCTTCAGTCAAACATAGGTTTGACCCAAGGGCGACAGAAAGGAGTCCTGCCATGAAACAATCCTTCCGGTTGAAGGGCCTTGATTGCGCGAATTGCGCGGCGAAACTGGAGCGTGCGCTCGCCAAGCTCGAAGGCGTGGAGCACGCCTCGGTGAACTTCCTCACGCAGCGGATGAGCCTGGAAGGCGACGATGCCCGCTGGGACGAGGTGATCGCCTCGGCGAAAGCCCTGGTGCACAAGATGGAACCCGATGTCGTGATGGCCTGAGGCCGCCGCGTCCGCCCCACCCCGGCGAGCGGACGGCGCCCCGGCCAGGGGGCCAGGCCCACAGGCCCTGACGTGGCCAACGCGACTTTTGGAAAGGAATCCTGCGATGTCCCGCAAACAACGTCTTGAGTTGATCCGCATCCTCATTGGCCTGGCCGTCTTCGCGGCGGGCTGGTGCGTGCCTGACACGCTTTGTTCCGGCTGGGCCGCGCGCGGCGTCTTCGCCGTGGCCTACGTCATCGCCGGCTGGGACGTCCTGTGGGCGTCGCTCCGCAACATCCTGCGCGGCGAAGTCTTCGACGAGAATTTCCTGATGGCCGTCGCCTCGGTCGGCGCGATGGCCCTGGGCGACTTCGCCGAGGGCGCCGCCGTCATGCTCTTCTACCAGGTGGGCGAGTGGTTCCAAGCCTACGCCGTCGGCCGCACGCGCGGCAGTATCGCCGCCCTCATGGACATCCGCCCCGACTTCGCCAACGTCCTCCGCGGCGGCCAGACCCTCCGCGTCGACCCCGAAGAAGTCCAGGTCGGCGAGACCATCCTCGTCCGCCCCGGCGAACGCGTCCCCCTCGACGGCACCATCCTCAAAGGCGAATCCACCCTCGACACCGCCGCCCTCACCGGCGAATCCCTCCCCCGCCCCGTGCTGCCCGGCGACCCCGCCCCCAGCGGCTGCATCAACCTCTCCGGCCTCCTCGAAATCCGCGCCGACAAACACTACGGCGACTCCACCGTCGCCCGCATCCTCCAGCTCGTTGAAGAAGCCGCCGAGCGCAAAGCCCGCACCGAAGCCTTCATCACCCGCTTCGCCCGCGTCTACACCCCCTTCGTCTGCATCGCCGCCCTCCTCCTGGCGCTCACCCCGCCCCTCCTCTTCGGCGGCGCCTGGGGCGACTGGGTCTACCGCGCGCTCACCTTCCTGGTCATCTCCTGCCCCTGCGCCCTCGTCATCTCCGTGCCGCTGAGCTTCTTCGGGGGCATCGGCGCCGCCAGCCGCCGCGGCGTCCTCCTCAAAGGCAGCAACGCCCTCGAGACCCTCGCCCACGTCCGCACCGTCGTCTTCGACAAAACCGGCACCCTCACCCGCGGCGCCTTCGCCGTCACCCAAGTCCTCCCCGCCCCAGGCTTCGACCGCACCACCCTCCTCACCCTCGCCGCCCACGCCGAGAGCGCCTCCACCCACCCCCTCGCCAAAGCCATCGTCGCCGCCGCACCCAGTCCCATCGACCCCGCCGCCGTCGCCAACCTCCGCGAACACGCCGGCCGCGGCGTCTCCGCCGATGTCCACGGCCGCACCATCCTCGCCGGCAACGCCGCCCTCCTCCGCGCCAACGCCATCGAGCCCCCTGCCGACGCCCTCACCCTCCCCGGCTCCACCATCCTGATCGCCATCGACGGCACCTACGCCGGCGCCATCGTCGCCCAAGACCAACCCAAAGAAGACGCCAAAGCCGCCATCGACGGCCTCCACCACGCCGGCGTCCGCAAAACCGTCATGCTCACCGGCGACAACGAGCCCGCCGCACGCGCCGTCGCCGAAACCCTCGGCCTCGACGCCTGGCACGCCAAACTCCTCCCCGCCGACAAAGTCACCCACCTCGAGCGCCTCCTCAACGAAACCCACGCCACCCCCAAAGCCCGCCTCGCCTTCGTCGGCGACGGCATCAACGACGCCCCCGTCCTCGCCCGCGCCGACCTCGGCGTCGCCATGGGCGCCCTCGGCTCCGACGCCGCCATCGAAGCCGCCGACGTCGTACTCATGGACGACCGCCCCTCCAAGCTCGCCGCCGCCATCCGCATCTCCCGCGGCACCCTCACCATCGCCTGGCAAAACATCATCTTCGCCATCGGCGTCAAAGCCGCCATCCTCATCCTCGGCGCCCTCGGCCTCGCCAACCTCTGGCTCGCCGTCTTCGCCGACGTCGGCGTCGCCTTCCTCGCCATCCTCAACGCCCTCCGCGCCCTCGCCATCTCCCCCAAAGAACCCTAAAACCGCCCCCCAAATCCCCCACCCCAAAAGCCCCCTTCTGAGACCCTATAGTGGTCCGAGGTCAACCACTATAGTGGTCCGCCCCGAGACCCTATAGTGGTCCACCCCGAAACCCTTAAGGGTCCAGAAAGGCCCCCTCTGAAGGTCCCTTCGAGCGCTTACAAAAGCCTCCAGAAAAGCGTCAACCCTCCCCCAATCCACACCTGTCCCCCAAGTCATCAATCCTAAGCAAAAACGCTAAAAACCGCCATCCACCAACTGATAAATCTCAGCCACACACACCTCATCTCACCTTCTCATCCCATTACAATTTTATGCACCTACCCTGGAATGAGTGCTACATGTAACTTCGCCCCATCACCCACCAAAGATTAACCCCGCGAACGCAGGGAAAAGACCTCCACCGTCACATCCGTGGTGCAGTCATCGGAATCATCCCCGCAAATGCGGGGAAAAGCGAGCGTCCACGTCCAACCACAGGCAGAACCAGGGATCATCCCCGTAGGTGCGGGGAAAAGCTCAGGTCGTCCACCGCAAACACCTTCCCCAAGGGATCATCCCCGCGGGTGCGGGGAAAAGCTGGAGTACCGTGTCGATGGCGGTGTCGCCGAGGGATCATCCCCGCGGGTGCGGGGAAAAGCCCTTCGCGTTCGGCTACGAGCCGCCGATCTGGGGATCATCCCCGCGGGTGCGGGGAAAAGTTGAAAAGTTTTAAGCAAGTCGTCCGGATTCTGGGATCATCCCCGCGGGTGCGGGGAGAAGGTTGCAATTCTCGGGCGCGGAGGGGATTGGGCGGGATCATCCCCGCGGGTGCGGGGAGAAGATCTGGGACCTCGCCAACGAGATCGGAAACCAGGGATCATCCCCGCGGGTGCGGGGAGAAGTTGAAGTCGGGTGAATCGTAGGCTTGCCGAGGGGGATCATCCCCGCGGGTGCGGGGAGAAGCAGCGTAAACGACATCCATTTTTGGCGGCGTGGGGATCATCCCCGCGGGTGCGGGGAGAAGCCGCCGCCCTGACCGCCGTCTCGGACCACTCGGGGATCATCCCCGCGGGTGCGGGGAGAAGACGTTGACGGCGCGGACCCAGGAGGCGCGGGAGGGATCATCCCCGCGGGTGCGGGGAGAAGCAGCAGACCCGTGTCCGCAAGTCACACCGAAAGGGATCATCCCCGCGGGTGCGGGGAGAAGTGTTGCCACTTTCTTTTGAGGTAGACTTGGATGGGATCATCCCCGCGGGTGCGGGGAGAAGCAAAAAGGCTACCTCGTCGCCGTCATCCGCGAGGGATCATCCCCGCGGGTGCGGGGAGAAGGTGTCCCTTGCTGTCCGCGTCCTCGACCCACAGGGATCATCCCCGCGGGTGCGGGGAGAAGACGCCGATGTCGCGGTAGGCCTCGATGACCTTGGGATCATCCCCGCGGGTGCGGGGAGAAGGCGCGGGGCGGTTTTGTGGGGCGGCATAAGCGGGGATCATCCCCGCGGGTGCGGGGAGAAGCTTATGGAATAACGCCGTAACACTTCGCTAAGGGGATCATCCCCGCGGGTGCGGGGAGAAGAAAAGCGGTTCCTACCGACGCAACGGGGGCGCGGGATCATCCCCGCGGGTGCGGGGAGAAGTCGTCTGTGCCGGCGTTGCCGTCGCCCCCGCCGGGATCATCCCCGCGGGTGCGGGGAGAAGGAGTGATGAAAAAGACAGATGCCGCGGGCGCAGGGATCATCCCCGCGGGTGCGGGGAGAAGGTAGCGCTCGCGGTCGGCGTGCTTCCCGTAGAGGGATCATCCCCGCGGGTGCGGGGAGAAGGGCACGCTGATAAGGTGCATCGCCGACGAGGCGGGATCATCCCCGCGGGTGCGGGGAGAAGCAGAACGCTTAAATCCGATAAATTGGTTCGAGGGGATCATCCCCGCGGGTGCGGGGAGAAGCGAATGCTGTTAGCGCTGCAGTTCCTCTCATGGGGATCATCCCCGCGGGTGCGGGGAGAAGCGAATGCGAAAACCCGCCAAGATATTCTGGACGGGATCATCCCCGCGGGTGCGGGGAGAAGTTGGCAACATGACTTTTGAGAGTGCTGCGTATGGGATCATCCCCGCGGGTGCGGGGAGAAGTCCAAGGGGAGCACCGTGGAGAGGTGCGTCTTGGGATCATCCCCGCGGGTGCGGGGAGAAGAAGACCCCGCGACTTGAAACAGCGCCGCAGCCGGGATCATCCCCGCGGGTGCGGGGAGAAGTTCCACCCGGCGTAGATGTTCTGGAGTACCGTGGGATCATCCCCGCGGGTGCGGGGAGAAGCGTGCTATTGCGCGGCGGTCGCGCGGGGGGGTGGGATCATCCCCGCGGGTGCGGGGAGAAGCGAGCGCGGCCTCTGTGGTGCTGAGCATGACGGGATCATCCCCGCGGGTGCGGGGAGAAGTCGGAGGAAGGCGCGGATGAGGGCCTGTTGGCGGGATCATCCCCGCGGGTGCGGGGAGAAGTACAAAACGCCACACCCCCGCCGCGCCCGAGAGGGATCATCCCCGCGGGTGCGGGGAGAAGTCGCGCGCGGAGTCCGTGCGCTGCTGGAGCGCGGGATCATCCCCGCGGGTGCGGGGAGAAGAGGGCACGTTGAGCCTCACCAGTCAACCAATCGGGATCATCCCCGCGGGTGCGGGGAGAAGTCTTGTTGCCGTAAAACATCGACTTCAGCACGGGGATCATCCCCGCGGGTGCGGGGAGAAGTTCGGATTCTGTCAACTACGGCGGTTTCCATTGGGATCATCCCCGCGGGTGCGGGGAGAAGGGCGTCGAGCATCCAGGCGACGGCGTTTCCGAGGGATCATCCCCGCGGGTGCGGGGAGAAGGGGCGGGCGGCGTGGATGTCGGCCCAGAAAAGGGGATCATCCCCGCGGGTGCGGGGAGAAGGGGTTGAAACGCCGGCCTGGATGGCCTGCATGGGGATCATCCCCGCGGGTGCGGGGAGAAGGCCAGATTCGCGTTTGCGGTCTGGATGAGGGCGGGATCATCCCCGCGGGTGCGGGGAGAAGGGTCTTCGCCTGGCGGAGGGTGTAAGCGTTGAGGGATCATCCCCGCGGGTGCGGGGAGAAGTTCGCATGAGGTCGCGGCAGTTGGTGATGGTGGGGATCATCCCCGCGGGTGCGGGGAGAAGCAAAAAGCTTAAGGATTGACCATGATCACCTACGGATCATCCCCGCGGGTGCGGGGAGAAGTGGCGATGCACTCCTTGCGAATCTTGCCGATGGGGATCATCCCCGCGGGTGCGGGGAGAAGATTTCGGCGGTGGCGATGGCCGGGACGTGGTCGGGATCATCCCCGCGGGTGCGGGGAGAAGTTGCACAGAGCTCCGAGACGCAATGGTCAAGATGAATCATCCCCGCGGGTGCGGGGAGAAGTTCCAGAATTGTCCATCGACGTGCAACATCACGGGATCATCCCCGCGGGTGCGGGGAGAAGTACATCGAAGACCCCGCCTCCGCCACCGGCTGGGGATCATCCCCGCGGGTGCGGGGAGAAGCAGAAGGATAAGCGGGGCTCGGCCAGATTCGCGGGATCATCCCCGCGGGTGCGGGGAGAAGGGCACCCTCGCCAAGAAGAAGGTCGAGATCGAGGGATCATCCCCGCGGGTGCGGGGAGAAGGGAAGGCCAGGCCGAGCGCGACATGAAGGCCGTGGATCATCCCCGCGGGTGCGGGGAGAAGTTGCCGCGGTCGCGTATAACCGCCCCGCCGCCGGGATCATCCCCGCGGGTGCGGGGAGAAGAGGTAGCCGGTGATAGAGATGTCGATGCCCTCGGGATCATCCCCGCGGGTGCGGGGAGAAGTCGGCGATACCTCGGAGGGCGCGCGCCACCGCGGGATCATCCCCGCGGGTGCGGGGAGAAGCGGATAACCCGCCTGCGTGCTCAGACCGGCCTGGGATCATCCCCGCGGGTGCGGGGAGAAGTCGCGCCGATCCCCGACGACGATGGGAGCCTGGGGATCATCCCCGCGGGTGCGGGGAGAAGCGATTGGAGCTGATTCTCGGGCCGCGCGCTCTGGGATCATCCCCGCGGGTGCGGGGAGAAGTTTCACGTAGACGGTGCGCCCGCCAACTTCATGGGATCATCCCCGCGGGTGCGGGGAGAAGCGCCGTGTCGCTCGGGTCGCGCCCGGGCGTGAGGGATCATCCCCGCGGGTGCGGGGAGAAGAGCGGTCGGCCTCCCCCGCATTGGAGCGAATCAGGATCATCCCCGCGGGTGCGGGGAGAAGCCACGCGCCGCCGTCGGGGAACTTCTTGTCGAGGGATCATCCCCGCGGGTGCGGGGAGAAGAAGGCCATGCGAACCATTTCGGCCATCGACAAGGGATCATCCCCGCGGGTGCGGGGAGAAGGCCATCTTGGTGCCGAGCGAGTTTTTGATGGCGGGATCATCCCCGCGGGTGCGGGGAGAAGTCATGGTCTTTCTCCTTCTTTTGCCATTCTCCGGGATCATCCCCGCGGGTGCGGGGAGAAGCTACGGACACTACTTCTCCCCAGGGTAATCTCAGGGATCATCCCCGCGGGTGCGGGGAGAAGCGAGGGTCAATGAGATGGCCGGGTCTCCGAGGGGGATCATCCCCGCGGGTGCGGGGAGAAGCGGCAAGGGCGGTGACGGCGCCTCGGAGGACGGGGATCATCCCCGCGGGTGCGGGGAGAAGTTTTCGCCAATCGTAGGCGGTCAGGGCGATGAGGGATCATCCCCGCGGGTGCGGGGAGAAGGGCACCCTCGCCAAGAAGAAGGTCGAGATCGAGGGATCATCCCCGCGGGTGCGGGGAGAAGAGGCGGACGAGCTTTGTAAAATCGCCGGTCACGGGATCATCCCCGCGGGTGCGGGGAGAAGCGGTCACCTTGAAACGGTGGTTGAAGGGGGTGGGGATCATCCCCGCGGGTGCGGGGAGAAGACCGGCGTGTCGCTCACCATAGACTCCGGCAAGGGATCATCCCCGCGGGTGCGGGGAGAAGGAAGGGGTTTGCGACGCGCTCGGGCGCGGTCGGGGATCATCCCCGCGGGTGCGGGGAGAAGCAAAAAACTCCGCAGACCTCCACCGAATCCGCAGGATCATCCCCGCGGGTGCGGGGAGAAGTTTGAGGATGTTCATGGTATCGTTTCCTTTCGGGGATCATCCCCGCGGGTGCGGGGAGAAGTAACTTTTGGTTATCGTGGTGATAACTTTTGGGGGATCATCCCCGCGGGTGCGGGGAGAAGGCCGAGGCCCAGCGGGTCGAGAGGATGACGAAGGGATCATCCCCGCGGGTGCGGGGAGAAGACGTGTTCAATACCACCAGACCCCGGGGCCCAGGGATCATCCCCGCGGGTGCGGGGAGAAGCTTGCAAGCATTTTTTTGCGTTTTGGTAGTGTTGGATCATCCCCGCGGGTGCGGGGAGAAGGGCGAGGGGAGGTGTGCATGGAGGCTCCGGGGGGGATCATCCCCGCGGGTGCGGGGAGAAGGGAGCGACGAAGCCGTAGCCGATGCGCGACGCGGGATCATCCCCGCGGGTGCGGGGAGAAGATGATTTCCTCCCTTCGTGTTGTTCGGCCTTCGGGATCATCCCCGCGGGTGCGGGGAGAAGGCCTCCTGTGCGCGTTCGGCGAGGCGCTGCGAGGGATCATCCCCGCGGGTGCGGGGAGAAGACCACTGCTCACGTCGGACTCTCGGCTGCCATTCAATCATCCCCGCGGGTGCGGGGAGAAGACAAAAGCGGCGAGGAATGCGCATGCGACTTGGGGATCATCCCCGCGGGTGCGGGGAGAAGGACAACCTCCTCCCATTCGTCGCCAGAGGCCTGGGATCATCCCCGCGGGTGCGGGGAGAAGTGGGCTTTGATACTATGAGGCCGTCAAAGCAAGGGATCATCCCCGCGGGTGCGGGGAGAAGTCCAAGGGGAGCACCGTGGAGAGGTGCGTCTTGGGATCATCCCCGCGGGTGCGGGGAGAAGGCTCCGGGGGTACAGTCCCACCGTGTCGGCGGGGGATCATCCCCGCGGGTGCGGGGAGAAGCGGCGGGTGCTGTTGGCGGTGGGGCTGGCGGCGGGATCATCCCCGCGGGTGCGGGGAGAAGGCGTAGAGCTGGATGCCGGCGGCGGTGGCGGGGGGATCATCCCCGCGGGTGCGGGGAGAAGATGACGAGGGTCTGAACGACGGTGAGGCCGGTGGGATCATCCCCGCGGGTGCGGGGAGAAGCTTTGAGCTTGGTGACGGCGCCGCGGAGGACGGGGATCATCCCCGCGGGTGCGGGGAGAAGCGCGGAGAAGACGGCCGCGCCGGGCCGGGCGGGGGATCATCCCCGCGGGTGCGGGGAGAAGCGCGCCGGGCCGGGCGGGTTCGGAGAAACAGGGGGATCATCCCCGCGGGTGCGGGGAGAAGTAGCTCCAATTCCGTCGGGGCTCGTTGTTCGGGGGATCATCCCCGCGGGTGCGGGGAGAAGTTGGCGTTGAGCTTGGCCTTCTCCTCCCAGAAGGGATCATCCCCGCGGGTGCGGGGAGAAGCTTGATAAAACCCGCGAAGTTTGATGTTGATTGGGATCATCCCCGCGGGTGCGGGGAGAAGGATACTTGATGGTTGGGTGGAGGCATTCAATGGGGATCATCCCCGCGGGTGCGGGGAGAAGACCTACGGCCTGTCCTACTTCCCCGACACTGGGGGATCATCCCCGCGGGTGCGGGGAGAAGCGTCGTCAAGCTGGGCGAGCACCCCATCATCAAGGATCATCCCCGCGGGTGCGGGGAGAAGAGGACCTCATCGCAATACGCGGCAAGGCCACTTGGATCATCCCCGCGGGTGCGGGGAGAAGCGACGGTGAAGGTTCGGTGGGCGCGGACGTTGGGGATCATCCCCGCGGGTGCGGGGAGAAGCTTCTGCTCGGCTTCTTGCGTCGCCTGGACTTGGGATCATCCCCGCGGGTGCGGGGAGAAGCATTTTGCCACGCGCCGCTCCGCGTCAAGAAGGGGATCATCCCCGCGGGTGCGGGGAGAAGAATGCCATGTCCACGCAAAGCGGGTCGAGGTCAGGATCATCCCCGCGGGTGCGGGGAGAAGAGGATGGCGGCGCGGAGGCGGCGGGCGGCGGCGGGATCATCCCCGCGGGTGCGGGGAGAAGGAAAAGCCTTCCTAGCAAGCCAATTCAACGGAGGGATCATCCCCGCGGGTGCGGGGAGAAGTAGGCGCCGGCGCGATAGGCGGAGATGAGAAAGGGATCATCCCCGCGGGTGCGGGGAGAAGCTCGCCTCCCGCATCGCGACCATGATCAAAAAGGGATCATCCCCGCGGGTGCGGGGAGAAGCAGGAGGAATGCGCGGCCCTCCTCCGTCCAAAGGGATCATCCCCGCGGGTGCGGGGAGAAGTTGACGTCATCGGGCAGGCCGCGGATGGAGACGGGATCATCCCCGCGGGTGCGGGGAGAAGACAACATCTACGACGATAACGGCGTGCCGACGAGGATCATCCCCGCGGGTGCGGGGAGAAGCGCGTTGACCTTGATGGCTTGCTGGAGGGCGAGGGATCATCCCCGCGGGTGCGGGGAGAAGAAGGAGAAACTGCAATGAATTGGCTGAAGAACGGGATCATCCCCGCGGGTGCGGGGAGAAGCTTGGCGGCCTCGTAGATGTCGTCCATCGCCTGGGATCATCCCCGCGGGTGCGGGGAGAAGGCCGCCGCCTCGGCGCTGTTGGCCGCCGCGTCGGGATCATCCCCGCGGGTGCGGGGAGAAGAGATTCCCGGGGCTTTTCATTCGCAGCTGAAGGGGATCATCCCCGCGGGTGCGGGGAGAAGTATCGATACGCGCCGACGGTGAACTTGGGGTAGGGATCATCCCCGCGGGTGCGGGGAGAAGCAGGTCTCAATTGGCGCATGAAGCGTGAGGTAGGGATCATCCCCGCGGGTGCGGGGAGAAGACTTGAGAAAGTCTAGGGAGAGAAGGGGTGAGGCATTGGGTGGAGGGTTTATTCATTGAGTTTTATGTAGAGGTGGTGGGCAAGGAGGGCGTCTGGGAGGGCGCGGTGGGGCGGCGGTTGGAGGGCAAAGTGTTGGGCGAGGGTTTCAAGGCGATGGTTGGGGAGGTCGGAGCATTTTCGGCGGGCGAGGGGAAGGAGATCTCGGCAGAGGTTGGTGGGAGGAGGTTGAGCATAACGGGTGCAGGCGGCGCGCAAGAAGGAGAGGTCAAAGGTCACATTATAGCCGATGAGCGGTGATTTGCCAATGAAGGCCAAGAAACCGGCGAGGGCTTGCTCCGGGGGAAGGCCTTCACGCGCGAGGGTGGCATCGTCGAGACTGGTGAGGGCGGCAATGGGGGATGGGAGGGGCGTGGTTTGTTGGACAAGTGCGGAGAAGGTTTGTGTGGGCTCGCCGTGCTCGACTTTGACGGCGCCGTATTCAACGATGGTGTCGGTGGTGGGGTTGAGGCCGGTGGTCTCGAGGTCGATGGAGATGTAGTCGGCATTGGCGCGGGCGCGCTTGGCCTGGGTGCGTTGGGCGATGAGGCGTTGGGCGGCCTTGCTGAAGCCGGGGCGAAGCGCCTCGCCTTCCGCGAGCGCGGTGGGAAGAGGACGGCGCATGAGGGTGATGCCGTCAAGATCCACCGGCTTCCACGATGTATTGTGGACGCGGAAGGCGAGGCGTTGTTCTCCGTCGGTGGAGTAGACGAGGGTGGCGCGCCCGTTTTTAAGATGTAGGCAGATGCGTTCCCACAGGGCATCTCGCACGCGACTGCTAACGTGACCGACGTAGACGCCTGTATTGAGCTCGCAGAGCCATTTAGAAAGATCACCGCGGAGGGCCGGCGGACAGTCTGTAAGAGTAAGGACTAGGATGGCGATTCCTCCCGGTCGGCGTGGGAGTGGTTGGTGGCATTAGGGACGGCACCAAGGGTGTTGTCCCAGAGGTAAACGGTTTCTTCAGGGGGTTCGGGTGTGTCCTCCGGAAGGAGAAGGGCGCGGATGTCGTGGACCATGCGATCGAGGATGTGGCGTTCGACGAGGGCGTCGCGGACGGCGCGGCGGGTGGCGGCGGGGAGGTCTTCGGGGGCCTCAGCGGCAATCCTGAAGGCGATGGGGATGGTGACCTCGGCTTTGTAGAGGTCGGCGACGTCGTAGACGAAAGAGCGTTCGTGGCCGACGTGGACGAAACCGAGCCCCGGCGCGAGGCCGAGGGCGACGATGACGGCGTGTGCGAGGCCGTACAGGCAGGCATGGGCGGCGGAGAGGGCTTGGTTGACGGGGTCGCCGGCGGCGAAGTTGTCGGGGTCGTACTCGCGGCCAGACCAGGGAACGCCGGTCTCGGCAGAGGCGCGACGGTAGACGGCACGAACGCGGGCGCCTTCGCGGCCACGGAGTTGCTGGAGGGTGAGCCTGGAGACGTCTTCGCCGGGGAAGCGGAGCGCATACATACGGCGGACGACCTCGATGTGGCGACGAACGTTGGAAACGCACTCGGCCTGGCGAATGAGGAGGCCGGCACGGGTGGTGAGGGGACGACCATGGGCGTAGTAACGGACACCGTGCTCGCCGACCCAGACTGCGCCGACGCCGGCGTCGCCCATGAGCTCCATGGCGCGGTGGGTGACGCGGGTGCCGGGGCCAAGGAGGAGGACGGAGATGGCGGCGGCGGGGATGTGGATGATGCCTTTGTCGTCGGTGACGGTGATGGCGCCGTCTTGGCGGCCGAGGGTGCAGTGCTCTAGGTAGAGGAAGGTCATGCGGTCCTTGACCTGCGGGAGGGCTTGCAGGTCAGGACGCTTGATTCCCGGGAGCTCCGCCGCCATCTCACGGGGCCCGCATGAGGGTGAGGAGGCCGAGGCCGTAGGCCTTGCCGCGGCCAATGCCCCGAGTGAGTGCCTCGCGAAACAGCGTAACATCCGTCACGCGAAGGAGTCCTTCGAAGGTGACGGCATGGATGTGGACGGGACTGCCATCGGTGGCCTTGTCGAAACTGATCCACCGCGAGTCGACCACACGGAAACCGTTTGGCTCGAGGGCGAAGCCGTGCTTGGGCGCACGCTCGGCAAGCCACTGTTCCTGGTGCGCGGCAGTGACATGGTTGCGGACGGTGCCGCGCCCATCAGCCTCCTTGACATTCTTGATGGGGTTGGCGGCGAGGCGAAAACGCCAGACGGTTCCCTCGGCGACACGGGCCAAGAGAGGCTCGTAGTCGCGCGTCTCAGCAGTACCATCTGGCGGGCCGAACTGGGCAACGATGCCGGAGAGCTCCGGGACCTCCTCGCTGAGAATCAGAAGCCACAGACGGCCCTCACGGCGGTCTAAGCGCCAGAGGCGACGCGTGCGGGAGCCCTCGAAGGCGGCCTCGACGGCTCCATGCAGACGGCGCGGCACGTTTAGGGCTCGAAGAGTCTCATGGTTACGTAAGTCCAATTCCACTCGGGATAGATACATGGGGCACCTCACAGTTCCACAAAGGGATCATGCGCAGTTTCAGTCTCGGAATCCTTAGGCGCCTTCACGAAAGTCTCGCGAGCGGGGCGGAAACCGAACCGGCGCTGAAACGGACTGAAGGAGAGCGGCAGGTCGCGCATGGGCACGCCGGGTTCGCCGGGCGTGGCATCAATCACCAGGCGGAACGTGTCGCTTTCCCCGCGGCGGAGGGCGACCAAGCGCGGCTCTGCACGGAGCGCGGCCTCCAATCCCGCCTCGCGAAGGCCCAGGCAGAGCGGCAGGGTGGGCGGGCAGGAACGGCGACCGAGGAAGGGCGGGTAGACAGGGCGGCGCAGCGCCGCCTCAATCTCGCCCAGCCAGGCACGGTCGTCGCTCTCCAACCCGGCGAGGAAGACGGCATCGCAGAGGTAGTGGCGATAGGTGACCCAAGCGTTCGCTTTGACGGTTGGGTGACGCGCCATATGGAAGTCCACGAGCAGGTCGCCCTCGCGGTCGACGCGCACGCCGAAGCGGAGGCGGGCGAGGCGGGCAAGGCCCTCCTCGTCGTCGCGGCGGAGGCCCAAGGCGGCGGCCACGAGGCCGAGGACGCCGCTCTTGGTGGGCTCGCGGTTGGTCTTGCGCGTCTCGAACTTGGAGTCCGCGCCCCAACTTTGGAGCGGCGCGGCCAGACGCAGGAGGAGGGTTGCCATCACTTCGCCCCCAACCGTTCCTTCACCTTCGCCTCCAGCTTGTCGAGCACCTGCGCAAGCGTGCCGTTTTCAGTTGAGGCATTGCCGACAGTCAGCATCGCGACAGGCATCTCCACGTAGTCGTGCACTTTTTCGGCGTACTGCCAGAATGCCTCTTTCGAGGCCTCGACGTAGCCGTAGCCGTCGTCCTCCTTCGCGGCGACGGGCCGCTCGAAGGCACCGCAGAAGTTCACGGGCTGGTCTTCGCGGACCATGACGACGACGAGGTCGGGGATGGTGCGGTTGGCGAAGGTGTTCTGCTTGCCGGTGGGCATGGAGCGGACGAAGGCCTCGACGAAGGCACGGACGGCCTGGGGCGTGTCGGCCTTGAGGTTTTTCTCCAGCGCCTGCGCGTTGATGGTGGCGTAGCGGTAGAGCGTGGCGGAGTTGAACTCCACGGTGCCCAGATGGCCTGCGCCGGCGTTGTCCTCGGGGGCGCAGTCGTCCACCGCCGTGAAGTAGTCAAACTCGTTCTGCACGGCGTGGGTGGAGATGGCGTGGGCCACCTGGCAGGCGGCATCGAAGTTCAGCGAGGGGTCGTCGGCCACCATGCGCCCGAAGAGCGCCATGTCCACGGAAGGCGCCTCCATCAACGCCTCCTGGCAGGCTTTCTTCAGGTCTTTTTCCTTGAGATTGGCATCGACCTGCGCCAAGGCCTTGGCCTGGCCGGGGCTCATGAGGAAGAGGGCGTCGGTGCCCTTCTCGGCATCCTTGATGTTCAGGCCGGCGGCCTTCAGGAGCTTCTCGGCCAACGCCAACGCCTCGGGGGAGGGTTCTCCGGGTTCGGCCCCGAAGAGATCGCCCTGCGTCCCCTTGAGGGCGGCGGGGTCGATTTCCTTCGCCACCATGCCGACGATCTTCTTGGTGCGGACGCCGACCTGCTCCGCGGAGAGAAGGTCTTGGAACATCAGGCGAACGGCGCGCTTCCACGCTTGCGAGGAGACGCGGGCGCGGGTGACGCCGCCGTAGCGGGCGGTCTTGGGGCTGCCGGTGTCGTCGCGGTTGACGCAGCTCGGCGGGACGGTCTGCAGGACGTGGATGTCAACGTAAAGGCTCATCTCAGTTTTCCTCTTCAGGGTTCTCTTCTTTCGGTGAATGGTAGTAATCCTGCCCCCACTTGAGGCGGATCCTGGGCGCGATGGCAGGGACCTGCAGCCAATAGAGGTCCTCGGCCAGGCGCACATAGTCAAGCGGCACGCCCTCGGCCCGCAGGAGCTGAACGATGCCGCGCAAATGGTGGACGCGCTCGGGCATGGCTTCGGCCGTGGCCAACGCGTTGAAACGGCGCGAGACGGGCGCCTCGTTGGGCTTCTTGCCTTGGGCGTCTGCCAGATAACGCACGGCCTTGCCCAAGCCTTCGCCGGGGCGGTTCATGTTCTCATGCGGCAGGTCGTGCCCCTGTTGGTGGAGGGCGTAGAGGGTCAGCGCCAAATAGGCGGCCCACTCGGCCTGGGTCGGCCGACCGTCTTTGCTCTCCAGCTCAGGCGGAAGGTCCTCCAAGAAGGCGCCCCACAGCTCCGGGAGGTCTCCCGGCGCACAGTCCACGCCCCGCCGCAGGTTGGCCAAGGCGGCCTTCCGCGGGTGCTCGGGCAGTGCCGCCAACGCCCGCAGGCGCCCGGCGACAAAGCCGCGCAACAACTCAATCATGGTTGCCATCATGCTCCTTTCGTGTAAATCTTTCGGATTGTGCCCTTGAACAGGCGCACGGCCTCGGGCGTGGAGAGATGCTTCCCTTTGATCTCACGCCCAACGAAGGCCGCCGGGCCGGCCGCCCGCGCGAGCTCATCGCCCAACTTTAGGGCAAGGCCCTGCGCGGTCTCGCGCCAAGCGTCGATGGCCTTGTCGACATCGCCCGTGGGGTCGAGCGCCTCCAGCCACTGCCGGAAGGGCCGGTCCACCTGAAAGTAAAAGCGGTCGCGTTCGGCCGCGCCGTCCGCTTCGCCGCCGGCTGCCGCGGCGAGGTTGCGCGCCAACCCGCCCACCGCCTTGGCGGCCTGTTCGCAGAGATCGATCTCCGCGATGACACTTTTGCGGACACGCTCGTCGGCCTCGTCCAGCAGGGCGGCGTGAAAGGCCAGGCCATCGTTGAAGGTGTCTTTCACGCAGAAGAACTTGTCGTCGTAGCCCAGCGCACAGACGGAGAAATGCATGAGCGCCTGCTTATCCAAAAGCGCTTGATTGTGCAACGTCGTGATCCACGCCACCACGCCGGGCTGGTGCGCCCCCTCTGTGCTGGGCGGGACGAAGGCCGTGGGGAACTCCCGCCAAAACTGTTTAGAGGCATCGTGCATGCTTGGCACGAAGCTGGGCGGCAGGTTCTTTTTCCCTGCGTTCATGTTGCGCCACAGCGTCATCTGCTCCACGAACGCGTTTTCCTTGTCGAAGAAGTCGCCGCCAAGCAGCAGGTAGCCCTTCACTTTGCCGGCTTGGCGCGAGAGGCGGATGCGCCGCGATTGGATTGTGAACAAGGCCATCGGGTTGTACGGCTTTCGGTCTTGCCGCTTCAACGCCTCTTTGTCGTGTTCCGGGTCTCCCTCGATGACTTCCCCATCCCGGTGGTTGGGCAGGAAGAGCGGAGAACGCTCGCCGTCGCGCGGTTCGTCCAGCTCCCAGGCGGGGAGATAGCACCACGGCTTATCCTCATCATCGGATGCGTCCGGGGCCCATTTCCAGGCGGATTGGCCATCCTTCAGCAACGTCAGGTTCAGCATCAGGGTCTCAAAGAGGGTCTTGCCCTGCGCCTGAATGTAGCCCAGACGCCCCAGCCAACCGGCACCTGGCGTGGGATATTTCTCTTTTGCGCCTTTTGGTCTGTCGTTGCTCGGCTTGGCCGCGGTGTCATCGTAGGCCATGAGGGAGATCAGCCAGCGTGTCGTCTGGGCATAGGTCAAGCCCTCAGCGCCACCAACAGTCTTGAAGAGGCGCAACTTGTTGTTGCTCTCCAGAAGTTCGCCGTTCAGCTTCGCGGTGTCGCCGGACGTGCCGGCCTCCTCGATGGTTGTCGTGGACGTCCCTTTCTTTTTGTCTTCCTTCGTCTTCTTCACGCGTTTCCAGGCCTTGTCGGGGACTTGGAAGAAGGGGTGATCGGGGTCGAAGAGCCAGAAACGGTCGTGCCAGCGGGCGAAGTAATCGCGGAGTGGTTTCTCGGGGAAGTGGCCCAACTCCCAGAGTGCACGCCAACGGGCGATGGCATCCTTGGGCTTGGCGAGGGGAGCCTCTCGCCCCTCGGCGTCCACACGGGCGAAGACGGCGAAGAGGAGGGCCAAAAGGACGCGGAGCACGGCGGCATCCTGCGTGGGCATCTCGCCGGCGAGGTTGACGTAGTGATGCGCGTTCAAGAGGGCCTCGACGAGCGAGACCTCTTCCACCGTGCAATCGAGCCGCATGACGCGCACCCACGGCTCTTCCAACAGGTTGAATTCCTGATTATTCATCAGACTCCTCTTTGCGATACTGCAACCCAGTTGCTTGACTGTAATGGAGTGTAGCTCGCGACAGGGTGGTTGTCAAGCGATCATTGAACGCCAAGATGAGCTCGCCCTTTAACAGGGGTGCTTCCTGCCAGGTTTTCAAGGCCTTATTCCGTTCCTCCAGCTCCGCGATCACGGCATCGATCGCCCACCGCTTGGAGAAGGATGCCGGGAGGCGGAGCGCCTGGCGCAGGATGGCGCGGCATTCCTCGCGGGAGGGCGGCACGTCCGTAGGCACGGCCCGTCCGCCCTCCTGCCACGGCAGGAAGTGGAGGGAGCCATCGCTCTGGCGCACCATCACCAACACATCGATGGAGGGATCACTGTCACGCACAGCGGCCCGGGCAGCGGTGTCCGTACGCACCAGCGCATCCGCCAAAAAGCCGTCGAGCGTGTCGTCAAGCGTATCATCGGGACCTTGAATGACAAAGTTGCCTGCGCCCTCCCGTTGATTGGCCTGACGGTTGCGGTAGACGTCGTAAGCGGCTTCGTTCCGCTCCGCGGCCAAGGGGTCGTTCTGTCTCCAACCGTAGGTGTCGTGGACGAGGCGGGGGAGGTCGGCGGGGAGGGTGATGGCATCGGGCAAGAGGCGACGGGTGCGCCAGAGGAGCCATTCGCCGTAGACGGCGACGCTGCCGGGGTCAAAGGCCTCCTCTCCGGTGTCGAGCACCAGGCACATGGCCTCGCGCAACGGCTCGGGACGTTCGCGGGGATGGCGGTGCAGGCGCCCGACGCGTTGCAGGAGAAGGTCCATCGGACAGAGCTCCGTGACCAGGAAGTCGAAGTCGATGTCCAGCGACTGCTCCATCACCTGCGTGCCGACGACGACCAGGCGGTCGCGGTCTTCTGGCGTGGAGGCCTTGCCCACCCGCGCCACGAGCTTCCGCTCCAACTCCGCACGGTCGGCTTGGATAAACTGCGAATGGAAGAGGATCACCTCGCAATCCGGCAGGGCAACGCGTAGGGCCTCGGCCAAGTCTTGGGCGCAATGGACGGTATTGACGATGACTCCGGCGCATCCGCCCTCGCGCAACGCCGTTTGGAGGCACGTGGGCAGGTCGGCCGCCACGCCCCATTCCACCCGCACGAAACGCGGGGCAGCGGTCTCGGACACAACGGTTTGGCGAACCTCGCCCTGTGAGGCCCAGGTGAGCAGGGGATAGGCGCGGCAGGTCTGCCAGTCGCCCGGCTGCGCGGTTCCGCCCAGATAGGCCTGGGCCAATTCCGCCCGCTTACCGGCGGGGAGCGTGGCCGACAGCAGGATGACCGGCACGCGCCACCGGCCCAGCCATTCCAACGCGCGGTCGAGGTAGCGGCTCATGTAGGCATCGTAGGCGTGGCACTCGTCCACCACCACAATCTTGCCGGCGAGGCCAAGCTGACGCAACATCACGTGTTTCTGTTTGAGGGCCGCCATGAGGAGCTGGTCGACCGTGCCGATGACGAAGTCGGCCAAGAGCGCGACCTTGCGGCCTTGGAACCACGGGTGCGCCTCCAGACTGGCCTCGGGGTCGTCCTCCGCCGTCCGGGTCGTCCCTTCCAAGAGCGCCCGATAATCCTCGTTCATCTCCGCCGCCGCGTGCGCCAGACGGATGGAGAGTCGGCTGTCTTGGGCCTGGGTTTCGGCCCAATCTTCCAATCGCTTAAAGATGCCGTTGGCGGTGGCCTGCGTGGGCAGACCGAAGAAGAGGCCTCCGCACTGAAAGCGCGCGGCGAAGACCTCCGCGGCAACGAGCGCGGCCTCGGTCTTACCCACGCCCATCTGCGCCTCGATAATCAGCAAGCCCGGCGCCTCTGCGCCATTGACGACCTCCATCACCGCCGTCTGAAGCGCGTTGGGCGGGAAACCGAAGCGCTCCGCAAAGAGCGCCGTGTCCATCGTCTGGCAGAGACTCTCCCAGGGCCACGGAAACCGCATATTTTCCCACGCGTTCTCGATACGCTTCGGCCAAAGCGTCTCATCGCCCGACTCTTCCACGGGCAGAAGCGGAAAGTAGCGCGTGTTGCTGGCAATCCAGTCGGCCATCGTCAGAAGGCCCGTCAGGAGCAACTCCGCGGGAACCTCCAACTCCGGCAATTCCTCCGCCGAGACATAGCCCGCAGTCTCCAAGGCCCATTGCCAGAAATCCTGCCAGGCCTCGCGCCAAAGACCCTCCTGCCCCGGCGTCCAATAATTGCTCGTCCAACCGGACAGTTGTTCGAGGACCTCGTTGCGCGCCTGCGGCCGACCGTGGTGCGCACCGATGATGGAGGCCAAGCCCTGCGGACACCCAAACGCCAACGCGATGGCCTCGCCCGCCAACGCATGGTGCGACTTGCCTGGATTAGGAAAACGGCCCCACGCCACCCCGGCGGCACGCAAACGGTCTTGCGCATCGGGAAGCTGGCGGGTGACGTTGGATTGGAAAAGGGCGGTCGCCTTGCCGATGTCGTGCACCGCGCCGAGAAACTTTGCCACGCGGCGAAGCGCATCCGTATCCAATCCGATGGCGTTCCGTGCGGCTTCCGAGAGTCGCTCGTTCACCAGGCGTTTCATCATCTCCGCCGTGTCGCGCGCGTGCACCCACAGCGGCAGCCAAAGCGACTCCGAACCCTCTCCGGATTTACCGGCCAACAGACGAAACAAAACAGTGTGCGACATAAGTATCAAGAAAGGACGTCCTACAAGGTTGAGCGGGAGCGCTCAATACGCTCACATCTTAGCAACCCCGCTCCCGTTATGCAAGCGCTTTTCTCGGAGGCATGCTCAAGCGCCGCGTAGGACATGAAGGGCGTTATGGGAGTACTGGGGCGGCGGCTATCGCCGCTCTGCGCAAAGGGGCCATCCGTTGCGCTTGGCGCGCGTTCCGTTCGCGTTTCCGTTTTCCGTTCTCGGGGGTGCACTGGCGCCCTTATTGGGTATATGGAACAATGGTGTTGTTCTGTTTACTCAAGGAGACCTGACACGATGAAGCGCGCACTCCCCATTCTTGCGGCAGTTTTGTTTGCCGCCGCCCCCGGCCTTGCCCAAGAGGCCCAGCCTGCCCCGGAGCCCGCCGCCCAGGCGGCCCCGACGATTTCCGCCGAGCAAGCCAAGGCGCTCCGCGACCCCATCACCAAGGCTATCGGCCAAAAAGACGCAGAGGCTTTGCGTGCCGCTTTGGAGGCCATTCCGAAGGATGTCTCTATCGCGGATGTTGAGGATGAGGGCGCGGGATTTGCCTCCCTGGGTGTGATGGTCAACTTCCCTGAGTGCTTCTCTATCCTCAAGGAGTATGGCTACGATTTCAATAGGCTTGGCGCAGACGGGATGAGCGTCCTTCATTTCGTGGCCACCAATCCCGCGCCGAGTTATGACCGGGTTGCCATGGCCAGGGCTTTGATTCAGTGCGGTGCCGACCCCTCGTTGCCCGGGCGTGATGAAACGATGGATCAGTTGCTTGGCGCCGGTCATTACACGCCCACGCTGTGCGCTGAGACGGCGCTGCGTGTGGCGCGCGGACGCACGCCGGCGCTCCTTAGGGGGCGCGATCCGGACCAGGATATCGCGGAGGCGGAGGCGTTGCTCCGCTATCTGCGCGCGGCGGCCGAGAATTATCGCCCCGCACCCAAGGGCTTGGCGGAGGCTCTGAAGGTCTCTGTCGTGGACTCGCGGAAGGTCGCCGATGAGATTTCCGTGTCGCTGTCGCTCAATAGTCTCTATCACGCCATCCTTTCCCGCAGTGAGATGGAGGTGCTCTTCCATTTGAATGCCCTTAAATCTAAGCGGAACCTCTCGGAGATTGTTCTGGGGGGCACTCCCTCGCCGCGCTCTGCGTGCTTGCCAACTTCCCCGAGGGCCTTGAATTGCTGAAGGAGCGGGACTACGACTTCAATGTCTACAGCCCTCGCTCCGGGTATTCCGCCCTTCATCATGCCGTTGCCCGCGGCGGCGACTTTGACCACCTGGCGATGACCAAGCAACTGCTGGAATATGGCGCCGACCCGAACCTGCGTGCCAGTAACGAGGGAGATCCTAGCAATAAGAGCGTCACCCCCACTTACATCGCGCATCTGAACTTTTTGGCCTATGCCAGCGGGGAAATCCCGGTTGACGAAGATGGCAAGAACTTGGAGGAAGCCCAGGCCATCGCCGAGCAGCTCCGCGAGCACGGTGGCGACGTCAACCTCTTCCCAGACAAGGGTGAGCCGCTCCTGATTACCACCTGCCGCGAATATACCGCTCAAAACCGTAGCTGGATGATAGCCTTCGGCGCAGACCCCACCATCGCCGCCGCCAATGGGGATACCACCGTCGAGATTGCCGCCGCTGTCATTTCGCAACATGCATTCGGCCTCCACCCCGGATTCACCTACTTCGACCTTTTCGGCAAGCTTAAGGAGATGGCCGGCCAGGGCAATGTCAGGGCCCAGGGCATGCTGGGCTACGCCTATCTCACCGGCGTTGGCACCGATCAAGCGCCGATGGAGGGGGCGCGTCTCCTCCGCGCCGCCGCCAATGCCGATGATGCCTTCGCTCAGACAACGCTTGGCCTTTTTGCTCTCGATGGTGCCGGTGTCATCGAGAAGGATCCCGCTCAGGCCGTGCGCTGGCTGAGCCGGGCCGCCGAGCAAGGTAACCCCAAGGCGCAGGCCCTCTATGGTGTCATCCTCCTCAATGGCGAGATAGTCCCCCAAAACGTTCAAGAAGGCCTCATGTGGACCCGAAAGGCCGCCGAGCAAGGTCAAAAAGAGGCCCAGGGCCTGCTCCGTAATCTGGGCCTGAATTGAGTGCCCCACCCCATTTGTCTGCTAGCCAAAGAAGGAGAACCCCATGAACATCCTTAAGCCCCTCTGCGCCACGTTTGCCCTGGCCACGCTCTTCGCCCTTTCCGCCGGTTGCGGCGAGGATGCCCAGCCCGCCGGCGAGGCCCCCGCCGAGGCCAAGCCCATCGAGCGGACGCTCGACCCCGTCTTCGCCGGCCAAAGCGAAGAGGAGGTCCAAGCCTTCTTCAATCAAAAGGACGCGGCCGCCCTCCGTGAGCGCTTCCGCACCAGCTGTGCCCCCAACGAGACCGTCGGGGGCGTCTCGCTGCCCTGCTTCTGCGTCGCCGCCGGCTGGCCCGAAGCCATCGGTATCCTGAAAGAGGTTGGCTACGACCTCAATACGCCCTGCAACACCGAAGGCGCCCCCAACGTCCCCACGCTCCATGCCGTCTGCGTCGCCACCGCGCTGGGCCAGATCAGCCCCGAGAATGGGCGGACAGGCATCCAGGCGCTTCTCAACGCAGGGGCCGACAAGGACGCCGCCGTTCAGGTCGCCCTCAACGAAGAGGCATCCATCAATGTTTCGCCTTTGATGCTGACGGGCCTCACCTATAGCTCCGGTTACGCCTCCGGTCCGGGTACCATCGCCGTCTTCGAAACGCTTTTGGAGGCCGGTGCCGACCCACACCCCATGCTTAACGAACGTAGCCCGGCGACGACGGAGACGCTGATGAAGGTGAATTTCCCCCTCTCGCTCGTCTTGGATATGCAGCGCGACAATGCACTGGTCGACCAGGCCGATGTACAGCGCCTCATAGACCTGGTGTCCGAGGCAGAGGCCAAGCAAGAGGCCGCCGCCGCGCAGGAAGCGGAGGCGAAGACACAGGAAGCGGCTCCCAGCCCGCAGGAGTGAGGCCCCACACCGCGCGGAATCTTTCACCCCCGCACGCCGAGAATTCCGTTAACACCCGTAAAAGGAGAACATCTCAATGAATCGATTCCATGCTGTCTGTGCCGCGCTTGGCCTGGCCGCCCTCTCCGCGCTCGCCGTGGGATGCAACGACAACATCGCCTTCGCCTCGCAAAGCGAAGAAGAAGTCTCAGCCTTCTTCAACCAAAAGGACGAGGCCGCCCTCCGCGCCCGCCTCAACGAAGGCTTCAGCCCCAACGAGACCGTCAACGGCATCGCCCTGCCCGTCTTCTGCGCCGGCGCCGGTTGGCCGGAAGGCATCACGGTGCTGAAGTCGGCCGGCTATGACCTCAACACGCCCTGCGCCCTGCCGGGCTCCCCCGTCCTCTCCCCCCTCCATGCCATCTGTTCCGGCATTGCCCTGGGGCAGATGAACGTAGAGAAAGGCGTGCAATGCCTGCGCGTGCTCATCGACAACGGGGTCAACAAAGAAGCCATCGCCACAGTCGATGACGGCAGTGGCACCTCCGTCTCCGTCACCCCCTTGCAGATGACGCTTCTTGTTTATGGCTCCGGCATGGCCGATGCCGATGCCACACTGGCGGTCGTCAAGGCGTTGTTGGACGCAGGTGCGAACCCCAATCGTCAGATTAACCTGCCCAATGGCCAGCGCGGCACCCTCCTTGAATTCGTGAACACCTTGCGCTACCACCCCTTCCTCGACTCCGACGAAGTGCTCCCCATCCGCGACGCCCTCCTCGCCGCCGGCGCCAAAGAATAACCCGCGGCACCTTTTCTCCCACTTCCAGGCCCGGCTCCCCCGGGCCCTTTTTGTCTCTCCGCCGACCCTTAAGGGTCTCGCCCCCGACCACTATAGGGTCTCGCCCCCGACCACTATAGTGGTTGACCTCGGACCACTATAGGGTCTCTTCAAGGGAAGGTTTGCGCCAACCGACGATGCGGGCGGGGTTGCCGGCGACAATGGCCCAGGGTGGGACGTCGCGAGTGACGACGGCGCGGGCGGCGACGATGGCGCCTTCGCCGACGGTGACGCCGGGGCCGACGAAGGCTTGGGCGCAGATCCAGGCGCCGTCGTGGATGGTGATGGGGAGGTGGGTGAGAGGGCGGTCGAGGCGGGTGATGTCGTGCGAGGCGGTGCAGAGGAAGGCACCGTCGCTGACGAAGACCTGCGCGCCGATGGTGATGGGCGAGACGGTGTAGAGATAGACGTTGCGGTCGATGACGGTGGCGGGGCCGAGGGTGAGGTTCCAGGGGGCCCAGACGCGGGTGGAGGGGTAGACGACGGCGTCGTCGGCGAGGGTGGCGCCGAAACAGCGGAGGAGCCAACGGCGGAAGCCGCGGCCGAGGAAGTAGGGCCAGGGATAGAAGAGCGTGACGCAGACGGTGAGCCACCTTAGGCGGCGGAGCTTGAGGGGGCGGCCCAGACGGTCGACGTAGGCGGCGCGGCGGACCCATTCCTCGGTGGAGAGGTGGGGAAGATCGGCGGGGGACGGGGGGCAGTTGGGGGCGGGTGCTGTGGGTTTCATGGGGTTGCCTTGGGGAGAGAGTGGAGCCAGGAGAGGAAGGGGGGGAGGAGGGTGTCGCAGGAGAGGGGGAGGGTGAGGGTTTGAGGGGGGCGGGTGTGGGCGAAGCGGCGGAGGGCGGCGGCAAGGGCGGCGGGATCGTGCGGGGGGACGAGCCAGCGGTCGCGGGCGGCGGGGGGGATGAGCTCGGCGGCGCCGGCATTGGCGCAGGTGATGAAGGGGGTGCCGCAGGCGTGGGCTTCGGGGCAGACGCAGCCGAAGGCTTCGAAGCGTCCGGGGAGGACGAGGAGATCGAGGGCGCGGTAGAAGGCGGGGAGTTCGCTGTGGGGGCGTTCGGGTTCGAAGGTGACGCGGTCTTGGAGGGCGTGTTCGCGGACGAAGGTTTGGCAGTCGCGGAGGGTGGGGCCGGTGCCGATGAGCCGGAGGTGCCAGTCGCCGAGGTCGTGGCGGGCGAGGTCGAGGGCGCGGAGGAGGGTGAGGTGGTCTTTCTGGGGGGTGAAGTTGGCGACGCAGCCGAGGACGAGGCCGGTGTGCGGGGTGCGTCCGGCGGGGTTGAAGCGGGCGGTGTCGACGCCGTTGCGGAGGATGTAAGCGGCGCGGATGGTGGGGGAGGGGCACCAGGTGAGTCCGCGCATTTGGCGGCGGTAGTCGGGCCAGTCGGTCCAGGAGGCGTTGGGGACGGCGAGGAAGGCGCGGCGGTTGGCTTCGCTGATGAAGATGTGGCCGTCGAGCTGGGCGTGGATGCGGCGGAAGAGGAAGTAGTGGAGGAGGCGGTGGAGGAAGGAGCGGCGGAGGATGCGGCCGAGGGCGAGGCCGTAGGAGTCGAGAAAGTGGTGCTGGAGGAGGGCGCGGGCGGCGGGGTTGGCGCGGCGGACGGCGAGGGCGTAGGGGGCGTAGGGCGGGGTGTTGGCGTGGCAGACGGCGATACGGGCGGGGGCGATGCCGCGGGCGCGGAGGGCGCGGAGGAGGGCGCGGCCGTTGCGGCGGGCGAAGAGGAGGGGGAACATCATCGAGGGGAGGCGCCACTCGCGCAGACGGATGACGGGGATGCCGTCGATGGCGTAGTCGGGACCGCGGCCGGGGATGACGACGCGGACGTCGTAGTTGGAGAGGCGGGCGAGGGCGCGGACGAAGTCGAGGGAGTAGGCGCCGCGCCAGGTGTCCGGGCCGGGGAAGAAGGGGGTGATGTAGAGGTAGACGGGCTTCATCGGCCGGAGACCTCCCAGATGAGGCGGTCGAGGGCCTGGCCGAGGGCGAGGCGGGCGCGCCAGAGGGTGACGTACCACCGCCAGCGGGCGCGGCGGAGCGGGCGCCAGTCGGGGTTGATGTCCGAACCGCCGCGTTGGGTGCAGGGGGCGGGGAGGACTTTGTGGACGGCGATGCCGCGGGCGGCCCAGTGGGCCCAGGCGTCGTTCATGGCACGGACGGGGTCGTTGAGGGCGAGGAGGCGGCGCGCGGCAGCGGCGGTGATGACGTAGGCCTCGGCGAAGTGGGCGTCGCCGGCGGGGACGATGCCGTGGCCGGGGGTGCCTTCGTGGTCGCAGAGGAGGAAGAGGTCGGGCTTGGCGGGGTCGAGGCGGGGCCGGAGGAGGTCGAGGGCGCGGCGGAAGGCGGCGGGGTCGAGCAGGACGTCGTCCTCGAAAATGAGGGCGGCGGGTTCTCCGGAGACGAGGAGGCGGCGGTAGGCTTCGTTGTGGGAGAGGGTGCAGGCGGCGGCGCCGAGGGAGGGGAAGCGTCCGTGGACGAGGAAGAAGCGGAAGCGCGAGACGCGGCGGCACAGGGCGGCCCAACCGAGGGCGCGTCCGTCGACGGCGGGGATGCGTTCGTAGGGGATGGCGGCGGCGCGGAGCTGGGCGTCGGCCTCCGCGAGGCGTCCGAGGGAGCGGTCGAGGTTGATGAGGTAGGCCTTCATCGGCCGAGGACCTTGTAGAGGAGGGCGTCGAGGGCGCGGGTGAGGGCGAGGCGGAGGCGCCAGAGGGCGACGTACCAACGCCAGCGGGTGCGGCGGGGCTCGGTGTGCTCGGTGTGGCTCAGCGAGGGGACGTCGGCCTGAGTGGCGGCGGGAGGGTAGACCTTCCAAATGGCGAAGCCGCGGCGGGCCCAGTGGCCCCAGGCGTCGAGGATGGCGTGGAGGGGGTCGTTGAAGGCGAGGAAGCGGCGCGCGGCAGCGGCCGTGATGACGTAGGCCTCGGCGCAGGCGGTGCGCGGTCCGGTGGGGACGATGCCTTCGCCGGTGGGCGGGGTCTCGCCTTCGTGGTCGCAGAGGAGGAAGAGCTCGGGCTTGGCGGGGTCGAGGCGGGGCCGGATGAGGTCGAGGGCGCGGCGGAAGCGGGCGGGGTCGAGCGTCACGTCGTCCTCGAAGATGAGGGCGGCGGGTTCGCCGGCGGCGAGGAAGCGGCGGTAGGCCTCGTGGTGGGAGAGGGTGCTGGCGGCGGCGCCGAGGGAGGGGGGGCGACCGTGAACGAAGGTGAAGCGGAAGCGCGAGACGCGCGGACCCAGGACGGCCCAACCCAAGGCGCGTCCATCGAGGGCGGGGATGCGTTCGTAGGCCACGCCGGCGGCACGGAGCTGGGCATCAGCGGCGGCGAGGCGCTCGGGGGCGCGGTCGAGGTTGATGAGGTAGGCCTTCATCCGGGAATCAGAGGGGCTCGGCGGCGGTGCCGGTGAGGCGGCGGGTTTCGCCATCGAAGGAGAGACCGATGAGGTGGACCTCCTTGCCGCTGTGGCGATAAGGCTCGGCGTAACCCTTTTCTTTGATTTGGTCAAGAGCCTCTTGAGGCGTGCCGTCGACCTTGAGCTCAAAGACAAAGACACGCTCGGGCGTCTCGGCGACCAAGTCTGCGCGACCATGGGACTGTCGGTCCTCGGCGGTGACACGGAAGAAGCCGCTGGAGGTCAGCAGAACATAGAGGATGCGCTGGAAGGAGAACTCCTGCACGCGGTTCTCTTTGGGGCCATAAGTGAGGTGTGCGTAGAGGTCGGAGAGGTTACCAAAGAAGGCGTCGAAGTTGGCTTGCTTCAAGGCGCGGCAGGTGGCGTTGCGATACTGGTCATCCTTTTTCTCGGTGAACTTTTGGACGAGTTGGGAGTTGAAAGCACGGCGTACCTCTTCGTCCGGGATACCAAGCGTGAAGACACCATCTTGAAAATCTTTAATGGTGAGGTAGCCGCTTTGGTAGAGCATGGCGATGGGACGGATGTCCTCCAAGCCACAAACGTCCAAATCTTCCTCGGAGACGTCTTCAACGTTTTCATAGTCCTTCTCGGCGAGTTGGTTGTTTGTGAAGTAGTTAATGACGGCAGAGGTTTGGCCGGAACGACTCCACGTGCCAATAAACTCGGGATTGCAAGCGCCAAGGGTTTGGCCAATGGCGTAGGGGTTGTAAACCTTAGTCATATTCCAGCGAGCGAAACGGTAGCCGTTGTACCACCAGCGGAGTTTCTCGCGGTAGTCCGCGTAGGAAAGGCCCATGACCTCGGCATGGCGGTGCAACGTCTTACTGAAATTGGCCTCCAGTTCCTCGTCCGTGTAACCGAGAAGCGTGGCGTAGCGATCGTCCATCGTCAGATCGGTGAGGTTGTTCAGCGCGGAGAAGACGGAGAGCTGGGTGAACCGCGTCACGCCGGCCATCATCAAGAACCGGATTTTGGCAACGCGCGACTTGAGTTGGGCATAGATGTAGGAAAGTTGTTCGCGGATGGCGGAGGCTTTCTGGACATCCTGCAGGGCGTGGCCCACCGGCGCGTCATACTCGTCGATAAGCACCACCACCTGACCGTGCTCGTTTGCCGCAGCGAGTTGGTCGATGGCCGCTGCGAAGTTCAGGTGCGTGCTGATGGATTCGTCCCAGTCTGCTCCGGCCTCGGCCAAGGCCCGTTTGACGGTCGTCCGCAAGTCCTCTTTGAAGAGCTCAAAGGACGAGGTCTCCACCGGGAAGAAATCGAAGGAGATGATGGGATAGGAGTTCCAGTCGTAATCCATCTGATCGATGGCCAGGCCCTTGAAGAGGTCGCGGCGACCCTGGAAGATGCATTTCAGCGTGGAGAGCATGAGCGACTTGCCGAAGCGCCGCGGACGCGAGATGAAGAAGAAGCCATCGCCATCCCGCGTGACGAGCGGATAAAGCAACGCCGTCTTGTCCACGTAACGATAGCCCTTCTCCCGCATAATGCGGAAGTCGTAGGTCCCTTGCGCAATCTTCTCTTCTTCCATGCCGAACTCCTTGCCAACAGTATAGCATAAGGGGGCGGCGGATTGGCAGATTGGTTGCGCCTCTGCGGGGCGGCGGATAGGACGGTGGGAGGTCTTCAGCGGCGGGGCTTGTGGAAGATGAGCTGAAGGCCGTTCCAGGTGTTGTGGAAGAAGACGTAGAAGGCCGGGCCGAGCATGGAGAAGCCGGTGGGGTCGCAGGTGAGGGCGAGATAGGTGGTGTAGGAAGTGTTCTTCTGGCCGAGGAGCTGGGAACATTCGCGCCGCCGCCGCCGGCCTCCGAGCAGGGCACCGAGCGCGAACCAGAAGACGCAGAGCGCCAGGTCGATGGCCAGCACCCAGAGCACGTCGGCGCGGGGATACTGGGCGGCGTGTTCCTCGAGCGTACGGGAGGCGCTGGCGGCGATGAGGGCGACCAGGGCGATCCAGACGTAGAGCGTGGATGGGGTGAGGGCGCGGCCCACGCGGCGGGCCCGTTCGCCGAAGCGCCGGCGCAGGAGGAGCGCCGCCACGAAGGGCAGCAACGTCACGAAGCAGACGCGCGTGAGGATGGTGGGCAGGGCGACCCACGCGCTCTGGTGCAGCACGATGGTGATGGCGATGGGCAGGGCCGCGCTGACGCAGAGCGCGCTGAGCAAAAAGCCCATCGAGGCGAAGGTGATACTGCCATCCAGCAGGCTCACGATGACCGGCGCGGCGGTGGCGGTGGGGGTGATCGAGGTGAAGAAGGCCGCCTGCGCAAACCGTTCCGGTACGCCAAAGAGCAGCAGCCCGCCCCACACCGCGAAGGCCCCCAGCACGTTCACGGCGATGATGACCCAGTGCCGCCAGTGGATGGCGCGCGGCGTGAACTCCATCCGCAGAAAGACCACCGTGAGCATGTAGACCAGGCACCACGGCATCAGCCACTTGAAGGCCGACAGCCACGGACAGAACCACCCCAGCGCGAAGCTGGTGACCAGGAGGATGGTGCGGAGCATGGCTCAGGCCCCGGCCCGCACCGGCTCGGCGTTCTTGCGGAAGAGGAAGTAGAGCGTGAGGTCGGTGCCCACCAGCGCCATGTCGAGCACGTAGAGCCAGATGACGTGCTGGGCCAGGAAGCCGGCGTCCGGCCCCGCGGGGTTGAGCAACTTGTGGATGATGCCGCAGAGATAGCCGCCCAGAACAATGAACATGAAGGCCGGCGACTTGCCGCGCACAAAGCGCGTCCGCAGAGACTTGGCGATGGAGGCCGGCCAGCTGCACCCGAAGGCCAGCAGCATCAGCGCCTCAAAGAGCCACGTCTCCATCACTCGGCCTCCTCGAAGGGCGGCGGCGGGGGCAACGCGGCCGGCGCGGGCGCCGCGGCAGTCGTGGCGAAGGACGCATTGGTCAGCCCCGCGGCCACGCAGGCATCGACCACCGCCAACACCTTGCCGTATTCCGTGCCGGCGTCGGCCCGGACGCTGACCACGCAATCGGGGTCACGTGCGGCCAATCGCTTGAGCTCGTCGGCCAAGGCGGCGCCATCGATGCGGCGCTGCATGAGAACGACCGAGCCATCCTGCGCCACGTTGAGCACCACGGTCTTGGAATAAGCCGTGGTGGCCTTGCCGCTCTGCGCCGCCGGGAGCTTCATCTCAAGCCCCAACTCCCACTGCGAGTAAACCGACGTAGTGACGAAGAAGCAAAGCAACAGGAAGACGACGTCCATCATCGCCGTCATCTGAAACTGCGGCAACGCCGCGCGTTTGGAGCGGAAGTTCATGGCTCACTCCCCGGCATGCTTGCTGCTCAGAATGGCGACCAACTCCGCACAGACCCCCTCCAGATGGCTGACCAAGCGCCCCGCCCTGCGGCGGAAATACGCATAGAGCGCCATCGCTGGGATGGCGACGAGGAGGCCGAAAATAGTGGTGACGATAGCCTGGGCCACGCCCGCGGCCAACATCGCCGGCTTGGCGGCGGCAACGTCGCTCGCCACGGACCCGAAGGCCCCCAGCATACCAATCACCGTGCCCAACAGGCCAACCATGGGCGCAATCGTCGCGATGTCCAGCAACCACTGCGTACGCCCCTCGATAATCTCAGCCTGACGGCGCCCCTCGCTCTCAGCCACCTGCGCGATGAGCGGCGCACCCGCGTGCGGGGCATTGCGGATGGCGTCAAGCGTCGCGAGCATCACCGCGGCGAGCGGCGAAGGCGCATCCTCGCACAGACGGCGCGCCTCCTCGGGGTCATCACCCATCAGATACTTAGGCAAATCACGGCGCAGACGCAACGGCGCCACATTGTCAGCCCGCAACGTCAAGATGAAATAGACGCAACACGCCAATCCGGCGATGCTCATCGCCAACAGCACCCACATCAGCCAGCCGCCATAACCCCATGCCTCCGCAAAGGTCATGCCAGCCTCCGCCAAAATCAATCCATTCATCGCGACAATCCTTTCATTGACTGCCTATTGTAGCACATATTGGCTGATCAGCTGAGTGGGAGATTGGCTGTGTTTCCCCGCCCCACCCCCCGACCGGGGCAACACCCCCTGCACCCACGGCACGTCTGCGATGTGCCAAGCGCGACACAGGCGACCTCCAATACCCTTCAGCAGACCCTTAAGGGTTTCGGGGTGGACCACTATAGGGTCTCGCCACCGACCACTATAGGGATTGACCGCGGACCACTATAGGGTCTCGCGGAGGACCTTTTGGGGGCTTAGACGAGGGGGTCTGTGGTGGTGCCGATAAGGCGGTGGGTGCGGTTGGCGGCGAAACTGCAAAGCGAACCATGGAGCCCGAGCTCTTTCGTGCCCACAGTTGCGTCTTTGCGGTCTATCTTTTGCCCGGACAGGCCGGGTTTTAGCGAGGCCCTCTATTAGAGGATGAAGAAGGCTACCGGTGCGCTGAGGAGGCCGAGGAAGAGGCCTAGCCAACAGCACAACTTTGCGGCCTTGTGGGCGCGCTCCGCTCCGGCCAGGTCGCCTTGCGCCAGGCGTTTGTTTTCGCTGCAAACCATGAAGATGCCAATGGCTCCCAGCGCGCAGAAGAGTGTGACGAAGATGGCAAAGGGCAGGTAGGAGGCGTGTTTGTCGTGATAGCGGGCGATTTTCTGCGCCAGCTCTGTCTCGGGCGATTCCGGTTGCTGCACGGCCTCTGTCTGCTGATTGTCGCGGTGTTCACAAGCCATGGTCAAATCTTTCGTCCTGTGGCACTGGGGCGCCATGCTTCAGCGGGCGGTGCCGAGGCGCTCTTCGGAGGCTTTGCGGAGGGGGGCCCACCAGGCTTCGTTGTCGAGGTACCACTGGATGGTGCGGCGGAGGCCGGTGTCAAAGGTTTCTTGGGGCTTCCAGCCGAGCTTGCGCATAATCTTGGAGGGGTCGATGGCGTAGCGGGCGTCGTGGCCGGGGCGGTCTTTGACGAAGGTGATCTGCTCGGCGTAGGGCTTGCCGTCGGGGCGGGGGCGGAGCTCGTCAAGGATAGCGCAGATGGCCTGGACGACCTGGAGGTTGGTGCGCTCGTTGTGCCCGCCGACGTTGTAGGTCTCGCCGGGGCGGCCGGTGGTGAGGGCGAGCCAGAGGGCGCGGGCGTGGTCCTCCACGTAGAGCCAGTCGCGGATGTTGTCGCCCTTGCCGTAGATGGGGAGGGGGCGACCGGCGAGGGCGTTGAGCGTGACCAGGGGGATGAGCTTCTCGGGGAAGTGGTAGGGGCCGTAGTTGTTGGAGCAGTTGGTCTTGAGGGTGGGCAGGCCGTAGGTGTGGAACCAGGCGTTCACCAGGTGGTCGGCGCTGGCCTTAGAGGCGGAATAGGGGGAGCGCGGCGCGTAGGGGGTCTCTTCGGTGAAGAGGCCGGTGGGGCCGAGGGAGCCGTAGACCTCGTCGGTGGAGATGTGGAGGAAGCGGAAGGCGGCCTTTTCGGGCTCGGGGAGGGTCTTCCAGTAGGCGTGGGCGGCCTCGAGCATCGTGTAGGTGCCCACGACGTTGGTTTGCAGGAAGAGGCCCGGGCCATCGATGGAACGGTCCACATGGCTCTCCGCGGCCAGGTGCATCACGCCCTGCGGACGGAACTCGGCGAAGGCCTTGGCCATGGCCGGCGCGTCGCAGATGTCGGCGTGGAGGAAGTGGTAGTTCGGCAACTGCGCCACGGGCTCCAGGCTGGAGAGGTTGCCCGCGTAGGTCAGCTTATCGATGTTCAGGATCTCGACGCCCTGCTTGGCGAGCATACGGCAGACCGCGGACCCAATGAAGCCGGCGCCGCCGGTGACGATGATGCGATTCATGGTGACTCCTTGTGTTGCCGTAGTATAGCAAATCAGAGGCGGTGGAGGGTGTAGGCCTGGGTGCCGAGGCCGAGGGCTTCGGCGTGCTCGAGGCAGGAGCGCCAGTCGGTGCTGGGCGAGACGGTGCCGAAGTGGTCGGTGTGGCGCGTTTTGGCGCGGCCGAGGAGGGAGTCGGCGATGGGGGCGGCGGCGTTCACGGCGTCGGCGCAGGCGCGGTCGATGGCGACGGGGTCGAAGGAGGCGAACATGCCGACGTTGGGGACGATGGGCACGTCGTTCTCGCCGTGGCAGTCGCAGAAGGGCGAGACGTCGATGGCCAGGGAGACGTGGAAGTGGGGGCGGCCGTGGAGGACGGCGAGGGCGTATTCGGCCATCTTGCGGTTGAGCACGTCGTTGGCGGCGTCGTAGTCCGGCGTGATGGCGTCCTTGGGGCAGACGCCGATGCAACGGCCGCAGCCGACGCATTTGGCGTGGTCGATGGTGGCCTTGCCGCCGGTGATGTGGGGGGCGTCGTGGGCGCAGATCTTGGCGCAACGGCCGCAACCGATGCAGAGGGCGTGATTGACGGTGGGCTTGCCGGCGGCGTGCATTTCCATCTTGCCGGCGCGGCTGCCGCAACCCATGCCGATGTTCTTGATGGCGCCGCCGAAGCCGGTGCACTCGTGGCCCTTGAAGTGGGTGAGGGAGATGACGGCGTCGGCGTCCATGACGGCGCGGCCGATCTTGGCGGCCTTGACATACTGTCCGCCGGGGACGGGCACCTCCACGTCGTCTGTGCCTTTGAGGCCGTCGGCGATGAGGGTGTGGCAGCCCAGGCAGAGGGGGTTGTAGCCGTTCATGTAGGCGGTGTCGAGGTGGTCGAGGGCGTTCTTGCGGCCGCCCACGTAGAGCGTGTTGCAGTCGGTCACGAAGGGGCGCCCGCCCTGCTCCTTCACCAGGTCGCAGACGGTCCGCGCCCAGTTCATGCGCAGGAAGGCCAGGTTGCCCGGCTCGCCGAAGTGCAGCTTCACGGCCACAAACTTGTCTTTGAGGTCGAGCTTGTCGAAACCCGCGGCCAACATCAGCTTGCGCAGCTTGGCTTGCAGGCCATCGCCCATCGGCACGGTGTGCAAATCCGAGAACCAGACATCCGCTTGCTTGCCTTCCATGACGCTCTCCAGATACAAAAAAGCCCACGCCGAAACGTGGGAAATAACTGGCGGAGAGGGAGGGATTCGAACCCTCGGTGCCCACAAGGAGCACACAAGATTTCCAGTCTTGCGCCTTCGACCACTCGGCCACCTCTCCGGAAAAACGCCCCATAGTATGCCATAATCCACCCCTCTCGCGCAAGTAAAACTTTCACTTTCCCATTGAGACCTCCCATGACCTACGGCTACATCCGCGTTTCCACCGACAAACAGACCGTTGAAAACCAACGCTTCGAGATCAAACGTTTCTGCGCAACCCAGGGCCTCCGCGTGGACAAGTGGATTGAGGAGACCGTCTCCGGCACCAAGCCTTGGGACCGCCGCCGCCTGGGAAAACTGCTCCGCCACGCCCACGGCGGCGACCTGCTTCTCTGCTCCGAGCTGTCGCGTCTGGGCCGTTCGCTCTTCATGATTCTGGAGGTGCTCAACCACTGCCTCCAGCGCGACATCCGCGTCTGGACCATCAAGGACAACTACCGTCTGGGCGACGACATCCCTAGCAAGGTGCTTGCCTTTGCGCTGGGCATCTCCGCCGAAATCGAGCGTAACCTTATCTCCCAACGCACGCGCGAGGCCCTTGCCCGCCGCCGCGCCGAAGGGTGCCGTCTGGGCCGCCCCCTCGGCAGTCGCAGTTCCAGCCTCACGCCCCATGCCGAGACCGTCCAGCGTCTCCTGGCCCAAGGCCTCCCTCGCGCCCGCATCGCCCGCCGCCTCCACGTCAGCGTCGAGACCCTCCGCCGCTTCCTGGCTTATCAAGATAGCTGATTAGCTGATTGGAAGGGGCGGCTTGTGCCGCCCCGGAGAACGGAGAACGGAAAACGGAACGCGCGGCAAGCGCGCGACGGACGGAGTGTTTGTGCAAGTGATAAAGCCAAGCCTCCAAACTTCCAAGCTTCCAATTGCCCCTGCACCCCCGGCACGTCTGCGACGTGCCAAAAAGACGCGGTAGGACATATAGGACCTATAGGACGAATAGGACGGCGGCTTCGCCGCTAGATTCCAACTCTCAAAAGCATGGCGTGCGAAGCCCGCCATGCCCTACAGGCCCCCCGGGCCGGACGTGCGCCTTGTGCGCACGCACGGCCCGCCCACAGCGTTGCCTTCTACGTTACGTTCTTTGTGCCCTTTGTGTTCCCTTGTGTTCTTTGTGGTGAAAACTGGAGCGTCCTGCCGGCGGTAGCCGGCCCCTAATCGGCTCCAATCGGTGGACTACCGAAGGTCTTTCGAGTGAAGCGAAGAAACATCGGCGGTTTCCCCCTTCGTGTATCTTCGTGGTCCTTCGTGTCCTTCGTGTCAGCCCCGCAGGGTAAACCCTCCACAGTTCTCCCACCACCCCACCCGTCGCCCCGCAGGGGCGTTCTGTTCTCTGTTTTCTGTTCTCTGTTCTCTAGGGGCGGCCCTGCCGCCCCTTCCGTTCTCCGTTTTCCGTTCTCCGTTCTCCAGGCGGAGGGTCGGTGTCAGCCGCCCCTTCGCCGTTATGCTATAATGGCCGCCGAAAGGATTTGATATGGCAGAGCAAGTTCGGGTACGTTTCGCGCCGTCGCCCACCGGCAAGGTGCACATCGGCAACATCCGCGCGGCAATCTTCAATTGGCTCTTCGCCCGGCACGTGGGCGGCGAGTTCCTCCTGCGCGTGGAGGATACGGACTTGGAACGCTCGACGCCCGAGGCCATCCAGGCCCTGCTCGACTGCATGAAGTGGTTGGGACTGGACTGGGACGGCGAGATCCTCTATCAGACCAGCCAACGCGAACACCACCTGGAAGTGGCCGAGGACCTCCTCCGCCGCGGCCTGGCCTACAAGGAGAACAAGGGCGGCCAGGGCGAGTGCGTCATCTTCCGCATGCCCAAGGAAGGCGTCATCGAGTACGACGACCTCGTGAAGGGCCACATGAAGAAGAAGGCCAAGGACACGCAGGACTTCGTCATCGTGCGCTCCGACGGCTCGCCCGTCTTCCACCTCGCCAACGTGCTCGACGACATCACGCAGGGCGTCACCCACATCATCCGCGGCGACGACCACGTGGAGAACACCTTCAAGCACATCCAACTCTTCAAGGCCCTGGGCGCCCCCATCCCGCGTTACGCCCACCTGCCCATGATCGTCAACAACCAGGGCAAGCCCTACTCCAAGCGCGACGGCTCGGCCTTCGTGGGCGAGTTCCGCGAGCTCGGCTTCCTGCCCGACGCCCTCTTCAACTTCCTGGCTCTCCTCGGCTGGGCGCCCGGCGACGACCGCGAAATCATGTCCCGCCAAGAGATGGCCGAGGCCTTCGACTTCGCGCACTGCAAGGCCAGCCCCGCCCGCTTCGACATCAAGAAGCTCACCTGGATGAACGGCGAATACATCGCCAAGCAGCCCCGCGAGGCCTTCACCGAGGCCTTCGACGCCCGCCTCGCCGCCGCCGGCCTCCCCCACGAGCCCCTCAACGGCCTGCGCGCCGACCTGCTCGACCAAATCCAGCCCCGCACCAAGACCTACGCCGACATCCCGGCCAACTGCGTCTGGTTCTTCGCCGAGGAGTATCCCTTCGACGAAAAGGCCGTGAACAAGCGCCTCCATGCCGAGGGCGTCCCCGCCCTGCTCGACGAGGTCGCCGCCGCCATCGAGGCCGCGCCGGACTTCACCGTGGAGTCCCTCGAAGCCCTCGTGCGCGCCATGGGCGAGGCCAAGGGCTGCGGCCTGGGCGGGCTAGTCCACCCCATCCGCGTGGCCGTCTCCGGCCGCGGCGAAGGCCCGGGCCTCTTCGAAACCCTCTGGCTCCTGGGGCGCGACCGCACCCTGCGCCGCCTGCGCGGCGTGGCCCAGCGCCTCCGCGAGGGCACCCTGTGAAGCTCCTCATCGCCACCCGCAACGCCCACAAACTCGCGGAAATCCGCGAGATGCTCCCCGGCGTCGAGCTCGTGGGCACGGAGGCCTTCCCCGACGTGCCCGACCCCGAGGAGACGGGCCTGACCTTCGAGGCCAACGCCCGCATCAAGGCCGAGGCTTGGCGCGACGCCACCGGCCTCCCCGCCCTCGCCGACGACTCCGGCCTGGAGGTGGACGCCCTGGGCGGCGAGCCCGGCGTCCGCTCCGCGCGCTACGCCGGCACCCACGGCGACACGGCGGCCAACAACGCCAAGCTCCTGCGCGAGCTCGCCGGCGTCCCGCCCGAGCGCCGCACCGCCCGCTTCGTCTGCGCCCTCGCCCTCGCCATGCCCGGCCAGCCGACCCGCGTGTTGCGCGGCGAGTGCCGCGGCACCATCCTGCCCGAAGGGCGCGACGCCGGCCACGGCTTCGGCTACGACCCCCTCTTCGTGCCCGAGGGCTACGCCCAATCCTTCGGCGAACTGCCCGACGCCGTCAAGGCCGCCCTCTCACACCGCGCCCGCGCCTTCGCCGCCGCCCGCCGCGATTGGGCTCTCGCCTGAGAGGTGCCCCATGGGACGCTGGGCGGCACTGCTGATTCTCGGCCTCTCCCTGGCGCCCCTCCTCCGCGCAGACGGCGACTCCGGCACCCTCCTCGCCACCCCAGAGCGCTACAAAGACGGCCAACTTATCCCCAACGCAACCTCCGCCACCATCCGCTTGGATTCCGAGAGCGACCCCCTCGTGGGCAAACGCGACGGCTGGGCGGCCCTGGGCGGCGACTTCTGCTATGCCCGCGCCACCGGCGTCGGCCTCCGCGGCGACGGCAAAAGCGTCCTCTATCGCCCCTTCGACCCGCCCGAGACCATCTCCTACGTCTCCGTCGTCTGCGGTGTGGAGAGCAAGAGTGCCCTCGGCAAGCCGCTCGCCCTGGCCCTCTCCCTCGGCACCCGCGAGGTCAAGACCCAAGAATTCACCATCGAGAACTCCGGCGAGACCCGCACGGTCACCTTCGCCTTCAACCCCATCGAAGCCCCCGACATCCGCCTGACCAACGAAAGCGACACCGTCTTCGAGGTCCAGCGCGTCTCCTGGTTCGCCGATGCCCCGCCCATCACCGTCGAGGTCGACATCACCCCCGCGCCCGCCGGCGGCACCATCCGCTGCTCCGTCGCCTCCTGCACCGGCGGCTCCGGCACCTACACCCGCGTCCGCTGGACCTTCAACGGCAACACCTCCTCCGCCGTCGACCACATCCAGTCCATGGCCACCTTCACCGCGCCCGACCGCGAGGGCACCTATCCCCTTACCCTCGAAATCGCCGACGACCAAGGCAACAGCCGCACCTTCTCCTACTCCGTCATCGTCGGCGCCGATGCCACGGTCGCCTATCCCATCGTCTCCAATGTCACCCGCACCGGCTTCACCCTCTCCTGGGACCGCCCCGCCAGCGGCTTCTCCCCCGAGGCCTTCGCCGTCCGCGTTTTCCGCTCCGACCTGCTCAACGTCACCCTCACCCCCGAATGGAGCCCCGCCGGCGATGGCTGGAACTCCCCCGAGTTCTCCCTAGACGATGCTCTCGACGGTCTCGACGCCCAAAATGTCGCCGTCACTGTCCCCAAAGACTGGCAAGGCGACCTTAAATACTACGTGGGCAATGGCTCCTGGACGCCACTCCTGCGTGTGGGCGACACCTTCCTCAGCTTCGCCCTCTCCCCCGGCCAGCCCTTCCGCTTCCGCGTCGAAAAGGCCAAGCCCCCCGCCTCCCTCGAGCTTAACGCAGGCCTCAGCCACACCTATGAGGAAGAGAAAATCCCCCTCGAGGGCCAGAAACTCACCTGCACCTTCACCGACCTTCCCGCCGGTAAAACCGTCAAGGTCTCCATCACCGCTCACGGCCGTAAGGACGATGGTACCCTTACTTATTACAATTCCCCCGAACTCTCCGTCCCTCTTCTTCCCATTCCCGTGCCCTCCGCCATCTTCGATTCCTCCGGCCGCATCCGCTTCAAGTGGGACTCCCTCGCCCTCGACCCCGGCGAAAACCCCACCATCTCCCTCCGCCTCTTCGCCGAAACCCCCGCCGAAACCGCGCTCCCCCCAGGCCTCTACCTCACCCGCGTCCTCCTCACCCAAAACAAAGCCGCCAAAGCCATCGCCCTCACCAACACCTCCGCCTCCCCCATCCCCCTCGACGGCAAAACCTACACCCTCACCTACGGCGAAAACGACTGGGACTTCTACGTCAAAGACGCCAACAACAAGAATGTCCACACCCTCGTCGTCCCCGCCCATGGCGACCTCGTCATCGTCGCCAACCAATACCGCCCCGCCGACCTCCGCGAAGGCGTCGCCTTTGCCACCGCCAACGCCATCCGCTATCTAAAAGACGCCGGCCCCGTCACCCTCCTGCGCAACGGCACCCCCATCAACAAACTCACGCCCGTCATGGACGCCGTCGTCCGCCTCCCCGCCGACAGCCTCACCGGCGCCACCTCCACCCCCGCCACCCAGGCCGACCCCAAGATTGACGCCCTCTACGACCCCTGGCCCCAAGCCACCTCCGTCACCGCACCCTTCTATCAAGGCACCTACACCCCCGCCAACCGTTACCTCGAGACCGAATCCTTCCTCACCAAACGCCCCGAAGGCGCCACCCGCGTCTGGGCCGAACTCCGCACCACCCTCAACGGCTCCGACTCCGACCCCCAAATCCTCGAACTCTGGGCAACCCCCACCACCCCCTCCGGCACCCCCCGCCCCGGCTTCCGCCTCCGCCTCCGCTGACGGGCGCTCTGCCAGAGCGCCCGGCTGATTAGCTGATTAGCTGATTGGAAAGCGCCCCCGCCTCGCCTTCCGCCTCCGCTGACCTCCACCGTTCAACCTACGGGCCTCTCAACCGTGCCCATCCCCTGCGCTTTCATTGCCTCATAGTGCTCCGAAGTCAACCACTATAAGGGTCCGACCCGAGACCCTATAGTGGTCCAGGTCGAGACCCTATAGTGGTCCACCCCGAAACCCTTAAGGGTCCGCGGCCGCCCCCTTATCCGTCGCCCCGCAGGGGCGCTCTGTTCTCCGTTTTCCGTTCTCCGTTCTCTGGGGCGGCCCTGCCGCCCCTTCCGTTCTCCGGGGCGTGGGGCAGCGCCCCACAGCCAAACTTCCAAGCCTCCAAGCTTCCAAACTTCCATTGGGGGCGGGGCGCATCGCGCCCCCGCCCCCAATTTGGTATAATTCCAACCGTTACTTGCTGAAAGGACCCCTTATGAACACTGAACTCGCTAAGAACGTCAATTGGGTTGGCTACGTTGATTGGCCTGTCCGCGACTTCCACGGCTACCAGACCAAGCGCGGCTCCTCCTACAACGCCTACCTCGTCCAGGGCAACGACAAAGTCGCCCTCATCGACACCGTCAAGGCCCCCTACGCCGACTTCCTCCTCGACAACGTCCGCGCCCTCCGCCCCCTCGACCAGGTCGACATCATCGTCTGCAACCACGCCGAGCCCGACCACTCCGGCGCCCTCCCCGCCGTCGTCAAGGCCTGCCCCAACGCCGTCGTCGTCTGCAACGCCAAGTGCAAAGACGCCCTCTCCCGCCACTACGACACCGCCGACTGGCGCTTCCAGATCGTCAAGGAAGGCGAGACCCTCGACCTCGGCGGCCGCACCCTCCAGTTCTTCGACACCGTCATGTGCCACTGGCCCGAAAGCATGGTCACCTACCTCGTGGAAGAGGAAATCCTCTTCTCCATGGACTGCTTCGGCCAGCACTACGCCACCTACCGCCGCTTCGACGACGAGGCCGACATGAACGAGGTCATGCAAGAGGCCAAGACCTACTACGCCAACATCGTCCTCCCCTACGCCCAGCCCGTCGCCAACGCCGCCAAGAAGCTCTCCACCCTCAAGCTCCGCATCGTCGCCCCCTCCCACGGCGTCATCTGGCGCTCCCACTTCGACCAAATCTTCAAGGCCTACCTCGACTGGCACGTCAGCAAGCCCACCCCCAAAGTCGTCGTCTTCTACTCCACCATGTGGCAATCCACCCGCCGCATGGCCGAAGCCATCGTCCAGGGCGCCAACGAATCCGACGTCTGCGTCAAGCTCTTCGACCTCAAGGCCGTCGGCGACACCGAGCTCATCACCGAGCTCATGGACTGCGCCGCCTTCGCCGTCGGCACCCCCACCCTCAACCAGAGCCTCATGCCCCGCGTCGCCGCCGCCCTCACCTACGTCCGCGGCCTCAAGCCCGCCGGCAAGAAGGCCCTCGCCTTCGGCTCCTACGGCTGGGCCTCCAAGGGCGCCCAAGAAGCCGAGACCTACCTCAAGGCCTTCGGCTGCGAGCTCCTCACCCCCGCCATCACCTGCCGCTTCGCCCCCGACGCCGAAACCCTCGACAAGTGCCGCGAAGCCGGCCGCCTCCTCGCCCAAGCCGCCCTCGCAGTGAAGTGATGGGCGCCCCGCGCCCATCACTTCACAGAGAACAGAGAACGGAGAACAGAGCGTGCAGCGGCGAAGCCGCAAACCTTCCACGGCTACAGAACGCCCCTTCGGGGCGACTGGCCAGCCCTCCGCAAAGCCATGAAACCCCTCGCGCCCTTTGCAAAACATCCCACTGCTTCGCCCGTCGCCCCGCAGGGGCGTTCCTGTATCTCCTGCATCTCCTGTATCTCCTGTGCGGCCTTTGAGAGAGTTTCCCCGAAAACGACAGAAACGCAAGGGATGGGCACGGTAGTGAGGCGCAACGCGCCAAACGGTGAAGTGCCCAGGCCCTTGCGTTCCCTTCGCGTCTTCGCGGAAAAAGGGCGCCTCGCCCGTCGCGCGCTTGACGCGCGCTCCGTTCTCCGTTCTCCGTTTCCCGTTCTCCGCATCCTAGCATTGGTGGCTTTACCGCTCCTGCTAGGCTGCACAGGCATCTCCCCGCCCGATGACGTCGACCCCATCAAAGTCCGCATGACCGTCACCGGCTACTGCGACTGCGGCGACTGCTGCGGCTGGGAACGCTCCTGGCTCCGCCTCGGCACCCCCGTCTACTCCTCCGGCCCCAACAAAGGCAAACCCAAAGAAGTCGGCATCACCGCCACCGGCACCGAAACCCGCCACGGCACCGCCGCCGTCGACCGCCGCCGCTTCGCCTTCGGCACCGTCTTCCACGTCCCCGGCTACGGCTACGCCATCGCCGAAGACACCGGCGGCGCCATCAAAGGCAACCACATCGACCTCTGGTTCCCCTCCCACGACGCCGCCCTCCGCTGGGGCCGCCGCACCCTCACCGTCACCGTCTGGCCCGCGCGCCGCTAGGCGCGCCGGGGGTGCTCCCGCACCCCCAGAGAACAGTGAACTGAGCGTGCAGGCCCGGAGGGCCAAACCTTCCACGGCCACAGAAAACAGAGAGCGCCCCTCCGGGGCGACCGGCGAAACCGGTGTGCAAAGCGGCGTCAGCCGCCCTCAAACGCACTCCGTCAAAGGGCGTTTCCCATTCACCGCCGATGCGCTTTCTCCGTCGCCCGCTTGCCGGGCGCTCCTGCATCTCCTGTATCTCCTGCATCTCCTGTGGTCGTCTTGAGCGTCGCCTCTTGGCACGTCCATCGGACGTGCCGGGGGTGCAGGGAGAACTTCTCCCTGCCAGGGTCAAGGGGCGGCGCCCCACATCCAATTCTCCAATCTACCAATCACCCAAAAACCTTTGTGTCCTTAGCCGTGGAAGGTTTGTCGCTTCGCGCCTGCACGGTGTCCTTTGTGATTTCCAAAACAATCTGGCAGTCCTGCCGGCGGTAGCCGGCCCCTAATCTGCTCCAATCTGCGTAATCGGCGGTTTCCCATCCTGACATTTCTTCGTGCACCTTCGTGGTTCTTCGTGTCCTTCGTGTTTTCCTAAAACCTTCCACACCCTTCCACCGCCCCGCCCCATTTGACGTAGCCTAGGGGAAGACTGTATAATGCATACGTCATCAGTTGGAGAGCGCGCATAACGCCCTCTGCCTGCGTCAAAGAAAAGAGGTTTGGCCATGTTTTGCGAGCAATGCGGTAATCAATTGAACGGGACGGAACGGTTTTGCCCCGCTTGCGGCACACCCGTCCGCCAAAACGCTTCTGCGCACCCCCAGCCTCCACAGGCGGCCGTTCCCCCCTTCGCAAAATCGCCACGCGTTCCCCCAACGGCCACACCAGTGCCCCACCGCCCCGTCATCCAAGGCACCTCCTATGCGATGAGATCCCTCAATCGCACCGAGCCCGCCAAACGCGTAGTGCGCCCCACCGCCAGCACACGACCTCCCGCCAGCACGCCGCCCCCCGCCAACGCCCAACCACCCGCTAGCGCCCAATCTACCACCAGTGCGCAACATCGGCCCGTGTCAGAGGCGGATGAAGTCGTACGCAAAATCGACCTCTATCGCAGCACACACGGCTCCTACCTCCCCTTCGCCATCATCGTCACCCTTTTCTGCTGCATACCTTTCGGCATCATCGCCATTATCATGTCCTGCATTGAAGCGAACTGCCTGGCACGCGGCGACATAGCAGGCGCAGCGCAGGCACACGGCTCCGCGCAATTGTGGTGCTGGCTAGCCGTTGGCGCCGGCCTCCTCACCATGTTCTTGTTCTTCGTCCTCCCCAATCTCCTCAGCATGCCTTGGTTCCTCTTCCTCCTCTAATCCTCGCCCGCAGGGGCGATTGGAAGCTTAGAAGTTTAGAGGCTTGGCTTTCCCTGCACGTCGCCTCCGCCCATCGCCCGCTCCTGCATCTCCTGTCCGTCGTGCTAGTTGGCACGTCGCAGACGTGCCGGGGGTGCAGGGAGAACGAAGGGGCGTGGCCCTGCCACCCCTGCCGGGATTCAAGGGGCGGCGCCCCTTGCCGGGGCGTGGGGCAGCGCCCCACATCCAATCAACCAATCTCCCAATCAGCCAAAACCTTTGTGTCCTTTGTGATTTCCAAAACAATCTGGCAGTCCTGCCGGCGGTAGCCGGCCCCTAATCTGCTCAAAATCTGCGTAATCTGCGGTTCCCCATTCTGGTAGTCCTTCTCCGGGGCGGCCCTGCCGCCCCTTCTGTTCACTGTTCTCTGTTCTCTGTTTTCTAGGGGCGCATTCGCGCCCCTTATGCTATACTTTCTCTGTCGCCGGGGAGAGTGCCCCGGCACCAAGAAAGGACCTTATCATGGCACGTTTCACCCTTCCCCGCGACATCTACTTCGGCCCCGGCGCGATGAAAGAACTCGCCGTCCTCGGCAAGAGCCGCAAGCACGCCTTCATCGTCACCGGCGGCCACTCCATGCAGAAGAGCGGCGCCCTCGACCGCCTCCAAAAGATTCTCACCGACGCCGGCCTCCAGGTCACCCTCTTCACCGGCGTTGAGCCCGACCCCTCCGTCGAGACCGTCATGAAGGGCGCCCAGGCCATGCGCGACGCCCAACCCGACGTCATCATCGCCATCGGCGGCGGCTCGCCCATCGACGCCGCCAAGGCCATGTGGGTCTTCTACGAACACCCCGAAAAGACCTTCGACGACATCAAAGACCCCTTCTCCCTCCCCATCCTCCGCCAGAAGGCCATCTTCGCCGCCATCCCCTCCACCTCCGGCACCGCCACCGAAGTCACCGCCTTCTCCGTCATCACCGACTACTCCACCAAGGTCAAATACCCCCTCGCCGACTTCGAGATCACCCCCGACATCGCCATCGTCGACAGCGACCTCGCCGAGACCATGCCCCCCAAGCTCACCGCCCACACCGGCCTCGACGCCCTCACCCACGCCATCGAAGCCTACGTCGCCGCCCTTCATAGCGACTTCTCCGACCCCCTCGCCATCAAGGCCATCCAGATGATCGACGACGACCTCGTCGCCTCCTACAACGGCGACATGCCCGCCCGCGGCCGCATGCACATCGCCCAGTGCCTCGCCGGCATGGCCTTCTCCAACGCCCTCCTCGGCATCACCCACTCCATCGCCCACAAGATCGGCGCCCAGTTCGGCCTCCCCCACGGCCTCTGCAACGCCATCCTCCAGCCCTTCGTCATCCAGTTCAACCGCAAAGCCTGCGAAGACCGCTACGCCGACATCGCCCGCGCGCTCGGCCTCCCCGGCAACACCCAAAAGCAGCTCGTCAACGTCCTCGTCGACAAAATCTGCGCCCTCAACGACTCCCTCGACATCCCCCCCACCCTCGAAGCCGCCGGCGTCTCCCGCGAAACCTTCGACGCCCACCTCGACTTCATCGCCGAGAACGCCGTCAAAGACCCCTGCACCGGCGCCAACCCCCGCGAAACCACCGCCGACGACATCCGCAAGATCCTCGTCGCCGCCTATGACGGCATCCCCGCCGCCATCAACTGGTAAGCGCCCCCCCACCTCCCCCAAAAGCCCCCGCCCCGCGGGGGCCTTTTTTATAGTAGCGTGAAAATCTATCCACTTAGCGGCTGAGTCCCCCCTGCCCAGAGCCTCGCCCATCGTCTTCAGTCGGTAAGACGCGACCACGCTCGAGCGGACAGGGAGGGGTGCTTTTGGGGGACGAAATGACAGGTCTGGGAGATGGCGTATGGTGCGGTGGGGGTGGGAGTTGTTGGGAAATTAGGGAAGGCAAATGACAGGTCTTTGGCAAGGGTGCGTACGCGGTTGGCCCCGGTGATACGCGGCGGTTGTGGGCGGAGTTGCCCGGGCGTCAAAATGAAAGGGGCCAGTGAAGGAGAAATTACGATGGATGACATCGTTATCAATAGTGAGGGTGACCTCAAGAGTGTGGCGTATCGTCTGGTGCGCAATGAGATGGCTTCTCAGAAGGCTGGCGCGGAGACCTACGTGGGGCAGGTGGAGGTGAAGGAGACCTATGGCCTGCAGGATGTGGCTGAGCAGATGGTCAAGGAGGGGTGCGCGGTGAAGAAGAGCACCATCCGGCTGGTGCTGAGCGAGTTCGCGGAGATGGTGGCGGGTCTGGTGGCCGCTGGGCGCGCGGTGAACATCGGTGGCTTGGTGCGTTTCGCGCCGGCGGTGCGTGGCACCTTTGCCAGCGAGGACGCGGCTTGGGATCCGTCGAAGAATAAGGTGGTGGTGAATGCGACCGTGGGTTCGCGTCTGCGCACTGCGGCGGCCTCTAGCACCGTCCGCCGTCTGGATGCCGTAGACTTGCCGACCTTGGAGGAGGTGATTGACCTCTCGAGCCAGGAGCATGGCAAGATCACCTCGCTGGGGTCGTTCTTGGTGCAGGGCAGCAAGCTGAGCTGGAACGCGGAGGCAGAGGACGAGGGCTTCTTCGTAATCTACAACACCGCGGAGACCGCGTGTGAGGCTGTGCTGGCCGATGAGGACCCGACCCGTGTGATCCTCAGAAACAAGGCGGAGTTCGCCTCGAACGATGAGGAAATCGGCTTGGTCTTCCGCACCCGCATGGGTGGCGAGAGCCTCTTCCAGGTGACCTTCAAGGGTGAGCTGAAGAGCCGCATCGCCGAGGCTTAAGCGGGCCAGGGGGGCGCGGCGGTGGCGCTCGCCCCCCTGCTTTAGAAAGGCGGACATGGGGGTGGCCTGACCATGTGCGTGAGATGGTAATGGGCTGAATAGCGGAAAGCAGGGCCACGTGTGTGGGCGTGGGCCAGGCCCCGAGTCCGGGGAGATGGGTTCACGTCGTGACCAGGCCATGCACCCAGAAAGGAGGAAAGAGATGGAGTATCCGCTGGTTGGTGTCTTGATTGAGGCCTTTAGGAGCTTGCTCCAGGGCTTGCTCAATTTGCTTGGGTAAGCGCTCTGACGGAGCGCCTAGCTGATTGGCTGATTAGCTGATTGGCTGATTGGTAGGTGTGGGGCGCTGCCCCACGCCCCGGCAGGGGGAGGGCGCTTTCGCGCCCAGAGAACGGAGAACAGAGAACGGAGAACAGAACGCCCTTACGGGCGACAAATAAAAAGCGCTGTACAAGGAAAGCCAAACCTCCAAGCCTCCAAACTTCCAAGCTTCCAATTGCCCCTGCACCCGCAGGCACGTCTGCGACGTGCCAAGGGATGACGGGTGGGGCCACAGGGAAACCAAGCCTCTAAACTTCCAAACTTCCATATATTAATAGTAGGAGAGATGATGATGACTAAAACGATTGAAGAGAATGTCCGGGCGGGGCGGGCCCGGCGGACGGCAAAGCCGCACTTGATCTATGCCTATGCGGTGAGAAGCGGTTATTTCTGGCGGGGGGCGCCCGGTGAACTGACCCTCGCGCGTACGGAGCCTTTCCAACGGGCCCAGGGGAGAATCCGCGTGGTGGCTGAACCGCTTGTGCAGATGGGTGGCAAGCGTGGCGGGACGTGGGTGCTGCGGCCGCTGGAGGTGAATGAGGAGGGGTGGCTGACCTTGCGGTTGCCCCGGCAGATGGCGAGGGGGCTCTATCTGTGGCGACTCTGCGTGGGCCACGCGACGAGTAACCCGGCGCTCTTCTTCGTAGCGTAGGGGCGCTGGCGCGCCCCGGAGAACAGAGAACAGAGAACAGAGAACGCGCGGCAAACGCGCGACGGGTGGGCTTCTCGGGAAACCGACGAGGCGCGAAACGGAGGGCGGCGAGGTTGTGCTATCATATTACTGAAAGGACAGATGCCATGAAGATTGCCATTTTGGGCGCGGGTAACATGGGCGGGGCCATTGCCAAGGGCTTGGTTCGCTCGGGTCTAAGTGCCGCCGATATCACGCTGACGCGTACGCAACCCGAGACGCCGGAGGATTTGGCGGCGCTGGGGCTGAGCGTCACCACGGATAATGTGGGGGCGGTCGCGGAATCGGATGTGGCCTTTGTGGCGGTGAAGCCGTGGCTGGTGAGCACGGTGTTGCAACCGATTGCGGCCAAGATTCCCGCGGGGGCGCTGGTCATTTCCGTTGCGGCGGGGGTGACGTTGGCTGACCTGCGGGCGGATCTGAGCCGTGCGAAGGGGGTGCGCGTGGCGCGCATCATGCCGAACACGGCGGTGGGTCTCTGCTGCGGGGTGACGGCCATTGCCGGTGAGACGCCTGAAGCGCGCGACGCGGCAAAGGCGTTGTTGGACCGGTTGGGGCTGACGGTGGTCTGCGGGGAAGACCGTTTCGGGGCCATCACGGCGCTTTCCGGGTGCGGCATCGCCCATGCCTTGCGGTTTCTCCGCGCGGGGCAGGAGGCCGGCCTGGAGATGGGGGTGCCCGCGAAGGCCGCCGGCGAGATTTTCGCGCAGGTGATGAAGGGTGCCGCGGAGCTGGTGCTCCATTCCGGGAATCACCCCGAGGCGGAGGTCGACCGCGTGTGCACGCCGGGGGGCCTGACCATCAAGGGCATCAACGCCATGGAGCGCGCAGGGTTCACCGGCGCCGTGGTCCAAGGGCTCCTCGCTTCTCTGCCGGAGAAGTGAGAAGGACTGCCAGAATAAGGAAACCGCAGATTGTTCCGTCGCTTCGCTAGGAAGACCTTTGGTGACACAGATTTTGGGCAGATTAGGGGCGTGCTACCGCACGCAGGACTGCCAGAATGTGTTGGAAATCATAAAGGACAAGGGGCGCTGGCGCGCCCCAGAGAACAGTGAACAGTGAACAGAACGCGCGGCAAGCGCGCGACGGGTGAGGCGAGAGCCGAACTTCCAATCTTCTATAGAAGGGGTGTGGGGCGGAGCCCCACCACGAAGACCAATCAGCCAATCAGCTAATCAACCAAATGAGAATCGTAGTTAAAGTTGGATCGAATGTTGTGGCGCGCCCGGATGGGCGGCTGTGGATTGCCCGGATGGCCGGGTTGGCCGACGAGGTGGCGGCGCTGTGCGACGCGGGGCACCAGGTGCTCATCGTCTCTTCGGGCGCGGTAGCCGCGGGGCGCGGACGCGTCTCTCTGCCCAAGACAGTGGACCGCGTGGCGCGGCGGCAAGTGCTCTCTGCCGTAGGGCAGGCCATCTTGATTGACACTTACAGGACGCTTTTCGACGCGGATGGGATGGACGTGGGGCAAATCTTGGTGACCAAGCATGACCTCTCTTCCGCAGAGCATGCGGCCAATCTGCGCCAGTGCGTGGAGGCCTTCTTTGCCTATGGCATCGTGCCGGTGGTGAATGAGAACGACACGGTCTCGGTGGAGGGGCTGATGTTCACGGACAACGATGAGCTGGCGGGGCTGATGGCTAAGTTGCTCGGCGCACAGCTGCTGATTGTTCTCTCGTCGGTGGATGGTCTGTGCGACGGCGACCCGGCGGACCCGAATGCGACCTTGATTCGTGAGGTGCGCCCGGGGCAGGACCTTTCCGCGCTGGTGCGGCGGACGAAGACTTCACAAGGGCGCGGTGGGATGGAGACCAAACTGCGCGTGGCCCAGGCCGCGGCGGCGGATGGCATCCAGGCGGTCATCGCCAACGGTGCGCGTCCCGGCGTCTTGGCCGCGGTCGTCGCGGGTGAGGATGTCCCCTGCACGCGGTTTTTGCCGGGGAAGTGAGCGGCGAGAAGGGAACCGCAGATTGCGCAGATTTTGTGCAGATTTAGGGTCGGCTACCGCCGACAGGACTGCCAGTGTGTTTTTAGATCACAGAGGCCACAGAGGGGTTCACAGAGCAACACAGAGCAGGACTGCCAGAATGATTGGAAATCACCGTGCAGGCCCAAAGGGCCAAACCTTCCACGGCTACGGAGCGCCCTTGCGGGCGATGGATGAGGTGGTGAGAGGGTCAAACCTCTAAACTTCCAAACTTCCTAATTAAAAGAGGGCGCGGAGTTTGCGCCATTCGCGGTGGACGGCCCAGGACCAGGGGGCGCGGGCGTGAGCCAGGGTGGCGGTGTCGCGCAGAAGAGGCCGCATATCGTCTCCCGCCAGGACTAAAGTATGGCGGATGCCTTTGAGTAAATTGGCCAAGAAGAGGTGGCGAAGGGAGTGAGGGCCGTAAAGGAAGAGGCCCAGGAAACGCCATCGCATGAAGCACTCAAAGCGGAGCTTGTCCATCTGCGAGCTCATGCCGTCGCCCAAGCGGCGGTAGACGGCGACCGACTCGGGCAAGAGGGCCACGCGCCCCAAGGCCGCGAGCCGATAGTAGATGTCTAGGTCGTCCCACATCGGCAGGCCGGGCCAGCGCCGCAAGGCTTCCTCGGCCGCCGCGCGGGAGTAGACGTAGGTGGAGGTCTGCAGGTAGCGGTTGACGAAGACCTTTGGCGTGACGAAGGGGGCGATGGGACAGGTGTAGACCTCTCGCTTATCGTCAGGCAAAAGGACCTCAGAAAAGGCCACAGCCATCACGGTGCCGGTCTTGCGGAGCAAGGGCAACTGTTTGCGGAGTTTGCCGGGGTCGGTCCAAAGGTCGTCGCCATCCAAGAGGGCAATCCACGGCGCGCGGCAGTAGCGTTGGGCACGGAGGCGGTTGCGCAGGGCGCCGGCATTCTGGCGCGCCCGGAGGAGGCGGACCTTCTCGGGGCAACGGCGCACCCAGGCCTCGGCGAGCGCCACGGTATCGTCGGTGGAGCAATCGTCGCAGAGGACGACCTCGAAGGGGGAGTCGGCGTCCTGCGCCATCACGCCGGCCAGGGCCTCGTCCAAGCGCGGGCCGAGGTTGTACATGGGGATGAAGACCGAGACCTGCGGTTCGGCGCAGAGGTTGGCCGGGTCGGACGTTTCGTCGCAGGCAAGGGCCTCGGGCGTCATCGGCACGGCGTCCACGCTCGCCCGGCGGCCCAGTTCATCGAAGCATTTCTCCAGCGTCATGGCAGGACCCTCCGCAGTTTGCGCCACTCGCGCCACACGCGAATGGCCCAAGGGGCGCGGGCATGGGCCAGAACGGCGATGTCGCGCAACAGAGCGGTTATCTCCGGGCGCGCGCCGCCGGTCAGTTGCAGGCGGATGCCTTTGAACAATACCACCAAGAAGCAGTGGCGGAAGCGCCGCGGACCATAGAGAAAGAGGCACAGGAATTGCCAGCGCACCACGAGTCTGAAATGGTCTTCGCCTTGGCCGATGGCGTCACCCGTCCCGGTGATGCGATAGGCGGAGACCACTTCGGGCAAGAGGGCGACGCGCCCCTGCGCGGCGAGGCCGAAGAGGAGGTCTTGGTCATCCCACCCCTGCAAGTTGGGGCAGTCCCGGGTGGCGCGCAGGAAGGCCTCGCGCGAATGGAGGTAGGTGGAGGTGTGCAGGTAATGCCGCAGGAGAATCTGCGGCGAGACGAAGCGCGTGGACGGACAATCCATCGTTCCGCGGCGGCCGTCCGCCCAGCGCATCTCCGTGAAGGCCAGGCACATCACGGCGCCGGTCTCGCGAAGCAAGGCCATCTGCTTGCGCAGTTTGCCGGGGTCAGTCCAGAAGTCGTCGCTGTCCAACCACGCAATCCATGGCGCGCGCGCCGCCGAGAAGGCCCGCAGACGGTTGCCCAGCAGGCCGACGTTGCGGCGGCCGCGCAGGATGCGCACCTTGTCGGGGTAGCGCGCCAGCCAAGTCTCGCACCGCGCCACCGTGTCGTCGGTCGAGCCGTCGTCACTGATGAGGACCTCGAAGGGGAAGTCGGCGTCCTGCGCCAAGACCCCCTCCAGCGCTTCATCGATGGTGGCGGCGGAGTTGTAGGAGATGATACAGACCGAGACGAGCGGTTGGGGGCAAAGCTTGGTCGTGTCGGACAGTTCATCGAAGACCAGCGCCTCCGGCGGGAAGGGGGCGTTTCGCCGATTCACCAAGCGGCCCAGCTGCTCGAAGCATTCCTCAAGCGTGCGTGTGGGGGCGGCCATGGATCAGCAGGTGAAGGGGTTGGGGAAGAGGTCGGCGAGGAAGGTGCGGGTGACAGGCACGGCGGGGTCTTGCGCCGCCAGGAAGATTTCGAGCGTGGGCCCGCAGAATTCCGCAAGGGCCTGACGGCACGCACCGCAGGGCGTGGAGGGCTTCGGCGCGACAATCGCCAGCGCGCGGAAGGTGCGGCATCCGCACGCCACCGCGTGGAAGAGCACGTTGCGTTCCGCGCAGAGGCAGAGGCCATAGGAGGCGTTTTCCACGTTGCACCCCACGTAGATGTGGCCGTCCTCGCCCAAGAGCGCCGCGCCCACCGAAAAGTGGGAATAGGGCGCGTACGCCCGCGTCGCCGCCTCGCGCGCCGCCGCAACCAACCGTTCCTGCATTGCAATCTCCATAACGGTGCTATTTTAGCATATTCAGCTGATTGGTTGATTGTCGGTGGGTCAAATGGGTGTTATAATTAAACGCGACAAAGGAGTTGACATGAAGACACGGTTTGAGGTCACGGGAATGGCGTGTGCGGCGTGCTCGGCGCGGGTGCAACGGACGGTGGATAAGTTGCCGGGGGTGCGGTCGTGCGCGGTGAATTTGCTGAAGAACAACATGACGGCGGACTATGACGAGTCCGTTGTGACGGCGGAGCAGATCGCGGCAGCGGTGACGGAGGCAGGTTATGGTGCGACGCCTGAGGCTCCGCCCAAGCCCGCCGAGACACCGCACGAGGAGACGGCACCGACACCGGCGGAACGTGCGCGAGAGGCTTTCAAAGGACTCCTGCGGCGGTTCGTGTGGTCAGCGATCTTTGCGGCGCCACTCTTCTATCTCTCGATGGGGCGGATGATGGGGTGGCCGTTGCCGGAGTGCCTGGCGGGGACCGGGAGCGCGGGGGTCTATGCCCTGACGGCCTTCCTTTTGGCGGCGCCGGTGGCGGTGATCAATGGGCGGACTTTCCGCGTAGGCTTCGGGACGCTCCTGCGGGGGTCGCCGAACATGGATTCGTTGGTGGCGCTGGGGGCAGGCGCGTCGTTGGTCTATGGCGTGTGCGCGCTCTATGGCATTGCGTGGGCGCTGGGCGAGGGCGACGGCGCGACGGCGGAACAGCTGGCCGGCGAGCTCTATTTCGATGGCGCGGCCATGATTCTCACGCTCATTACGTTGGGCAAGTGCCTGGAGGCGCGGGCGAAGGGCCGCACGACGGCGGCGTTGGGGGCGTTGGCGGCGTTGGCACCGAAGACGGCGCGGGTGCGTCGCGGCGGCACGGAAGTGGAGATCCCGGCGGCGGAGGTGACCGTGGGGGATGTGCTGATCATCAAGGCCGGTGAGCAGGTGCCGGCAGATGGCACGATAATAGAAGGTAACGGCGCGGTGGACGAGAGCGCGCTGACGGGCGAGTCGTTGCCGGTGGACAAGGCGCCGGGCGACCGGGTCATCGGTGCGACGGTCAACCGTAGCGGGTGGTTCGCGATGCGGGCCGAGCAGGTGGGGCGCGGCACGGCCCTGGCGCAGATTATCCGGTTGGTGGACGAGGCGACGTCGTCGAAGGCGCCGATTGCGAAGCTGGCCGACCGGGTGGCGGGGGTCTTCGTGCCGGCGGTCATCGTGGTGGCGGCAGTGACGTGCGTGGTATGGTTGGCGTGCGGGGCGGAGCTGGCCTTTGCGCTGACGATGGCGGTCTCGGTGCTAGTGGTGTCGTGTCCCTGCGCGTTGGGGCTGGCGACGCCCACGGCCATCATGGTGGGCACGGGGCGCGGCGCAGCGAACGGCATCTTGATCAAGTCGGCCGAGGCGCTCGAGACGGCCCATGGCATCGATGTGGCGGTGCTGGACAAAACCGGGACCGTCACACAGGGCAAACCCACGGTGACCGATGTCCTGCCTGCACCGGGCGTGGATGAGGCGCGGCTCTGGCAGGTGGCGGCGGCGTTGGAGCGCCGGTCCGAGCATCCCCTGGCGCAGGCCGTGACCGAGGAGGCCGTGCGCCGCGGTGTCGCGGAGAGCCCGGTCGAGGACTTTGGCCAAGTGCCCGGGCGGGGCCTACGCGGCAAGGTCGCGGGCGTGGCGTGCCTGGCAGGTAACCCGGCGCTGCTCGCGGAGAACCAGGTGCGTGGGGCCGTGCCGGAGGAGACGTTGGCGCGTCTGGCGGAGGCGGGCAAGACCCCGCTCTGTTTCGCGGCGGATGGTGCGTGGCTGGGCGTTATTGCCGTGGCCGACGCGGTGAAGCCCACGAGCGCCGAGGCTATCGCGGCCCTGCGGCGCATGGGCGTGGAGACCGTGATGTTGACCGGCGACAACCGCCGTACCGCTGAGGCCATTCGTGCTCAGGTCGGCGCAGACCGGGTCATCGCCGAGGCCCTACCGCAGGACAAGGAGCGCGAAATCCGTGAGCTCCAGGCCCAGGGCAAAACCGTGGCGATGGTGGGCGACGGCGTGAACGACGCTCCCGCCTTGGCCCGCGCAGACGTGGGCATCGCCATCGGCGCCGGCACCGACGTTGCCATCGAATCGGCCGACATCGTGCTCATGCGCGGCGACCTGCGCGACGTGGCCGCGGCCATCGCGCTCAGCCGCGCCACCCTGCGCAACATCAAGGAGAACCTCTTCTGGGCCTTCTTCTACAACGCCATCGGCATCCCCATCGCCGCGGGCTGCTTCTACGCCGCCTTCGGCCTGCGTCTGAGTCCGATGCTTGCTGCCCTGGCCATGAGCCTCAGCTCGGTCTTTGTGGTCTCCAACGCCCTCCGTCTCCGCCGCTGGCGCGTGCGGCACTGAGGCGCTTTCCACGAAGACACGAAGGGAATTGGCTGAATAACTAATGGAAAGATGTGGGGCACTGCCCCACCCGTCGCCCCGCAGGGGCGTTCCGTTCTCCGTTCTCCGGGGAGGGGGCCACAGGCTCCCCTCCCTTTTGCTATACTTATGGCCATGAACCGCAAAACGATTCTCTGTGCCTTGCTGGCTCTCTGTGGCACCGCCGCTTGGGGGCAGTATCAGGATTATTCCCGCATGGGCCGCACGCCGGCCGAACTCCTCTTCCTCACCGATCCGCTCGAGATCCCGCTCAAGGAACCCTCCTGGTTCTTCGGCGGCGCGGAGAAGGACACCCCCGCCGAACAGCTCGCCTACGCCCAAGGCCTGGAGCGCGAAGGCCGCCGCGAAGCCGCCATCGACGCCTATGACGACCTGGTGCGCAATTGGCACGCCACGCCTCAGGCCCTCACCGCCCAGCTCTCCATCGCCCGCCTCCGCTCCGCCGCCGGCGAGACACAGTTGGCCTACGACGAGGACATCTACCTGCTGGCGCACTACAATGGCCGCTTTGAGCTCACCCCCATCCTCGAAGACGCCACCGCCCAGGCCGACCTCCTGGCCCAGCGCGAGCTCGACCGCTCCCTCCGCCTCACCTCCGGCAACGGCCTCCGCCAGAACTACGAGCGCATCATCCACTTCGCCCCCCGCTGGCGCCGCGTGCCCGACCTCCTCCTGAGTATCGCCAACCTCTACTGCGAAGACGAGGAATACGCCAGCGCCATCACCGTCTGCGACCGCCTCATCGTCGATTGGCCCGCCTACGCCAAGATGGACGACGTCGTCTCCCTCTACTGCCGCGCCTGCCGCGACCAGGCCGACCTCTGGGCCAACGACGTCGGCCGCCTGGCCCACCTCGAGCGCCTCCTCGCCGGCGCACGCACCTTCCGCCCCGCCCACCCCGACCTCGACCAATTCACCCAGTGGGAGCGCGAGATCTACCTCATGCGCCGCGAACGCGCCTACGTCGCCGCCACCTTCTACGACAACCCCAAGGCCTACTCCCCCGAAGCCGCCCTCCTCGCCTATCAGGCCTTCCTCCGCGACTACCCCGACGCCCCCCAGGCCGCCGACGTCCGCGCCCGCATCGCCGCCCTCGCCCCCGCCGCCTCCGGCGAAACCCCCGCCGAAGGCACCGTCCAGAGCCGCTCCGCCGCCCAACCTCAGGAATGACCCCATGAAACGCGCCCTCCTCGCCCTCCCCCTCCTCGCCCTCCTCACCGGTTGCGCCGGCTACCGCCTCGGCTCCCCCGTCCCCGAAGCCTGCCGCCCCATCCACGTCGCCGCCTTCGAAAACGAGACCGACTATCCCATGGTCGGTACCCTCGCCTCCCAGCAACTCCTCGACGCCCTCATTGAAGACGGCACCTTCACCCCCACCGCCTACGACAACGCCCGCCTCCGCGTCCAGGCCGTCATCCAGCCCCTCGACACCGACGCCGTCCGCTACAGCCGCAACGACAACCTCGTCCCCGACGAATACCACGTCGCCCTCACCGCCCGCCTCTACGTCTTCGACGCCAAGACCGGCAAGACCTACGTCAACGGCAAACCCATCACCGCCGTCGACTCCGCCCTCACCCGCGAAGACTACCAGACCGGCATCCAAGACGCCCTCCCCCGCGTCGCCCGCCGCCTCGCCCAATCCATCCTCACCGAGCTCCACTCCCTCGACCTCCCCCAGGAATAGCTGATTGGCTGATTGGCTGATTGGTATTCTTGGTGGGGCTCCGCCCCACGCCCCCACTCTCTCCGTCGCCCGTTTACCGGGCGTTCCTGTATCTCCTGAATCTCCTGCATCTCCTGCTGGGGCGTGCTTGGACGTGCCGGGGGTGCAGGGAGAACTTCTCCCTGCCAGGGCGTGGGGCAGCGCCCCACATCTCCCAATCAGCCAATCCCCTAATCATCCAAAATCCCTTTGTGTCCTTTGTCTCCTTCGTGATTTCCAATCATTCGGGCAGTGCTGGTCGGCCTTTCTCTGTGTCTCTCTGTGCAATCCTCTGTGGTTCTCTGTGATCTAAAAACACACTGGCAGTTCTTTGTGTCTCTTCGTGGTCCTTTGTGTTCTTCGTGATAGCCGCGCAGCGTAAACCCTCCACAGTTCTCCCACGACCCCACCCGTCGCACGCTCCAATCAGCGAATCAGCCAATCAGCGTGGGCGGCACGAGCCGCCCACAAATGGTATAATAAGCGCTTCACAAAGGAATTTAGCCATGGACAAGAAAGAAGCCCCGAAGAGTTCGTTGGATGCATTGGTGTCGCTGTGCAAGCGGCGCGGGTTCATTTTCCAGAGTTCCGAGGTCTACGGCGGCTTCGCGGGCTTCTGGGACTACGGCCCGCTGGGGTGCGAGCTGAAGCGCAACATCAAGGAACGTTGGTGGCGCTTCATGGTGCGTGACCGTGAGGACGTGGAGGGCCTAGACGCCTCCATCATCATGCACCCGGCCATCTGGAAGGCCTCCGGCCACCTGGACACCTTCTCCGACCCCATGAGCATGTGCAAGGGCAATTGCCGCAAGCTAGTGCGCGCCGACCAAATCTGGGAGATCTTCGACGATTCGCCCATCAAGGCCGCCCTCGAGCCCCTGGTCGGCGACGCGGGTGCGGTGGCGAATTGGTGCAAGGGCAAGGGCAAAGGCATCGCCCCCGGCCTCTACACCGTGCAGCATCCCGAGCACCTCGAGGCCATCTTCGAGACGCTCAAGACTGTCCCGGACGTCCGCGCCCTCTTCATCCTCCTGGCCACCCCCGCGGGCGAACCCGAGGTCCTCCCCTGCCCCACCTGCGGCGGCGTGATGACCGAGCCCCGTCCCTTCAACCTCATGTTCAAGACCGTCGTCGGCCCCATCGACGACCCCTCCAACGTGGCCTATCTCCGCCCCGAGACGGCCCAGGCCATCTTCGCGGAGTTCCCCAACGTGATGGTCTCCAGCCGCCAGGCCCCGCCCTTCGGCATCGGCCAGATCGGCAAGTCCTTCCGCAACGAGGTCACCCCCCGCAACTACATCTTCCGTTCTCGCGAGTTCGAGCAGATGGAGCTCGAGTTCTTCATCAAGCCCGACGAAGCGGTGGAGCTCCTCTGCGGCCGCGTCGAGCCCCTCACCGACACCACCGACCTCTCCGAGCCCAAGCCCGAGTGGGGCTGGGCCTGCTGGCACAAGTACTGGGTGGAACAGCGCAAGCTCTGGCTCGTCGCCAACGGCCTGCCCAAGGACTCCTTCGTGGAATACTGGCAGAAGCCCGACGAACTCGCCCACTACGCCCGCGCCTGCGTCGACATCGAATACCGTTTCCCCTTCGGCACGCAGGAGCTCGAAGGCATCGCCGCCCGCTCCGACTTCGACCTCTCCCGCCACCAGGAACACTCCGGCAAGAGCATGGAGGTCTTTGACGAGCCCCTCAAGCTCGCCGTCAAGAAACTCTCCGATGACGAAAAGGCCGCCTTCCGCGCCAAGGTCGTGGCCGAGTGGCAGGGCCGCGGCAAGACCGCCGAGGCCGCCAATGCCTTCGTTGACAAACTCTTCGAAGGCAAGTACATCCCCCACGTCATCGAGCCCTCCGCCGGCGTCGACCGCATGGCCCTGGCCCTCCTCTGCAATGCCTACGAAGAGCAGAAACTCGTCGACGACAAGGGCAAGGAAGACATCCGCACCGTCCTCCACCTCGCCCCCGCCATCGCCCCCATCAAGGTCGCCGTCTTCCCCCTCGTCAAAAACCGCCCCGAGCTCCGCGACCTCGCCCGCTCCATCTTCAAGCGCCTCCAAAAGCGCTGGAACTGCTTCTGGGACGAGACCGGCGCCATCGGCCGCCGCTACCGCCGTCAAGACGAGATCGGCACCCCCTTCTGCGTCACCGTCGACTTCGACACCCTGGAGAAAGACGGCACCGTCACCCTCCGCGACCGCGACACCATGGCCCAAGAACGCATCTCCGTCGAAGACCTCATCGCCAAAGTCGACGCCGCGTTGGACTGATAATCTCCACGAAGACACAAAGGGCCGCAAGAGCCTGGGCACTTCACCGTTTGGCGCGTTGCGCCTCATACCGTGCCCATCCCTTGCGGCTCTTTTGTTTTCATAGAAGCCAGTTTTATCCGTCGCTCACTTGCCAGGCGCTCCTGCATCTCTTGAATCTCCTACATCTCCTGTGCGCCATCCGGTCGCCATTCAAAAAAGCACTCCCCCAGAACCTCCTTTCTGAGACCCTATAAGGGTCCAAGGTCGACCACTATAGGGGTCTGGGTCGAGACCCTATAGTGGTCCGACCCGAAACCCTTAAGGGTCGGTGGCGGACCCTTGTCCTTTGTGACTTTTCAGACACACTGGTAGTCCTGCCAGCGGTAGCCGGCCCAACAATCTGCACTAATCTGCGAAATCTCGATTTCCCAGGAAAGTCACAGAAACGCAAGGGATGGGCACGGTAGCGAGGCCCACAGGGCCGAACGGTGAAGTGCCCAGGCAATTGCGTTTGCTTTGTGTTTTCGTGGAAAAGGGGCGCCGCTCAGCGGGACCACGCGAGGACGCGCTCAGAAGTGGCGGCACGTTCGGCGTCGAAGTGCTCGGGGACACCGGCCAGATAGGCCGTGCCGCAGCGGACGCAATGGGCACCGGCATTCAGCGGAGCGCCGCATTCGGGGCAAGCACGCTCCAGCACCTCGCCGCACCACGCACAGTGGACCTCGCCCTCCTGCGCCAGGTGACCATGCGGCACCAGCACCACGCTCTCGCCCACACGCACAGGCAGGTTACTCGGACAATCCGGATTCGGGCAATAGACACGCGTGCCCTGGGGACGCGCGGCCTCCTCGGCCAACTCAGCCTCGGTGGGCGGCAGAAGGCCGAGGGCCGCACACAGCTTGCCCACGGTCTCGGCGCTCAACGCGGCGGCCCGGCCCCCCTCGTACATCGAGAGGGCGGATTGCTTGCACCCCACCTGCCGCGCCAACGCGCTTTGGCTTAGGTGGCGGCGCAGACGCGCTTCGCGAATCTGGCTTCCCAAGGTCTTCATACGCGCAATAGAATAGCGGATTCCAGCCCCAAAAGCAAGCGATAAAGTCTCAACAGAGTTATTAACCACTGTTTATAACTTTGTCGATAATCCTGTAAAAAGCGTTTATAACAGTATCGATTGCTGACAACTTTATCAACCACTGTTTATAACTCTGTTGAAATTGTGGATAAGTGGGTGGGGCGGCATAGCCGCCCAGAGAACGGAGGGGCTTTACCGCAAAGACGCAAGAGGGGGCGCGAACCGCTTCGGGCTCCGTCGGTCGCTCTGCGGCTCCGCCGCTGACCGCGCCCGCCGCCCTCCGTTTCGCGCCTTGTCGGTCTTCTAAAGTCTTCATCCACCGCCCGCTTGCCGGGCGCTCCTGCATCTCCTGCTGGGGCGTGCTTGTCATTCCGTCGTGCTTGTTGGCACGTCGCAGACGTGCCGGGGGTGCAAGGGCAGTTGGAAGCTTGGAAGTTTAGAGGCTTGGAGGCTTGGCTTTCTCGCTGCAAACATCCGGGTCGCCTATTGGCACGTCCATCGGACGTGCCGGGGGTGCAGGGAGAACTTCTCCCTGCCGGGGCGTGGGGCAGCGCCCCACACATTCAATCACCAATTTCCTAATCCTCCAATCTCCTAATCAGCTAATCAGCCAACTCCCTTTCTATCCTACTCAATCGGCGTGCGCCAGCACGCCGCCCGCCTCTGTGTCCCTCTGTCCTCTCTGTGCTCCTCTGTGTTCTCCGAAATCTGCGTTTCCCCTTTGTGTCCTTTGTGCCTCTTTGTGCACTTTGTGGTAAAGACACACTGGCAGTCCTACTCTGTGTTCCTCTGTCTTCTCTGTGGTCCTCTGTGTTCTCCAAATCTGCCCTATTTAACACAAAAGGGCCGCCTGTGGGCGGCCCTTGTCGGAAAGGTTGTCGAAAACCTTTAGGCGGTCAGGCGCAGGGGCATGATCACGTAGAGGAAGGGGACGCCGGGGCACTTGAGGACCGCGGGGGAGTGGCCTTCGGTGAGCTCGAAGGTGACCTCGTCGGTGTCCAGGTTGCGCAGGCAGTCCATGATGAAGGAGGGGTTGTAGGCCGCGGCGATGGGGCGCCCGGCGTACTTGATGGGGAGGACGTCGGTGGCCTCGCCGGTCTCGACGCTGCTAGCGCTCAGCGAGAGGGTGCCCTCGGAGAAGGAGAGGCGCACGGCGTGGGCCTTTTCGTTGGACATGATGGCGACGCGCTGGACCGAGGCGATCAGCTCCTCGCGGTTCACGGAAACGCGCTCATCGCACGCCGTGGGGATCACCGCCTGATACTTCGCGTAGACGCCCTCAATCAGCTTGCTATGGAAGCGGAAAAAGCCGCAGTCGAAGACAATCTGGCCAATCTGGCCGTAGATGGTCATCGGGCCCTCGCCGTTGAGCAGACGCATCAGCTCGGCCACGGCCTTGGGGGGCAGAATCATGTCGCACGCGCTGTCGGCGGGGAAGTCGACCTCCTGCTCCACCAGCGCCAGGCGCTTGCCGTCGGTGGCCACCATCGTCAGCTTGCCGTCGGCGAACTGCAGCAGCACACCCGTCAGGATACGGCGCGTCTCGTCCGTGCCGGCCGCATAGGAGGTCTTGCGCAGCATCTCGCGGAAGATGGCGCGGTCCACGGTGAAGCGCTTGGCGTCCTCCGCGGGCTCCTTGATGGCGGGGAAATCGCGCGCGCCGATGCCGATGATGCGATACTTCGCGGCGGGCGTCACGATACGCGCCACGTCATCCGCGTCGATGTCAAACTGAATCTCGCCCTCAGGCGCCATGCGCAGAATCTCCACCACGCGGCGCACCGGCAACGTCGTGCGGCCGGGCTCGTCCACCTTCACGTCCGCAGAAAGCGTCGTCCGCACCGACACATCGAGGTCCGTGGCGGTCAACGTCAGCGTGCCGTCCTCATTCGCCTCAACCAAGGCGTTCGTGATGATCTGCAACGCGGGGCGCGCGGGCACCACGCTCTGCACGTTCGAGAGCAAATCCAAAAAACGGCTGCGGATGACAGTGAACTTCATGGCATCTCCTGAAAATCAAGTTGACTCGTATTATACCAAAATGAACGCGTGGAAGTTTTCCACCAAGTGTCCGGTTTTATAGACACAGAGGGACACAGAGAAAAACAGAGGAACACAGAGAAGGACTGCCAGTGTGTTTTGGAAATTACCGTGCAGGCCCAAAGGGCCAAACCTTCCACGGCTAAGAACACAAAGGACACGAAGGAAAGGCGACGCGGGGGCTTTCCCGCAAAGACGCAAGGTGCGCGCGAAGCCAGATGGGCTAACGCCGGTCGCTTTGCGGGCGAAACGCCCGCTGATCGCTCCCTCCCGCCCATCGTCTTCGCGCTTGGGAACTCTTTCAACTCTCTGCGGCACATCACCAAGCTTCGCGGTAGGACCCATAGGACCTATAGGACCACTAGGACTGCGGCTCCGCCGCTAGATTCCCAACTCCCCAAAGCATGGCGTGCGAAGCCCGCCATGCCCCTACAGGCCCCCGGGCCGGACGTGTGCCTTACGCACACGCACGGCCCGCCCCTGCGTACTTGTTGGCACGTCCATCGGACGTGCCGGGGGTGCAGGGGCGATTGGAAGTTTGGAAGCTTGGAGGCTTAGAAGCTTGGCTTTCTCTCTACAAGTCTCTGGGTCGTGCTTGTTGGCACGTCCATCGGACGTGCCGGGGGTGCAGGGAGAACTTCTCCCTGCCGGGGCGTGGGGCAGCGCCCCACATCCCCAATAACCAATTTCCTAATCCTCCAATCCCCTAATCAGCCAATCTCCCAATCAGCTAATCAGCCAACTCCCTTTGTGTCCTTTGCGAATCTTTGCGCCTTTGTGGGTGCCCGCGCAGCGTAATCCATTCTGGCAGTCCTGCCGGCGGTAGCCGGCCCCTAATCGGCTCCAATCGGCGTAATCGGCGGTTCCTCCATTCTGGCAGTCCTGCGTGCGGTTTCCCAGGAAAGTCACAGAAACGCAAGGGCTGGGCACGGTAGTGAGGCGCAACGCGCCGAACGGTGAAGTGCCCATGCCCTTGCGTTCCTTCGTGTCTTCGTGGAAACACACTCTTTCTTCAACAAAAGACCAGAATAAAAGAATAGATGATGATGTAGAACTGTTGAAAACGCGGAAAAGTCCCCCCACCCTTTCAGCTTTCAAACCCTTATCGCAAAATTTCCCTGTCAGTGGTCTGTGGGCCAATTGTGGGCAAATGCTCGATTCTTTGTCGCCGAGCCCTCCCCCACCCTACGGACTGTTGAAAAACCGCCTTTTTCCCACACATTCTCCGACTCTTTCAACAATGTTTTCAACAACACCGCCTGCGTTAGTGCCCTGTTGGAAAACTGTTTGACTGCTTTTAGCGCTTCCACGTTCTCCCTGTCGAAAGCGCTGTTGATATGTCAATAACTCATTCATAAAACACTTCTTATACTTTCATTGCTAGAGGTAAGCAAAACGCGTAAGCCATTCATATTCGCTGGATACGTCCCCCTCCCCCACCCCACCTTTCATCCCTTTTCATGCCCTTTTCCACAAGGTTATCAACATTCCCCCTCAAAAGGTTGAAAATGGCTGATTAGCTGATTGGCTGATTAGCTGATTGGTGTTCTTGGTGGGGCTTTGCCCCACACCCCACTGTCATCCGTTGCCCGTAAAGGCGCTCTTGACACTATCCAAGGAAGTTTTCAGCAAAGACACTGGGCGCTCCATCTGAGCGCCCGGCTAATTGGCAGATTCGCTGATTGGCTGATTGGTCTTCTTGGTGGAGCTCCGCCCCACACCCTTCCAATCAGCCAATCAGCCACTTCCCCTGTGTGCCTTTTGTGGTAAAAATAAACTGGCAGTCCTGCGTGCGGTAGCACGCCCTAAATCTGCTCAAAATCTGCGAAATCTGCGGTTCCGACCTTGACTCAATTCAAGTCGCCGGTCGTTTTGCCGAGTTTCTCGACCAGGGCCTTCAACGCCGTACAGGTCTCCGAGTCGCCCTTCTTATAGAGGTCTTGGACCGTTGAGGAGGAATAGAGCACCGTCGCGTGGTTGCGGTTGAACGCCCGCCCGATGTCCGTCGTCGAGCTCGACGTCAGCTTCCGGCAGAGGAAGACCCCAATCTGTCGCGGCGTCGCAATCTTCTTCTCACGGCTCTTCCCCGTCAGCTCATCCATCGAAACGCCGAAGTAGTCGCACACCGCTCGCTGGATGTCCGCGCAGGTCAGCCGCACCAACGTCTCCTCGTCATGGATGTAGCCCTTCAGAATCGACTTCTCGAGCACCTCCACCGTGATCGCCCCCGGATTCCCCGGGAACATCCGCGCATAGTTGACCGTCGTCGCCAGAGCCCCCTCCAGCGCACGCACGCTGCTGCTCACCCGCTTCGCGATGAACTCCAGAATTTCCTGCCCCAACGTCACGTCCGGGTAACCCCGCAACTTCAGCAGCAGGATATTCATCCGCGTCTCATACGCCGGGATGTCCACGTCCGCCGTGATGCCGCTCTGGAAACGGCTCACCAGACGGTCCACCAGGTCCGGGATTTCCGTCGGCGCCCGGTCACTCGTCATCACGATCTGCCTGCGCGCATCCTTCAGCGCGTTGAAGATGTTGAAGAACTCATTCTGCAACCCCGCCTTGCCCGACATATACTGGATGTCGTCCACCAGCAGGATGTCCGGCGTGCGATACTTCTCCCGGAACGCCTCCTTCGCGTTGTCGTTCTGGCCCCCCACCGACCACTGATGCATATACTCATTCATCAGCTGCTCACTCGTCGTGTAGAGCACCTTCAGCTCCGGGTTCAACGACACCGCTAGGTTTCCGATCGCGTGCAACAGGTGCGTCTTCCCCACCCCAGTCGGCCCGTGCATGAAGAGCGGATTCGTCCGGCTGTCCTCATCGCCCGGGTGCTGCGCCACATACCGCGCCATCACCAACGGAAACTGATTGCCCGGCCCCTCCACGAAATTGTCAAAGGTCAACGTCGGCAGCAGACCCGTCTGCGTCGGCACACGCCCTGCACCGGCCCCCACCCGACCCGCCTGCGGCACCGCCACCGGCTCCGGCTTCGGCGCCTTGCGATAGGTCACCTTCGTTCCCTCCGGCGCACCCACCTTCCCCAACGCGTTCTCCACAAACGTCGCGAATGGCGCCAGCTGACCCGCCTCCTTGTCCTCCGGCAACAACACCGCCAGCGTCCCCCCCTCAAGAGACACCCCCGCCGTCCCCCCGAAGTAACGCAACACCGTCACCTCAGAGAGCACATCCTTCAGCTCATCCAAAGCCCGCTGCCACAAAACATCAGCCTCGGTCCTGTCCTGTTCCATCGTCGAAAACCTTACTCAAAATTCGTTGATAACCTATCGAAAACGCCCCCATTATGGCACCCTTTCCACCACTTTTCAAGTATTCTTTCTCCACATTCGATGAACAGACTTATCGACACTCCCCCACCCCGTCAAACCCTTGCAAATACGTTTCTCCACCCACTTTTCACGCACTTATCGACAACCTGTCGACAACTCCCTTGAAAACCCTGTGGAAAACTGATTTTCACGAAGACACAAAAGGTACGCAAGGGCCTGGGCACTTCACCGTTCGGCCCTGCGGGCCTCACTACCGTGCCCATCCCTTGCGTTCCATTTATTCATTCGTCTTGCCATAGTCTTTTTGTAGTGTTACGCAGGGTGTTCCACGTGGAACACCCCCTGTACAAGCCTTGATGTCACTCTTTAGCCCCTCCCCCACCCCACCCTAAAGCTCCCCTCTCCGGACCCTATAGGCTCTCTCCTCGGACCACTATAGGGGTCGACCTTCGACCCTTATAGGGTCTCCCTGCCGACCACTATAGGGTCTTGTCCGGACCCTTAAGGGTCTTGCAAAGGAAGCTTTGCTTTTACTGTAAACCTCTCGGTCGTCCTTTAGGCACGTCGCAGACGTGCCTGCGGGTGTAGGGGGTGTTTCCCCCTGCCGGGGCGTGGGGCAGCGCCCCACATCTCTCCCAATCAGCTAATCAGCCAATTTTTTTCTTTGTGTTCTTTGTGCTTTCTTTGTGCACTTTGTGGTAAAAGACACACTGGCAGTCCTGTCGGCGGTAGCCGACCAAAAATCTGCCAAAATCTGCGAAATCTGCGGTTTCTACCCTAGCCGTCTCCATTTGGTAAAATAGTGTCTCATGGAATCCAGATATGAGATTATTGTTGTTGGGGCCGGACATGCCGGGTGCGAAGCCGCCTTTGCCGCTGCGCGGATGGGCTGCCGAGTCGCTCTGGTCACCTCCAAGATTGGCACACTGGGCCTGATGCCCTGCAATCCAGCCGTCGGAGGCTTGGCCAAATCCCACCTAGTGGCCGAACTCGACGCCCTCGGCGGCGAGATGGGCTACAACGCCGACCTCACCGGCCTGCAATACAAGACCCTCAACGCCAGCCGCGGACCCGCCGTCCGTGCCGTCCGCGTGCAGTGCGACAAAGCCCGTTACACGGCACGCTTGGCCCGAGTCGCCGCTTCCATGCCCAATCTTGATCTCATCGAAGGCACCATGGCCGACCTCGTCTTCTCCGGAGACCTCCCTGTGGCCGTGCTTTTGGAAGACGGCCGCACGCTCCATGGCGACCGCTTTGTGCTTACCGTCGGTACCGCGCTGGGCGGACGCATCTGGGTGGGCCATGCCGGACGTGATGGCGGCGGCGACGCCCGACCCGCCGCGCGCCTCCCAAAGGCCCTGGCCGAACGCTGCCCGGAACTCGGCTGGCGCCGTCTCAAGACCGGCACGCCGCCGCGTATCCTCAATACATCCGTCGATTGGTCCGCCCTTGAGGAACAACCCGGTGAACACAGTCCCGTTCCTTTCTTCTCGCGTCGTATGCGTCTGTTGCAGAACGATTTGCAAGACGCTGACGCCTCCGCGCAAGGGGGGTGTTCCACGTGGAACACCCCCCCGGACCCGCACGTCTGGGGTGTGGTGGAGGGTTTTGCCACCTATCGCGGCGTCGCCAGTGGAGTGGGGGAGGCCGACGACCCTGCGGCGGCTATCCGCCGCGCACGTTCAGGGCAGACCCCTTGTTTTCGCACGCACACCACGTTGGAGACGCATGCTATCATCCGCAACCATCTCAAGGATTCCGCCCTCTATGGTGGCGAGATTTCCGGCGAGGGGGTGCGCTATTGTCCGAGCATTGAGGACAAAATCGTGAAGTTTGGCGACCGCGGCGGACACCATGTGGTGCTGGAGCCGGAGGGCGCGGGGTGTCCGTGGTGCTATCCGAACGGGCTTTCGAACTCGCTCCCGGCGGATGTCCAGGTGCGCATGGTGCGGTCGGTGCCGGGACTCTCCCGCGCGGAGCTTGTCGCGCCGGGTTATGCCATCGAGTATGACTGCATCGACCCGCGTGCGTTGGGTCCAACGCTGGCTGTGAAGTCGTTGCCGAACCTGTGGATGGCGGGCCAGATTAACGGCACGACGGGCTATGAAGAGGCCGCGGCGCAGGGCTTTCTGGCCGGCGTGAACGCGGCCTTGGCCGCCCGTGGCGAGCCGTCCTTGACCCTCTCGCGTGATGAGGCGTACATAGGGGTGATGGTGGATGATTTGATCACGAAGGGCACGGATGAGCCTTATCGGATGTTCACGTCGCGTGCGGAGCGGCGTCTGCTGTTACGTCCCGGAGATGCGCATCTGCGTCTGCACGCCCACGCGAAGCGTCTGGGCTTGGTGGACGCGGAACTGTTGCGGCTCTCGGAGTCTGAGTCTGAGTGGCTGTCGCGGACGGAGGCGGCGTGGCGCGTGGATTGGTTGAACGGCGAGGGGCTGAACCGTTGGAAGCTCTTGGCGCGTGATCGGGTGTCGTTTGCCGAGGCGGCCTCCGCGAACGGTGGGGTAGGGGAGTCGGTTCCGCCGGATTGGTCGGAGGAGCTTGCCTTGCGCGCGAAGTATGAGGGCTACATTGCTCATGAGCGTCAGCAAGCGGAGCGTCTGCGCAGGGATGAGGCGCTGGCCATCCCGCCGGGATTCGACTATGCCGCGGTGCGGGGGCTGCGCTTCGAGGCGCGGGAAAAGCTGGAGCGTGTCCGCCCGGATTCGCTCCGCCGCGCAGCCTCCATCCCCGGCGTCAACCCCGCCGACCTCGCTCTCCTCTCCCTGGCCATCAAGCGACAAAACGGCTGATTGAAAGCGGCGCAACGGAACCGCAGATTGCGCAGATTTTGAGCAGATTAAGGGCGTGCTACCGCACGCAGGACTGCCAGTGTGTCTTGGAAATCACCGTGCAGGCCCAAAGGGCCAAACCTTCCACGGCTAAGGACACGAAGGACACAAAGGGAATTGGCTGATTAGCTGATTTGGAGATTGGCTGATTGGCTGTGGGGCGCTGCCCCACGCCCCGGCAGGGAGAAGTTCTCCCTGCACCCCCGGCACGTCCGATGGACGTGCCAACTAGCACGACGGATGGGAGATGCAGAAGTGTCCGGAAGTGGGCGCAATAGATGGATAAATAAAGCGGCAGGTGTTGGACCTGTCGCTTGGTTTGTCGCGCGCTCCGTTCTCCGGGGCGGCGTTGACGCCCCTTATTTGAAGAGGGCTTGGGCGGTCATGGTGAGGTAGCCTTCTGCGGCGAGGGTGGGGTAGGTGGCTTTGACGGCGGCGATGAAAGCGGTAGCATCCTTGGCGGTGGCGGCAATCTCCTTTACTCGGAGGAGGTAGTCGCGTTTGGCGGGGATGGCATCGGGGCCTTCGGGGAGGTGGTGGGTGGAGAGGATAATCTGGGTGTCGGTGGCGGCCAGGCGGTCACATTGGGCGATGGCGGCGTCGATGGCTTCGGGAGAGACCAGGAGGCTGTGGCAGTCGGCGCCGAAGAGGTGGGTGGCGGTGAGCTTGGCGGCGGGGAGGTCGAGGTCGAAGCCGTAGCCTTCGTTGCGGACGATGAAGTCGAGTCCGCCGATGGAGAGGGGACCTTCGGGGATGGTCTTGGCAGGGGTGACGGGCTGGAGGAAGGTGCCGTGGAAGGCCTCTTTGAAGCCGGTGACGATGCCGTGGATGGGGCCGCCGGGTTGGAGGGAGGCACAGGTGCGGGCGGTGGCCCAGGTCTCGCCGAGTTGTTCGGCGCCGCCGACGTGGTAGGGGGTGAGGACGGCGGCGATGGGTTTGCCGAGGGTGGCGAGGTGGGCCTTCCAGGCGTCGACGTCGGGCTGGAAGGCGGGGGCCTCTAGGCAGACGATGGCGGTGGGGGATTCGAAGGCGAAGCAGGTGTCGGCAAGGGCGTCGCCGGTGTCACAGACATGGAGGCGGCAGCCGGGGAGGTCGAGGATGGTGGTTTTCATTGTTGGGTCCTTTCTGCTATGATGTGTGAAAACGCGCCCAGAATAGCGCACTCTGGCGCGGAGGACAAGTAGGCACCTTTTTGTAACCACTTATGGAGTAATGAAATGTTGAAGAAGAGTGAGCTTCCGCCGTGTCCCATCGCCCTGACGATCGGGTTGATTGGGAGTAAGTGGAAACTCTATGTGTTGCGGGAGTTTGTGCTGAATAGTGAGCGCCATTTCGGTGAGTTGTTGCGGGCTGTGGAGGGGATCAGCAAGAAGTCGCTGACGGAGAGTCTGCGGGCACTGGAGGCAGATGGTTTGGTGACGCGTCGTGAGGAGCCTGGCCGTCCACCGCGCGTGGCTTATGGCCTTTCTCCCCTGGGCAGGACGCTTCTCCCGCTCTTCGATGCCATGGCCGCCTGGGGCGAAACCTATCGCCGGAAAATTGGCTGATAAAAAAGCGCCGCAAAGGGAACCGCAGATTTCGCAGATTTGAGCAGATTAAGGGCGTGCTAGCAAGGGGCGCTTTACGCCCCGGAGAACGGAGAACGGAAAACAGAGAACGGAGCGCCCCTGCGGGGCGACGAATGGGGTCACTGGAAAGGTGTGGATGGTTTGCCCTGCGGGGCTATCACAAAGGACACGAAGAACCACAAAGGAACACAAAGGGAATTAGCTGATTGGCTGATTGGAGAGTGTGGGGCGCTGCCCCACGCCCCGGCAAGGGGCGCCGCCCCTTGAACCCCGGCAGGGAGAAGTTCTCCCTGCACCCCCGGCACGTCTGCGACGTGCCAGAAGCACGACCCAGCAGGAGACGCAGGAGATTCAGGAGGTGCAGGAGCGCCCGGCAGGCGGGCGGCGGGTGGAGTGGGGTACAAGAAAGCCAAACTTCCAAGCTTCTAAGCTTCCAAACTTCCCTATAAAAAGAAAGCCGCCCGGGGGCGGCTTTGGGGTGGGGGAGGCTAAGCTTCCAAGCCTCCAAACTTCCAAGCTTCCTCAATTCATGAGGGAGTGGATGGGGGCGGGGATGTGGCCGCCGTGGCGGACGAAGGCTTCTTGGCCGGTGGGGCAGCGGGGGGCGACGACGGTGCCGCCGCCGAAGAGGCCGCCGAAGTCGAAGTAGTCGCCGACTTTGGCGCCGGGGACGGGGATGACGCGGACGCCGGTGGTTTTGCGGGCGGAGACGCCGATGGCGCATTCGTCGAGGATGATGCCGGCGAGGGTGGCGGCGGGGGTGTCTCCGGGGAGCATGATCATGTCGAGGCCGACGGAGCAGACGGAGGTCATGCCTTCGAGTTTTTCGAGGCAGAGGGTGCCGTCGGTGAGGGCGAGCTCGAGGGTGTGGTCTTCCATGGGGGGGATGAATGCGCCGGAGAGGCCGCCGACGGAGGAGGAGGCGAAGGCGCCGCCTTTTTTGACGGCGTCGTTGAGCATCATGACGGCGGCGATGGTGCCGGGGCAGCCGATCTTTTGGATGCCCATGGCTTGGTAGATTTCGCCGACGGAGTCGCCGACTTTGGGGGTGGGGGCGAGGGAGAGGTCGAGGACGCCGAAGGGGACGCCGAGGCGTTTGGCGACGTGGCGGCCGATGAGTTCGCCGGTGCGGGTGACGCGGTAGGTGGTGTGTTTGACTTCTTCGGCGATTTCGTCGAGGGTGGCGTCGGGGTCGGCGGCGAGGAGTTTTTCGATGGCGCATTTGACGACGCCGGGGCCGGAGACGCCGGCGTTGATGACGACGTCGGGCTCGCCTGCGCCGAGGAGGGTGCCGGCCATGAAGGGGTTGTCTTCGGTGATGTTTGCGAAGACGACCATTTTGGCGCAGCCGAAGCCGTGGATGGATTCGGTGGCTTTGGAGACTTTGAGCATGGTGTCGGCGACGAGGTTGACGGCGTCGACGTTGATGCCGGCGCGGGTGGTGCCGACGTTGATGGAGGAGCAGACGTGGGTGGTTTCGGCGAGGGCGCGGGGGAGGGATTCGATGAGGGTGCGTTCGCCGGGGGTGATGCCTTTGTGGACGAGGGCGGAGAAGCCGCCGAGGAGGTCGACGCCGAGCTCGGCGGCGGCGCGGTCGAGGGCTTTGCAGAGCTCGACGGCGGTGTCTTGGTCGTGGCCTTCGAGGAGCATGGAGGCGGGGGAGATGGAGACGCGTTTGTTGACGACGTTGACGCCGAAGAGGGTGGTGGCTTCTTCGCAGGTTTTGACGAGGTCTTTGGCGACGGTCATGATGCGGTCGTAGACGGCGGTGACCATCTTTTTGGGGTCTGGGTTCGCGCAGCGGCAGAGGTTGATGCCCATGGTGCAGGCGCGGACGTCGAGGTTTTCCTCGTTGACCATGCGGAGGGTGGCAAGGACGGCCTGGTTGTTGATCATGGCTCACTCCTGGATGATGGATTTGATGGGGGCGACCTCGCCGGTGGCGCGGAAGATGGCTTCGTGGCAGAGCTGGGCGGAGAAGCCGCGCTGGGCGAGGGCTTCGCGGAAGGCTGCCTGGACGGCCTTGAGGTCGTGGAGGGGGGTGCGGAAGGTGACGTAGGCGAGATGGGTGACGTGCTTGCCGTCGAAGATGGTGGACCAGTCTTCGATGTTGATGCCGTGGCCGGCCATGAAGTCGGCGATGGCGAGCATGATGCCGGGCTTGTCTTCGCCGGAGGCGGTGGCGACGTAGCGTTGGCCGGCGCGGGGGACGTCTTTGCGGACTTGCTCGGGGTGGGGCATGACGGCGAGGACGGCGCCGGGGGGGAGGAGGCCGGAGAGGGCCTGCTGGAGGCGGTCGCCAACGTCTTCCTGATGCTCGGTGACGAAGATGAGGGAGAAGAAGCCGCTGACGATCGTCTGGCGCATGTCGGAGATGTAGCCGTTGAGGTCGACGACGGTCTGGGCGATGTCGCGCGTCAGGCCGATGCGGTCTGGCGTGATGACGGAAACGAGATAGGTGTAAGTGGCCATGGGTGCTCCTTGGTTGCTCACTGCTTACTAGAATACTATACCATATTTGGGGCGCTAGCGCGCCCCGGAGAACAGAGAACGGAGCGTGCAGGCCCAAAGGGCCAAACCTTCCACGGCCACGGAGAACAGAACGCGCGGCAGGCGCGCGACGGATGGAGGGGTGGGGGAACTGTGGAGGGTTTGCCCTGCGGGGCTGACACGAAGGACACAAAGGACCACGAAGATGCACGAAGGGTGGGAACCGCAAATTTCACAGATTTTAGGCAGATTAAGGGCGTGCTAGCGCACGCAGGACTACCAGGGGGGAACCGCCGATTTCGCAGATTGGAGCCGATTAGGGGCCGGCTACCGCCGGCAGGACTGCCAGTGTGTTTTTAGAAATCACAAAGAGCACAAAGGACACAAAGGGAAAACGCAGATGTTCCGTCGCTTCGCTAGGAAGACCTTACGGTATTTCGCAGATTGAGCAGATTAAGGGCGTGCTGGCGCACGCGGGAATTGGGTAATTAGTACGCGAAGACGGTGTTGCGTGGAAACATTGCGGATTTTATCGCCTCTCTTAGGGTGTGCGAAAACAGTATGCACTATCCAGTGGTGACGCCATCCCGGTGAACGTCTGCGTGTCGTTTATTTGTTTGCTATACTGTTGGAGGAAAAGGGAGTGAGACATGCTTAAACCGATCAACGAGACGACCTACGATTTCCCCGAATTGATCGAGGGTGGGTTCATCTATGTGGATAAAACCGCGGCGTTGCAACAGTTGATTGCCAATCGTGGCGCGAAGCTGTGTTTCATCTCTCGTCCCCGGCGTTTTGGCAAATCCCTAATGCTCTCCACGCTCAAGGCCATCTTTCAAGGGCGTCGGGAACTTTTCGAGGGGTTGGCCATCGCCAAGACGGATTACGATTGGTCGGATGTCTACCCTGTGATCCACTTCGACTTCGGCACGATGGACGTTGAGACGCGTGAGGGGTTTCAACGGCGCTTTGTGGCGCGCGTCAAGAATGGACTCCAGGATGCCGGATATGATTACGACGATGCGCTCGACCCTGATGTCAACTTTGGCAAGGCCATCAACGAACTCGTCGAGCGGCACGGCAAGCCCGTTGTGGTGCTCATCGATGAGTATGACGCGCCTGTAGGCCATGCTATTGCCGATCCAGACAAGGCCGAGACCATCCGCGAACGCATGGCGGCTTTCTACGGCCAGCTCAAACTCAACGTTGCCAAAATCCGCTTCTTGATGATGACCGGCGTGACGAAGTTCACCCAGCTTTCCGTCTTCTCCGCGCTGAACAATCTCAAAGACTTCACGCTCTCGGCGCAGACCGCTTCGCTCTTGGGTTACACTGAGGAAGAGCTGGAGGCTTATTTCGGGGAGCATATGCGCGCCCACGCCGAAGTCATGGGGCTTGATTACGCGACGTATCGCGAGCAATTCAAGCATTGGTACAACGGTTATCGCTTCTCGCCCTATGTCCGTGAGACGGTCTACAATCCGGTCTCCGTCGGGATGACCCTCGCCGCGAAGAATCCGTGGTTTGGCGCCACGTGGTCGCAGACCGGCCACGCCAGCGTGCTCATGCGCTATCTGGAGCGGACACCGTTGGACGAGATGGACTACGAGTGTGTTGCCGGTCAGTCCGAGGACGTCTTCAACACCTGCAGCCTCCGCGACATCAAGCCCATCACGCTGCTCACTCAGGGCGGCTACCTTACCATCAAGGACTACGATCCCGATTTTGGCTATACGCTCGGCATCCCCAACGAAGAGGTTCGCCGCGACCTCAACACGTTGCTTATTGATTCGCTCCGGCGCACCGACACCGATGCCTTGGTCGCCACGATTCGCACCGCGCTCGTATCCGGCGACTTCCCGCGTTTTCTTGACGCGCTCAAGGCCTACTACGCCGGGTTCACCTATGGTTCACGTGAGGACAAGATCCACGAGGCCAACTACCAACGTCTGCTTGCCGCGCTTCTCTCCTCCTGTGGACTCAGCGTTGTGCCAGAGGCCACCCAGGCCGGTGGCCGCGTCGATGTCGTGGCCACCTCTCGTCTTGGCCATGTTTACCTCTTCGAACTCAAGGCCGATGGTAGCACCGCGCAGGAAGCGCTCGCGCAAATCCATGCCCGTGACTATGCCGTGCCCTATCGCGCCAAGGCCAAAGCCATCCACCTCTTCGGCCTTACCTTTGATCCCGCCAAACATACGCTTGCAGACGTCGCCGTGGAAACGCTTCCCGCGTGACGTGGCGCTTGGGGCAGGAGGGCGCTAGCGCGCCCCTAGAGAACAGAACGCGCGGCAAGCGCGCGACGGATGGAGGGATGGGGAACTGTGGAGGGTTTGCCCTGCGGGGCTGACACGAAGGGCACGAAGAATCACGAAGATGCACGAAGGACAGGGGGCGGCTGTGCCGCCCCGGAGAACGGAGAACGGAGCGCCCCTGCGGGGCGACGGGCAGAGTGGGGTGCAAGAAAGCCAAGCCTCCAAGCCTCTAAACTTCCAAACTTCTACTTGCCCTTGTGTGGCGAGAGGGGTGGGGGAAGAAAAAAGGGTGTGGGGAGGCCCACACCCTTTTTATCAGCGAATTGCTGAGCTTCTAATCAGCTAATCAGCCTTCTTAGAGGGAGTCGCCGAAGTCGGCGCGGAATTTGGCGACGAGCTTTTCTTGCCAGTCGCCGACGGGGGCGAGGCGGCCGAAGAAGAAGCGGAGGACGGAGGGTTCTTCGATGAAGGTGAGGCCGCCGACAAGGCGGCGGTTGTCGTAGAGCCACTGGACGCGATCGATGGCGTATTCGACCTGGGAGAGGGTGAAGACGCGGCGGGGCATGGCGAGGCGGAGGAGTTCGAGCTCGGCGAAGCGTTCGGAGCCGTCTTCGTTGCGTTGCTCGGAGAGGGTGCCGCGCTCCATGCCGCGGACGCCGCCGGCGATGTAGAGGGCGGCGGCGAGGGCTCCGGCGGGGTATTGCGACTGGGGGATGTGGTCGAGGAACTGGGTGGCGTTGATGTGGCAACCGAGGCCGCCGGCGGGGAGGATGACGGGGATGCCGCGGCGGTGGAGTTCGTTGGCCATGTAGTCGATGAATTGGGGGCCCTGGGAGATGACGTCTTCATCGAGGGTCTCGTCGAGGCCGACGACGATGGCTTCCATCTCGCGGACGGACATGCCGCCGTAGGTGAGGAAGCCTTCGTAGAGGGGGATGAGCTCTTTCATGCGGACTTCGTCGGCCTTGTCGCGGATGGCGATGCCGCCGCCGCGGGCGAAGCCGAGTTTGCGGGCGGAGAAGTAGATGATGTCGTAGAGGGAGGCGATCTCGTCGAGGATCTGGCGGATGGTCCAGTCTTTGCACTCGGGTTCGCGCTGCTTGATGAACCAGAGGTTGTCCTGGAGGAGGGAGGCGTCGAGGACGAGCTTGATGCCGTATTTCTTGCAGACGGCGGCGACGTCGCGCATGTTCTGGAGGGAGAGGGGCTGGCCGCCGACGAGGTTGGTGCCGGCCTCAACGCGGACGAAAGGGACCTTCTCGACGCCGACCTTCTGGATGAGGGCCTCGAGGCGGGGGATGTCGAAGTTGCCCTTGAAGGGGCAGTTGTTGGCGGGCTCGAGGCCTTCCTTGACGATGAGCTCTTCGACGGCGCCGCCGAGGCGGGTGATGTGGGCCTTGGTGGTGGTGAAGTGGAAGTTCATGGGCACCACGTCGCCGGGCTTGACGTAGGCGGTGGCGAGGACGTTTTCCGCGGCGCGGCCCTGGTGGGCGGGCAGGAAGTAGTCCATGTGGAAGAGTTCGCGGACCTTGGCGGCCAGGCGGTTGTAGGTCTCGGAGCCGGCGTAGGCGTCGTCGGCGCGGAGCATGGCGGATTGCTGGAGGTCGCTCATCGCGTTGACGCCGGAGTCGGTGAGCATGTCCATGAAGACGTCTTTGTTCTGCAGGAGGAAGGTGTTGTTGCCGGCCTCGTTCATCAGGCGGCGGCGCTCCTCCACGGGGGGCAGGAAAAGCTTTTGGACGATTCGGACTTTGTGCATCTCGAGCGGGAGCTGCTTGCCGCTGTAGAACTTGACGTTTGCCATGGGTGTTCCTTTGGTTAAACTGGCGAATATTCCGGTATATTAGCGCAATTCTTGGTGCTGCGCAAGCCGGGTCGCCGGCTTGCGCAACGGAAAACAGAGAACGGAGCGTGCAGGCCCAAAGGGCCAAACCTTCCACGGCCACAGAGAACGGAACGCGCGGCAAGCGCGCGACGGGCGAGGCGCCACCCAAGAACGTTCAATCTTCCAAGATGACAGCAACGCAAGGGATGGGCACGGTAGTGAGGCCGTAGGCCGAACGGTGAAGTGCCCAGGCCCTTGCGTTCCTTTCGTGTCTTCGTGGAAAAGGGCGCTCTGTTCTCCGTTCTCTGTGGGGCGCGTTGCGCCCCACTTGCGCGAGGGCATAAGTTTATGGTACAGTAAGAGGACTTTTCGTTTTAGGTTTATCAGGAGTCCGCGACATGGCACGCAAAATCCCCTTGGACCACATGCGCAACATCGGCATTATGGCCCACATCGACGCCGGCAAGACGACGACGTCGGAGCGTATCCTTTTCTATTCCGGCAAGAACCACAAGATCGGCGAGGTGCACGATGGCGGCGCCACGATGGACTGGATGGTTCAGGAGCAGGAGCGCGGCATCACCATCACGTCCGCGGCCACCGCGGTCATGTGGGGCGACTACATGATCTCCCTGATCGACACCCCCGGCCACGTGGACTTCACGGCCGAGGTGGAGCGCTCGCTGCGCGTGCTTGACGGCGCGGTGGCGGTGTTCTGTGCGGTGGGCGGCGTGCAGCCCCAGTCCGAGCAGGTCTGGCGTCAGTCCGAAAAGTACAAAGTGCCGAAGCTGATCTTCGTGAACAAGATGGACCGCATCGGCGCGAACTTCTTCTCCGTGATGGAGCAGGTGAAGAACCAGCTCAACGCCCGCCCCGTCCCGATGGTCTGCCCCCTCGGTGCCGGTGACACCTTCGAGGGCGTCGTCGACCTGCTCGAGGAGCGCCTGGTGACCTATGACAAGGCCTCCCAGGGCATGAAGCAGATCTACTCCGAGATCCCCGCCGAGCTCAAGGAAAAGTGCGAGGAGATGCGCCACGAGATGATCGAGGCCGCCGCCGAGCAGGATGAAGAGCTCATGAACAAGTACTTCGAAGAGGGCACCCTCACGAAGGAAGAGATTATCCGCGGCATCCGCAAGGGCTGCATCAGCCGCGCCATCATGCCGGCCTTCTGCGGCACCGCCTTCAAGAACAAGGGCATCCAGATCCTCCTCGACGCCGTCGTCAGCTACCTGCCCAGCCCGCTGGACATCCCCCCGGTGACCGACGAGGCCGACCCCTCCATCGTCCGCCACGCCGACGACAAGGAGCCCCTCTCCGCCCTCGCCTTCAAGATCATGGCCGACAAGAACATGGGCAAGATCATCTTCACCCGTGTCTACTCCGGCACCCTCAAGGCCGGCGAGGAAATCCTCGACAGCACCATCAACAAGAAGGCGCGCATCTCCCGCCTCTTCCGCATGCACGCCAACCACCAAGAGAAGCTCGAGGAAGCCTACGCGGGCGACATCGTCGCCGTCATCGGCCTGCCCAACACCCGCACCGGCGACACCCTCTGCGACCCCGAGAACCCCATCCACCTGGAGTCCATCGACTTCCCCGCGCCGGTCATCTCGATCGCCGTGAAGCCCGTCTCCCGCGGCGACAACGAGAAGCTCGGCAACGCCCTGCACACCCTCGCCCAGGAAGACCCCACCTTCACCGTGGCCTTCGACCAAGAGACCAGCGAGACCATCATCTCCGGCATGGGCGAGCTCCACCTCGAAATCATCGTCGACCGCCTGAAGCGCGAGTTCAACGTCGACTGCGAGGTCGGCCGCCCCGAGGTCGCCTACCGCGAGTCCATCGCCATCGAAGGCGACGGCGAATACAAGCACAAAAAGCAGTCCGGCGGCCGCGGCCAGTACGGCCACGTCTGCATGAAGTTCGCCCCGCAGGAGCCCGGCAAGGACTTCGAGTTCATCAACGACATCAAGGGCGGCGTCATCCCCGGCGAATACATCCCCGCCGTCGAAAAGGGCATCCGCGCCGCGATGGAGTCCGGCCCCCTCGCCGGCTACCCCGTCCTCCCGCTCAAGGCCACCCTCTACTACGGCTCCTACCACGACGTCGACTCCTCCGAGTTCGCCTTCCAGACCGCCGCGCGCCAGTGCTTCAAGGAAGTCTTCCTCAAGAGCCAGCCGCAGCTCCTCGAGCCCATCATGAAGGTCGAGGTCGTCGTCCCCGAAGACTACATGGGCGCCGCCACCGGCTCGCTGTCCCAGCGCCGCGGCCGCGTTGAGGGCATGGAAGAGCGCGGCGGTGCCCGCCTCGTCCACGCCTTCGTCCCGCTGGGCGAAATGTTCGGCTACTCCAACACCATCCGCACCCTCACCCAGGGCCGCGGCTCCTTCACCATGGTGTTCGACCACTACGAGCCCGTCCCCAAATCCCTCCAGGACGAGATCGTCGAGAAGCGCCGCAAAGCCGGCAAGGTCCACGGCTACTCCGACTCCGACGAGTAATCCGCCCCGCGCCAAGCGCCAAAAAGCGAGCCCCGGTCCCCCGGGGCTCGCTTTTTGTGGAAGCTTGGAAGTTTGGAGGCTTGGAAGCTTGGAGGAGCCCCAGAGGTTGAATCCCGGACCGCCGCCCTTGGCGGCGATGAAACCGGACATTCCGCGGGCCCCCACAAAGACTGCCAGAATCAGAAACCGCAGATTCCGCAGATTTGTTGCAGATTAAGGGCGTGCTACCGCACGCAGAACGCACTATTGGAAGCTTGGAAGTTTAGAAGTTTGGAGGCTTGGCTGTGGGGCGCTGCCCCACGCCCCGGCAGGGAGAAGTTCTCCCTGCACTCCCGGCACGTCTGCGACGTGCCAAAAGCAACGCGGTAGGACATATAGGACAATTAAGGCGGATATTTGTTCGTCGCCCCGCAGGGGCGTTTCCAATCAGCTAATCAGCCAATCAGCGGGGCGGCATCGCCGCCCCTTCCTGAGACCCTATAGTGGTCCGAGGTCAACCACTATAGTGGTCGAGGGTGAGACCCTATAGTGGTCCGGGTCGAAACCCTTAAGGGTCCGCAAAAGACCCTTTTGGGAGGCCCAATGGAGCCCGAAGCGGTTCATGCCACCCTTTCGTTTTCGCGGGAAAATCATCGTGCGTGATTACGCGCTTGCAAAGGGGGAGGGGAAGGTGCTATTCTATTGTCACGCTGTGGGTAAGCCACAGCTCCTGCGCTTTGCGCGGACCAGTCGCCTCTTGAAACCTGAGAACTTTCATGATAATGCGATGTGTTCGGCGAAGTGCGCCATCCTTGGCGCACTCTCTTTGCACGCCATTATCAGGGCTTTCTCAGGGCCTCAAGAGGACGTGAAAAGGCGGTGCGTCTTTTTATGCCGGCTGGGCCGGGAAGCGGGAACGCGCGTTCGCGGGCGTGTGTCTGCGGCGCAACAGCCGAAGGAGCCGCCTCCCTTTCCTGCCCAGGTCCCCTTCGGTCTCCCCCATGGGCGGGAAAGGAGAAACAAAACCACATGAAGAAAACACTGCTTACCGCGGCCTTTGCCGCGCTGGCTCTTAGCGCTGCCCAAGCGGCGAACATCGCGTGGAACGCCATCGACAACTACACCGCCGGCACCCTCGGCACTTTGCCGAACGGGGCCCACATCGCGCCTGGGTTCCAGACGGGTGGGTCTCAAGCCGGCGTCCTGCGCGTCATCGCCACCTTCACCTCGTCCAGTGATTCCTATTCCGGCTCGTTGCTGAGCTTTGGCGACGATGAAAATGGACACAAGGACTCTTCTCCGACCGTGTGGATGAGAGATGGTATCCTTCATTTGGGTATCGGCAACACGGACTCGCACACGAGCAAGGATGCTAGCATCGCTCAACTCTTGGACGGGCAGAAGCACGAGCTGGCCTTGGCCATCGAGCGCACGACCGATGGCAGGATGAATGCCTCCCTCTTCGTTGATGGCGTGGAAATCTACACCATCACGAATGCAGCAGTGGCCGGCGGCAACTGGTGGGTCTATAAGTATGTCCTTGGCAACAAGGTCAGCATGGACGAGGAAGCCAGCGGCATTGCGTTCGGGGAGGATTTCGAGGTGGCTTATGCGCAGGCCACCATCGATGACCTCCGCCAGACTTACTCTATTCCTGAGCCGACGGCGTTGGCGCTGTTGGCGCTGGGCGTGGCGGGCGTGGCGCTCCGCCGCCGCGTGGCCTAAACGGTCCCTCGCACCTCAAAAAGGCCCCCGGCATCCGCCGCGGGCCTTTTTTGTACCTCCACGCCCTCGCGCCCTAAATGGAAGTTTAGGAGCTTGGAAGTTTGGGAAGGGGCTTATCCGTCGCGCGCTTGTCGCGCGTTCTGTGGCCGTGGAAGGTTTGCCCTTCGGGCTACACGCTCTGTTCTCCGTTCTCTGTTCTCTAGGGCGCCTGTGGCGCCCTACTGATCATGGGTGTGGCCGTGCCAGGGTTCGGGGGGTGGGGGGGTGACGGTGCCGGCGAGGATGCGCTGGCGGACGGCTTCGGCGAGGAGGATGGTGGCGGCGGCGGAGACGTTGAGGCTGTCGGCGACGCCGAGCATGGGGATGCGGACGCGGAGCTCGGCGTCGCGCATGAAGGCGTCGGTGAGGCCGTATTGTTCGCTGCCGAGGCAGAGGGCGACGCGGCCGGTGAGGGGCTGCTGGAAGTGGAGTTTCTCGGCGTGGGGGGTGGCGGCGAGGATGGAGAAGCCGTTGGCGCGGAGCCAGGGGAGGAGTTCTTCGGCGGTGGTCTGGGCGACGGGGAGGGTGAAGAGGGTGCCGGTGGAGGCGCGGACGACGTTGGGGTTGTGGATGTCGGTGCAGGGGTCGCAGACGATGACGGCGGCGGCGCCGGAGGCGTCGGCGGAGCGGAGCATGGTGCCGAGGTTGCCGGGTTTCTCGATGGCTTCGCAGACGAGGAGGAGGGCGTCGGGGGGGAGCTTGAGGTCTTGGAGGCGCTTGGCGATTTGGGGGCCGACGGCGAGGAGGCCGTCGGGGCGTTCGCGGTAGGCGAGCTTTTCGAAGACGGGCTTGGAGCAGGGGAAGAGGTCGGCGCCGAGGGCACGGCAGCGGTCGACGAGGGCGGGCTCGTTTTCGTGCTTGAGCCAGAGGTCTTCGCAGTAGAAGAGCTGGGTGGGGCGGTAGTCGTGTTCAAGGGCGCGGTGGATTTCGCGGTAGCCTTCGATGAGCATGAGTCCGGCGTCGTCGCGGTGGCCGCGCTGGCGGAGCTTGACGGCGGCTTTGACGCGGGGGTTGGCCAGGGATGTAAGCGGGGTAATCATGCAGGAATTATAGCATTTTGGTAGAATATTGTTATGGAATCAGAGCAAGAACAGGGGCTCCGGGCGGCGATGGTGGCCGTGGTGGGGCGGACGAACTCGGGCAAGTCGACGCTGGTGAACCGGCTGGTCGGCGAGAAGGTGTCGATTGTCTCGGGGATGGAGCAGACGACGCGGAACCGTATCCGTGGGATTCTCACCGAGGCGCGTGGGCAGCTGGTCTTCCTGGACACGCCGGGCGCGCACAAGGCGGAGAACGAGCTGGGGACGCTGATGAACAAGATGTCGCGCGGGGCGGGCCAGGGCGCGGATGTGCTACTGGTGGTCTTCGATGGCGCGGCGCCGGTGCGGCTGGAGGATGAGGGGTGGATGTCGCGCGCGGCCTTTTCGGAGCCGCCGACCTTCTTTGTGCTGAACAAGGCCGATGCCCCGGGCTTCGACCCTGCGCCGTTTCAGGCGGCGTGGGCGCGCATTTGCGCGGAGAAGGGCGTGTCGCGGGAGATCCCGTGGCTGGAGCTCTCGGCGGAGACGGGCGCGGGGTGCGAGGACCTGCTGACGCGGCTCTTCGCGTTAGCACCGGAGTGCCCGGTGTTGCCCTTCCCGGAGGACATCGTGAGCGACTTCCCGCGCAAGCTCGCCATCGCTGATATTATCCGTGAGAAGCTGATTCGGCGTCTCTTCCAGGAGGTGCCGCACCAGCTGGGCGTGCGCGTGGAGCGCATCGATGAGCACCCCGACGGGAGTTGGGAAATCGCGGCGACCATCCTGGTGAACCGCGCCTCGCAGAAGGGCATGGTCATCGGCAACAAGGGCCGCAACCTCCGCGCCATGCGCCGTTCGGCCGAGCCGGAAATTGCCGAGGCCTATGGCCTGACGGCGTGCACCATTGTGCCCTTTGTGCGCGTGGAGCCCAAGTGGTTCAAGAATCATTTTATCCTCAAGGAACTCGGCTACAAGGAGTGACCCATGGAGACGCCTGAGAACCCCGTCTTTCCTCCAGACCCGACCGTTGGCCGGAAGCGCAATCCGTGGCGGCGTGGCTATTTCTTTGGCGTTGCCAGTGGGTGCCTGGGCGCGCTCTTGCTCCTTGTCGGGGGCGTGATTCTGGGCTTCTATCTGCTGATGGGCGGCGTGCACGCGTTGCTTGGCGAGATGGACCCGACCCAGCGTCCCTATCATGTGGTGGAGGGCGACCCCTCCGAGGATGGGGCGCGGGGCGTGTTGCGCGTGGAGATTTCGGGCGTCATCACCGGCTCGGAGCGGGGCTGGAGCGCCGCGGCGGGCAACGACGTCGCGGCCCTGCGCGCCATCGAGCACGCCATCGACGATGACGACATCCAGGCCATCCTGCTGGTGATCGACAGTCCCGGCGGCGGCGTGGGCCCCAGCGACGCGCTCTATCATGCGCTCGAGCGCTTCAAGTTGGCCCGCCCCGGGCGCGTGGTGGTCGTTCAGGCCGGCGATTTGCTCGCCTCCGGCGCCTACTACATCGCCATGCAGGCCAATTGGGTCAATGCCACGCCCACCACCGTTGTCGGCTCCATCGGCGTCATCATGCCCGGCATCAACGCCGCCGGCCTCGCGCAGAAGATTGGCCTCTCCGATTCCTCCGTCGCCTCCGGTCCCTCCAAAGACCTGGGCAATCCCCTCAAGCCCGTCAACCCCGCGCACACGGCCATCCAGCAAGCCGTCGTCGATGCGCTGTACGATCGCTTCGTGGGCATCGTCGCCGGCGGCCGCCACCTGCCGGAATCCGACGTGCGCGCCCTGGCCGATGGCCGCATCCTCTCCGCCCGCGACGCCCTGGAGCACCGCCTCATCGACGGCATCGGCTATGAGGACGGCCTGGACGCCAAGCTGGCCGAGCTGCTCAACTGCCCCGAGAAAGACCTCGTCCGCTACGCCCCGCCCAAGAGCCGCGGCGGCCTCGGCACCCTCCTCGGCGGCTTCTCCGCAGAGGTCGGCCGCGGCGCCGCCGAGACCCTTCTCCAACAGCCCCCCTCCACCCCGCAATATCTCCTCCGCTGATGCGCCAACGCCTCGACCAAGCCCTTGTCCAGGCCGGCCTCGTCGATTCCCGCGAGACGGCCCAACGCCTCATCCTCGCCGGCGAAGTCCTCCTCAACGGCCAAAAGGCCTTCAAGGCCAGCCAAGCCGTGCCCGAAGGCGCCGAGCTTGCCCTCCTCGCCAAGCCCCGCTTCGTCTCCCGCGGCGGCGAGAAGCTCCAGGGCGCCTTTGACGCCTTCGGGCTCGACGTCACCGACCTCTGCTGTCTGGACGTCGGCGCCTCCACGGGCGGCTTCACCGACTGCCTTCTGCAACACGGCGCGCGGCGCGTCCTGGCCCTCGACGTCGGCACCAACCAGTTGCACTACCGCCTCCGCACCGACCCCCGCGTGTGGAGCAAAGAGCAGTTCAACTGCCGCTACCTCACGCCCGCCGACCTCCCCGAGGTCCCCCAATTCGGCTGCACCGACGTCTCCTTCATCTCCCTAAAGCTCATCCTCCCGCCGATGGCCGCCTGCCTGGCCCCCGGGAGCCTCCTGGTCTCCCTCATCAAGCCCCAATTCGAGGCCGGCCGCAAAGACGCCCCCAAAGGCGTCGTCCGCGACCCTGCCGTCCGCGAGCGCGTCGTCGAGGAAATCCGCGCCTTCGGCACCGGCGAGCTCGGTCTGGAATGGGTGAACTGCGCGCCCTCGCCCCTCCTCGGCCCAGAAGGCAACGTGGAGTTCCTCGCCCTCTGGCGCACCCCCGCCGTCCAAGCCTGACCGACAGCCCTTTTCGCGAAGACGCAAAGGGGCACTCGTGTCCGGGAAATGGAGGCGCGCCAATGGGGGGATCCTAAAGGATGCTTTCTGGACCCCTAAGGGTTTCGGGTCGAGACCCTATAGTGGTCCGACCCCGACCCCTATAGTGGTCCGCCTTCGACCCTTATAGGGTCTCAGAAAGGAGGGTGCGCCAGTGCCCATCGCCCCGCTAGGGCCTCCTGCTCGGCCATCCAGCAAAACACAGAAAAACAAGGGATGGGAACGATGAAGTGCCCATCCCTTGCGTTTTGTGGCTTCGTGGAGAAACGTCACCAATCGCGGATGGAGGGGGGTAGGGCGGGACGGGCGCGGCGCTTGTCGTCCTCGTGCTCTTTGGTGCGGTCGATGGCCTTTTGGAGGAGGGCCTCGAGGTCCTCTTGCTTGGCTTGGGCCTCGCGTTCGGCCTTGGATTGCTGCTCTTGTTCCTGCTGTTGCTGGGCTTGCTGTTGGTCTTGACCGGAGTCTTGGTTCTGGTCTTGATTCTGCTGTTGGTTCTGGTCTTGGTTCTGTTCCTGCTTGTCCTGCTGCTGGTCTTGGTTCTGCGGTTGGTTCTGCGGCGGGGGCTTGGGGAGGCGCTTGGCGATGGCCTGGAGCGTGTCGAGGACGTTGCGTTTGGCCTCCGGGGAGTCGGCGTCGTCGAGCAGGCGGAGCACCTCGTCGGTATCTTTGAGGATGGCGTCGCGGTCGGCGGCGGTGAAGGGGGGCGGGTCACCCTCCTTGCGCGGCTGTTGGGCGGACTCGGCGATTTTCTGCTCGGCCCACTCGGGGAAGAGGGCGCGGAACTGCTCCGTGAGGGCGCGCACTTCGGGGAGGTCCTCGCGGGCGGGCTGGAGCGGCGGCAGGTTGGCCAGGGCGTTGGTGGCTAGGGCGATGGATTCGGCGTTGAGGGCGGGCGGGTCGGCAAAGGTCTTCCACAGGTCATAGGCCAGCGGCTCGCCTGCGACGAGCGGCTCTTGGGTGAGGATGAGCGCCTCGGCCTCGTCGGCGGCGGCATCGAGCGCGGCCTGGGCGGACTGGGCGCGGGCCAGTGCCTCCGTGCGGGCGGCCTCGTCCTGGATGGCCCCGGGCAGGGCGTCCACGAGCGGCACCCAACGGTCGGCCTGCGCGCGGAGTTCCTCGGCGAGGGCCTCCCCGGCGGCGATGCGCTCGGCGGGTGGGAGCGTCTTGAGCCCCTCCAAGCGACCGGGCAAGTCGCGTTGTTCTTCAAGCAATTCCCGGGCCAAGACGTCCGGGGGCGTGCCTTTGTGACGTTCGCGCGCCTCGTCTTGCCGGATTTTAGCGCGGAGTTCGGGGAGTTTGCTCAAGGCGCGGGCGAGGTTGCGGCGGGCGGGGTCGTCGGGGGCTCCACGGAGCGCGCGGGCAAAGGCGTCGGCGGCGGACGCGCGGAGTTCCACACGCTGCATATCGTTGGTGGCGGCGCCGATCTGGGAGAAGAGCAAATCACCCTCGAGGGCGGCGGCGCGGGGCGCGAGCGCGGGGTCGCCCACCACCAGGCGGACGCGGTCGAGGGCGTTGGTCACATCGCCCGCGGCATGGAGCGCGACGGCCTCGTTGAAGGCGTGTTGTGCGGCGCGGGTGGGGTCGGCGGCGCGGGCCTTGGCGTACCCTTTGGCGGCCTCGGCCCAGCGGCCTTCGCGAAAAGCGCGCTGTGCCTCGTAGGCCGGGTCGTCCGCGGCGCGGAGGCTCAGCGCGGGCAGGATCAAGAGCACGGCCAACGCGGCGGGCCGGCCAATGGAGAGGCAGGCGGCGGCCAAGGCGAGGAGCGCGGCGAGGATGGCAAAGAGGCCCGTGCGGTCGGCGAAGGCGGTTTCCTCGCGCTGGTGGTTTTCCTCGGCCTCGATGCGGGCGAGGTGGTTGGCATAGACCGCGCCGAGGGTGGTCTCCGGGGCGCCGGTCCCGGCCAGGGGGATGTAGGCGCCGCCGCTGGCCTCGGCCACCGCGCGGAGCGTGGCGTCGTTCAGTTTGCTGGTGACGGGCTTGCCCTGATAGGTCACGCCGGGGACTTGCGCGCCCTGGGGGGAGCCGACGCCGACGGTGAAGATGGGGATGCCGCGTCCGCCGGCCTCCTTGGCGAGGGTTTCGGCGCGGCCGGTGAGGTCCTCGCCGTCGCTCACCAGGACGATGGCGTTGTGGTCGCTCTGGGCCTTGTCGAAGGCGGCGAGGGCCTTCTCGATGGCGTCTGCCAGGTCGGTTTCGCCGGGGGGCGCGCTGTCGGGGGAGAGGCCGTTGATGGCCTCGCGCAGGAAGGCGACGTCGGCGGTGAAGGGGCAGAGCATCGCGCCTTTGCCGCGGAAGGCCAAGAGCGCCACGCGGTCGCCGCGCAGGGCGTCGAGCAGGTCCAGCAGGTCGGCCTTGGCGCGGCCCAGACGGTCGGGGCGGACATCCTGCGCGAGCATGGAGTTCGAGACATCCATTGCCACGACCAAATTGCGGCCCGAGGCCAGGAAAGGCTCCTCGCCCCGTCCCCAGCGCGGCCCGGCCAACGCCACGGCCAGCGCCACCAACGCCCCCAAGAGCAGACCAATCTGTAACCCCGCTCGCGGCGGCATGCCCACCGCCCGGCGCGACAGCGCGGTCATCCGCACGACCATCCGCCGCCGATACCATACGGCCAACGCCCCCAGCAGGGGCACCAAAAAGAGCAGGAAAAGCCAAAGCGGCGCCGCAAATCTCATGGTTCGTTTTCCTCATTTTCCACGAAGACACCAAAGGAACACAAGGGTCTGGGCACTTCACCGTTCGTCCCTTCGGGCCTCACTACCGTGCCCATCCCTTGCGTTTCTGTCGTTTTTTCGAGAAGTGGCACACCACGGCACGTCGCAGACGTGCCTGCGGGTGCAGGGGGAGTTTCCCCCTGCCGGGGCGTGGGGCAGCGCCCCACACCCAACTTCTCAATATTCTGGCAGTCCTGCGTGCGGTAGCACGCCCTAAATCTGCTCACAATCTGCGAAATCTGCGGTTTCATCACACGCGTACTCACTTCTCCGGAATCCAGCCGGCACGTCCGCCGGCGCGGACACGCACCCAGCCCGGCGCCGTTTCGCCCGTGGGCTCCGGGGTCTCCTCGCCGAGCGTCCCCAAGACCGCCGCCCGTGTGGAGGGCGCCAGGCGCAGGGGCACGGGACCGACTTCGGCAGTTTCGGCGCGCGGGGTCAGGGTCAGCGGCGGACACGTCACGTCGCGCAACGTCCGGCTCCCTAGGTCAAAGGCCCGCAACGGCTTCAGCCGCAACGTGAGCGGCACGGGGGCCTCGGTCGCGAGATAGCCGCGCGCCACCACACGGTGCGGTTCGCGCGCCACCACCCGGAAGGGCCAGACGCGTCCGCCTGTCACCGGCTCCAAGGCCAGCTCGGGCGACTCCGGCAGGGTCCCGGAACGCGCGGTGAGCGTGGCCGTCAGCACCCGCACGTCGCCGGGCACGAAGTCCGCCGCGTCCGCCGAGAGGGAGAGCACGAAGTCGCCGATGGGCGCCCCCGCCGCCTCGCCCGGCAACGGCACGACGTCATACGAAAAGGCGGGCACCTGCGCCCCCTGCGTGGTCGGCTGCGCCAAGGTCATCCCCAGTCCGAACTGCTGCACACGCATCACCTCCGCTGCCGCGGCCCCCGCCGGGATGGCCACCAGACGCGGCGCCGTCTCGTGTTGCCGCCAACGGAACACGGTCAGGCGCTTACCGTCGCGCAGTATCTTGGTCTGCGAATCGGGGTTCCGCGAGGGCCCCTGCGTGATGCGAAAGGACGGAATCTCTTCGTTTGGCCCCGTCACAAAGGTCAGCGTCAAGTCATACTCCTGCCCCACGTAAATCGGCGCCGCCGGGTCCACCCCCCACGTCACCGACTCCAACGCCGCCTGCGCCGCCATCGCTATAACACTAAAAGCAAGTGCCAGCGGGAAACGGAGAGCGGAGAATGGAGAACGGAGCGTACAGACGCGAAGCGCCAAACCTTCCACGGCCACGGAACGCGCGGCAAGCGCGCGGCGGATGAAGCCTTGGGAATGTTTGTCTGTCGCCCCATCGGGGCGCTCCTGCATCGCCTGTATCTCCTGAATCTCCTGTGGAGTCTTGAGCACTTTCCTAAGAAAGCCACAGAAACGCAAGGGATGGGCACGGTAGTGAGGCGCTTCGCGCCGAACGGTGAAGTGCCCAGGCCCTTGCGTTCCCTTTGTGTTTTCGTGGAAAATCATCATTGCACCTCCGTGGGGGGCGTGAGGGGCTCCGGCAGGGCCGTCTGCGTGGCCGCGGTCCACTCCGCCGCCGCCCAAGCCGCCAAGATAAGGGCCGCCGCGAAGGCCGCCGCGCGCCACGGCCAGAGTCCCCGCCGCGGCACCGCGCACAACAGCAGGCAAAGTCCCAACGCACCCGCCGCCCAACCGGCCACCTGTGGCCAGGCCACCCGCCGCCACCACCCCGGCATCGGCCGAGAGAGCGCCGAGCACGTCGCGTTCATCGCTTGGTCTCCATCCGCCGAACGCCCATGCAAACGTTCGCACCGCGTCAGCAACGCAAAGGACACATCCGGGCGCTTCGCCAGCAGGGCTAGGGTCGCCGCGTTCGTCAGCGTCGCCCGTGAGTCGTCCCCTGCCCGCGCCAAATCCAACCACAGGTTCGCCGCCGCGGCCACCTCCTCGGGCCGCCCCGCCTCCAACGAAGCCGCCCACGCACGGTCTTGGGCGAAGTCATCCGCGGCCCCCGCCCACGCCGGCGCCAAGAGGAGGAGCGCCAACGCCAAGAACCGTAACTTCGGGAGGAGACGCCGCAGGGTTGCCCGCGCCTCGGGCACGTCCCCGCCGCCCGAATAGGCCGCCGCCTCCAAGCGCCGATAGGCCTCCACCGCCTCATCCGCCTCCGCGGAAGGGGCCAGTTTCGCGCGCAGTTCCTCCGGCGTCAGCGAAGGCCGCCCCGCCCACAACCGCACCGCGCCCGCCGCCTCCGCGGGGTCACGCGTTTGCGAGAGGATGGCCCGCGCCCGCGACAACGGCCGCCGTGCCGCAAAGAGCGTCCTCGCCAGCCGACCCAACGCCTGGAGCGGACGCCACGTCAGCCGCACCGCGAGCGCCGCCGCGCCCACGCCCAGCACCCACCACGGCCACGCCGGCCATTGTTCCCCGGAAAAGTCCCGCGTCAATCCCGGCGGCGGCGCCTCCGGCGGACGTTGCTCCGAGGCCCGCACCCGCACCGGCAGCGCACCCGTCTCAAAGACTCGATAGGCTCGCTCCCCGCGGTCAAACCACGCCAAGGCAATCCCCGGCACCTCCAACAAATCCACCCGCGTCGGCCGCAGCGTATAGGCGAAGGCCACCGCCCCCTCCGTCGCCGTCCGCTCCGGCGCCCCCACCGCCCGGAAGCCCTCCAACGGCGGCAACGTCGGCGCCCGCAACAACGTCGGGTCGCAATCCGCCCGCACCGTCACGGTCAGCCGGATGGGCTCCCCCAACCGCACCGTATGCGCGTCCAGCTCCGCCATCGCCCAGAAGTCATGGCCAATCGCCCCCACATAACCCACCGGGCGCCCCTCCACCGGCGGCTCCGTCACCCGCACCGTCAGCGGCCGCCCCATTGCCAGACTGCGCCGCGGACGCAACTCCCCCTCCACCACTTCCGCCCGCGTGTCATTCACCATCGGCGCCGAAAAGGTCACCTCGCCCGCCCGCTCCGCTTTGAACGGGAAAGTCACCCGCCACACCAGACCATCCCCCTCCGGCACCGGCTCCGCCAGCTCCCCACTCCCCGTCTGCACCAGCGGCGAATCCCCCTCCTCCGGCAACGGCACATGGATCTGCGGCGCCCGCGCCACCGTCCCCTGAAAGAAATCTTGCCCAAAGAATGGCGACATCGTCCGCCCCCGCAACGTCAGCGCCGGCGTCCGACACGTCACCGTCAGCGTCACCGCGTCTCCCGGCATTGGCTCCGCCGGCTCCACCGCCATCTCCAGCGACACCTCCGGGTCCGCCTCCAGCTCCCGTACCGTCACCTCCGGGTGACCCTCGAAGGTCCGCTCCGACCCATCCGCCAGCCGCACCTTCAGCGACTCCAGCCGATACACGCCCGCCTCCTGCGGCACCACCGTCACCGCCCGCGAAAAACGCGTGTACCCATTGATCTGCGACATCCCCGACATATTGCCGCCCACCTCCGCCGGCAACGAAAAGACCGGCTCCACAGAGCGGATCCGCCCCGCATCCGTCTCCACCTGCACCGAAAAGGCATCCCCCAGATACACCTGTTCCGGCCCCATGCGCACCTCCAAATCCTGCGCCCAAAGCCAACCCGCGGCCACCGCCGCCACCAACGTCATCAAACCTCTCAACATAGTCCTTCTAGTATAACACAGAGAGGGCGGAGTCCCCACCAACAAAACCAAACTTGCAAGCGACCCGCTCCCAAGTGTTCAGTCAGGGCGCGGGAGCGTTCCAATATGGTATACTAACGGGCCAGAAAGGTTAGTCGCATGGAAGAGAATCTGGAAGCTGCGTTGGACTCCGTGGAAGCGTGCCTGGAGGATATCCGGGCCGGGAAGTTCGTTGTCATCGTGGATGACGCGCAGCGCGAGAATGAGGGCGACCTCATCATGGCCGCCGAGAAGGTCACCCCCGAGGCCGTCAACTTCTGCATCCGCGAGGCCCGCGGGCTGCTCTGCGCCCCTTGCGACGGCGCCCTCCTCGACCGCCTGGGCATCGCGTTGGCGCCGAGCGTGAACCGCGGCGACCGTTTCGCCACGGCCTTCACGTTGAGCGTGGACGGCGCCCCCCACACCGGCGTCACCACCGGCATCTCCGCCGCCGACCGCGCCAAGGCCGTCCAGCTCCTGGTGGACGACACGGCGACGGCGGCCGACTTCGTCTCGCCCGGGCACACCTTCCCCCTGCGGCCGCAGCCCGGCGGCGTGCTCCGCCGCGCCGGCCACACCGAAGCGACCGTCGACCTCGCCCGCCTGGCCGGCCTCAAGCCCGCCGGCATCTGCTGCGAAATCGTCGGCGAGGATGGCACCATGGCCCGCCTGCCCGACCTCATCCCCTTCGCCCGCAAACACGGCCTGCGCATCTGCTCGGTCGAGCGCCTCATCGCCTACCGCCGCGCCCACGAATCCCTGGTCGAGCGCGTCGAGAGCGTTGACCTCCCCACGGCCTACGGCCACTTCCGCCTGACCATGTTCCGCGGCAAGCTGGACGGCCTGGAACACCTCGCCCTCACGATGGGCGACCTGGCCGGCGACCCGCCCCCGCTCGTCCGCGTCCACAGCGAATGCCTCACCGGCGACGTCTTCGGCAGCGCCCGTTGCGACTGCGGCTGGCAGCTCCATCAGGCCATGACGGCCATCGCCAAGGAAGGCCGCGGGTGCCTCCTCTATATGCGCCAAGAGGGCCGCGGCATCGGCCTGGCCAACAAGCTCCATGCCTACAAACTCCAAGAGCAGGGGTGCGACACCGTCGAGGCCAACGTCCGCCTCGGCTTCGCCCCCGACCTGCGCGACTACGGCATCGGCGCCCAGATTCTCGCCGAGCTCGGCATCACGCGTCTGCGCCTGATGACCAACAATCCCCAGAAGGTCGTCGGCCTCGCCGGTCACGGCCTCGAAATCACCGAGCGCGTCCCCATCGTTGCCCACGCCGGCCCCTTCAACGCCCACTACCTCGAGACCAAGCGCGAGAAGATGGGCCACCTGTTGTGAGGGCGCTGACCCTTTCCCACGAAGACACGAAGGAACGCAAGGGCCTGGGCACTTCACCGTTCGGCCCTGCGGGCCTCTCTACCGTGCCCATCCCTTGCGTTTCTGTCGGTTTCTCGGGAAAGCGCTCAAGACTCCACAGGAGATTCAAGAGATACAGGAGATACAGGGGCGCCGTTGCGCCCCGCCGCCAATGCCCTCATCGATGCCGTCGAAGAGACCCTCTCCTAAGGGTCCCTTTTCAGACCCTATAAGGGTCCGACCCGAAACCCTTAAGGGTTGACCTCCGACCCTTATAGGGTCTCACCTCGAACCCTTAAGGGTCTCTCCAAGGCCTCTCCCGGCGTCCACAGAAGACACCGGGCATTCAGGCGTCTTCGCAAGGGGCGCGGGCCGGCGCCTCAAAAGGCTTCGTAGTGGGGCGAAGCAATATCCTTTTGCACATACTGCTTGACAATGGGGGGGGGCGGTATTATCCTATTGTTGTTTGGCAGTGGTGCCAGATAGGAATAGCTTAAGGAAGGATTCGTTATGTTCTGCACAAAATGCGGTAATCGACTCATCGATGGCAATCAGTTCTGCACGCGGTGTGGCGCGGCGGTCAACGGCACGCCCCAACCCCAACAAGCTCCCGAACCGGAGGCGCCGAAGGGGTCTGCAAGTGACGCAACGGCTCACCCTCAAGGTGCCCCCGAGCAGGAAGCGCCGAAGGGGTCTGCAAGTGACGCAACGGCTCACCCTCAAGGTGCCCCTGAGCCGGAGGCGCCGAAGGCGGAGGAGATGGGAGGCACCCCCGACCCGGAAACGGCAAAGAAAGAGGCCGTAGCCAAGAAGATGGAGGCTTGGAAGCGTAAGGTGAATAAGATTGGCGTCATTGTGGCGTGTATCATCTTTATCGCTATCCTTATTAACGCAGGCATTCAATGTTACTACGGCATCACGCACCATGACCGGCTTATCGAAGCGGCCCGGAAAGAGTTTATCACCACCCTCGATATAGAGGGTGTCAACATGGATCGCTACGAGATTGTTGACTTTGAGCTCATTGAGCAGGAGGGGAAGGAAGACTTCTATACCGCCAAATACTCCATCAAGGTCCCGAGTGGGGAAGTGGAGAGTGGCACGTTTGAAGTCGAAGACCTGAATCCGTGGTCTTGGACGAGGCTGCTCGCCTACAGAAAAGCCCATAAGCTGTACTCCAACGAGGTCGTTGTCGCAGTCTCCTGCCAGGTTAAGGATTTGTCTCTTTCTTTGAGATGGGAGCTCTTGCAGAGTCGCTCTAACACAACCGAAGAGCAGGAAACTATACGGCGAGTACGGCGTGCCGCCCAAGACATTCAGAAACAGCTTTTGCTACAGAAGCACTAATGTTCTGGGAAGTTCCCAGCAAAGACACAGGGGCGGTTTATGCCGCCCCTTGTGTTTTCGTGGGGAACGATCCCGGGCAGGCTTCACGCAATCGGTGCCAGTAACGTGAAAGGATAGAAAGGCACGTTGCGAAGGACAAAGAAGGCAATGACCACCACAACGATGGTCAGACACACCCAGCGGTTGGTCGCCAAGCGGGGCCAAATCACCAAAACGGCCAACAGCACGAGCGCCGGAATCAGCAGGATGTTGTTGGAAAGCGACGCCGCCACATCCCCATGCACCAGCGCATGCAACGCTCGCGTATTCCCGCAACCGGGGCAATGGCATCCCGTTACGCGATGGAAGAAACACTCCGGCAACCACGCGCTTTCACCCGGATTCCCCACATAGGCCAGCCCGCACATCCCCGCAAGCGCCACCAGCGCCACCGGTATCGTCACCCATCTTGACTTGCACCACTCAGGCAACCGCATACGCAAGCCATTCCATCAACAACTCCGGCGACTGCAACAGTCGCCACGCGAGCACGCACCCCCACACGAGTGCGCCATAGCCCAAAAGTCCCAGCCACACCCCCCACCACATCCAGAGCCCCGCCTTGCGCGAAGCGACCCGCGCCCCGGCCACATCGCCCACGGCCAGGCGTTGGGAGACTTTCTCGGCATAGGCCAAACTGACAATGCCCAGCGGCGTGCACAACAGGATGGATACGACCGTTGCACCGAACAGATGCGTCGGGACCACCTCCATGGGCAACGCCTTGGAGGAGGTCTCCACACCCTGTTGGCGATCCGTAACACCCATCAAAGGGCGGCCAGGAAAGCAAAGCCGTAGAAGAGGACCCAAAGCAGGTTGATGCCCAGGCCGATGCCAAAGCCCCACCACATCCAGGTGGCCGCCTTTCTTGAGGCCTCTTGTGCCGCAGCCAGATTCCCGGAGGCAATGTGGCCCGAGACCTGCGAGGCAAAGACAATGCTCACGATGCCGAAGGGCAGACAGCAAAAGAGCGTCACCAGAATCGCGCCGGCCAAGTAAGAGGGCGGCGGAAGTAGTTGGCCTCCCTGCGCTCCCCCTTGCATGGGGTGTGGGGCCACAGACTGTGGGTTCTGCGGCCGGCCGGAAAGCGGCGCCCCGCACTGGGAACAGGCAAATGCATTGTCGGGTTGTTGCACACCACAGTTAGGACAGAACATAAGTTTTTCTCCGTTTACGGTTATCACTCAATCCACGCGCCGATGCCTCAGAAGGTATCGGGGAGCGCAAACAAGATAAAGAACGAGATGCCGTTACCGATGATGCTTGTTATCAGGGCCCAGAATGCCCAGGTCCGCGCCGACTGGTTCGCCTCTGCGGCACCCGTGAAGTCATACACCGCCAGGCACGAATTCTCCTTGCACGCCATCACGATTGAGACCACGCCCAGCGGCATGCAACACAAGATTGTCGCCAAGATGGACCACACCAGCGGCGAGGGGCGAAGCCGACGATACTGCGCTAGTTGCTCCTGCGGCGTCAACGGTCGAGTGGGGACCCGCATCTGCGATGTCGACGGCTGGGCAGAGGTTCGTACCACACGGCGCACCGTTTTCCTGGGGCCCTGCCCAATCGTCTGCGACGCATAAGAGCCTTTGCGCAGTGGCACCGTCGATGGGATGGCCGGCCTCGTTACCGCCGGTGCCGGAGTAGGAGTAGGAGCAGGTTCCTCCATCACCGGTGCTTCCATCATTGGATCAGCGGGGGCCTGGGACGATACCGAAGCAGGCGCCTCCGGCACTGCCGGGGCGATGGAGATGGGTTCAACTTTTGTCCCGCACTGGGGACAAAATTTCGACGTCTCCGCCAGCTTAAATCCGCAATTCGAGCAAAACATCACTTCCCTTTCTGTTCAAATCGGGCCAAGACAAATCAGCCTCATACCCATTGCACAGATATAATACCACTCCCCCCCCCCATTACGTCAAGTGGTGAGGGCGCGCAAGCGCCCCTTCGTGTCTTCGTGGAGATGGGAGGCCCAGACAAACAACAAAAAAGGCGCCGCGGGGCGGCGCCTTTCGGAAGCGACCAGCTTCAGCCTTAGAGGGCGGCGGCGGCCTTGGCGACGAGGGCCTTGAAGCCTTCGGCGTCGGCAATCGCGATCTCGGAGAGCATCTTGCGGTTGACGGTGATGCCCGCCTTGGTGAGACCCTCGATGAAGCGGGAGTAGTTGGGGACCTTCGCGTCGGCGAGGTTGCGGACGGCCGCGTTGATACGGGCAATCCAGAGCTGGCGGAAGTCGCGTTTGCGGAGCTTGCGGTGCCAGGTGGAGAGGCGCTGGGCGCGGTCGACGGCCTCGGTGGCGAGGCGGAATTGCTTGGAGCGGGCGCCGTAGAAGCCGCGGGCCAGTTTCAGGCGGCGGCGACGACGTTCGCGGGAAGCGGGGGCGTTGGTGGCTCTCATGGTGTGTGTCCTCCTGGGTTAGGCCTGAAGCATACGGGCGACCATCTTCTGGTTGCCTTCGTAGACGGCGGTGGCGCCACGGAGGTTGCGCTTGCGGGCGCGGGTCTTGTAGCCATTGAGGTGGCGTTTCCCGGCCTGGGTGCGCATAGCCTTGCCCGTGGCCGACAGTTTGAACTTCTTGGTCGCTGCCTTTTTGGTCTTCATCTTAGGCATGATCGTGTTCCTTTGTGGGTTGTCCGCTTTGGCGGCCATCGGCCTGAAAGCCGTCCTCCGCGGAATAAGTCGCAATAAGATACCACAATGTGCGCCCCCTTTGCAACTCTGGAGCTGATTAGCTGATTGGAACGCCCCTGCGGGGCGACGGATGATGTTCCCGAGAACTCGGCAAGGCGCGAAACGGAGGGCGGTGGTCGCGGTCAGCGGCGAAGCCGCAGAACGACCGATGGAGCCCGAAGCGGTTCGCGCCTCCCCTTGCGTCTTTGCGGAAAAAGGGCCTCAAGCTTCAATAGGCAAACACCCCAAAGGCGGCGCGCGGCGTCGCCTTTGGAGTTTAACGAGAGGCCGCGGGGCGGCCTGGCTTACCACTGGGATTCGGGCGGGCCGTCGTAGTCGCGGCGGCCATAGCCGCCACGGCGGGGGCCGCGGTCGCCATAACCGCCACGGGGGCCACGGCCACCGCGGGGGCGGTCGCCATAGGGGCGGTCACCGTAAGGGCGGCGGGGACGGTCGCCATAGCCGCCACCGCCGTAAGGACGGCGCGGGCGATCCTCGCGCGGCTTGGGCTGGGATTCGTTCACGCGCAGGGGGCGCCCGTCGAGCTCGGCGCCGTTGAGGGCCGCGATGGCCGCGTTGGCCTCGTCTTCGTTGGGCATTTCCACAAAGCCGAAGCCCTTGGAGCGGTTCGTCATGCGGTCGGTCACGACGCGCGCCGAGGTCACTTCGCCATAGGCCGCAAAGGCGGCGCGGAGGGCTTCGTCGTCCGTCGCGTAGGCAAGATTGCCGACATAGATATCCATCTGGATACGTTCCTGTTTGCCGCGGAGTGCTGTCTTTGGCGCGCACCCCGCCTCGGCAAGGGAGGAGGCCCGCAGGTTGACCCAGAGGGGACGCCCCCTCTCAAATACATTAACAATAAGATACCCCAATTCAATGCCGAAAGGCAAGGAAAATCATCGGCTGATTAGCTGATTAGCTGATTGGCTGATTGGAAACCGCCCCTGCGGGGCGACAGGCGCGAGCGCTGGGAGTGCGTGGGATGTTTTGGGAAACACGAAGCACACGAAGAACCACGAAGGTACACCAAGGGGAAAAGGACTGCCAGAATGTGAAACCGCAGATTTCACAGATTTGTTGCAGATTGAGGGTGTGCTAGCGCACGCAGGACTGCCAGAATAATTATTGGACAGTGGCTTCACCTGTCGCCCCACCGGGGTGCGTTCCGTTCTCTTGGGCGGCGTCGCCGCCCCGTCCTAGTCGTCCTATATGTCCTATGCGTCCTACCGCGACGTCCTTTAGGCACGTCCATCGGACGTGCCGGGGGTGCAGGGAGAACTTCTCCCTGCCGGGGCGTGGGGCAGCGCCCCACACCCTTCCAATCAGCGAATCAGCTAATCAGCCGAATCTCTTTCCAGCGGCCGCGGAGGAAGCGGACGAGGAGGCCGCCGCCGGCAATCATGACGTAGCCAAGCATGGTGATCCAGAGGACTTCGATGGAGGCACCGAGGGCGTAGGCGCCGAAGAGGGCGGGCATCCAGAGGATTAGGGCGGTGCCGCCAACCCAGAGGACGACGAAGCGGGTGTCGCCGGCACCTTTGAGGGCGCCGCCGAGGATGATGTTGAGGACGTCGAAGAAGGCCCAGGCGAGGAAGATGGCGATGAGGTGGCGGCCGAGGGTGACGTAGGGGGCGTAGTCGAAGGGGGCATCGGCGGGGTAGAAGAGGCGGAGGATGGGGCCGTTGAGGCCGCCGATGATGAGGAGGCAGAGGAGGACGTAGAGCCAGCCGAGGAGAACGACGTTGCGGCCGCCGCGGGCGGCGCCCTGGGGGTCGCGGTCGCCCATGCGTTGGCCGACGACGATGCTGGCGGCCATGCCGATGCCCATGAGGGGGGCGAAGACGAGCTGGTTGATGGCGAAGGCGATGTTGCTGGCGGCAAACTCGATGGGGTCGAGCCAGCCGGTGACGAAGGTGAAGACGGTGAAGGTGCCGACGTCGAGGAGGACGTGGCCGCCGTTGGGGATGCCGAAGCGCACGATGCGCATGGCGAGGGGCCGTTTCCAGGCGAGGACGACGCGGCGGCGGCGGCCGGTGGAGAAGTGGGGCTCGAAGCAGAGCGCGGCGGCGAGGATGAGGACGATGAGGAATTGGCCGATGGCGGTGGCGACGCCGGCGCCGACGATGCCGAGCTCAGGAATGGGGCCCCACCCCCAGATGAAGAGGGGATCGAGGACGATGTTGGCGACGTTGCCGATGAGGTTGGCGACCATGACCAGGCGGGTGTGGCCGCGGCCGGCGAAAAAGCCGCTGAGCGCCGCGCCGAAGGGGAGGGCGAGGTTGGCGACCACCAAGGTGAGGTAGTAGCTCTTCTCGGCGGCAAGGACGTCGGGTGCGTGGCCCACGAGGTCGAAGAGCCAGAGGCCCAGCGGCATGGTGGCGAGGAGGACGGGCACGCAGGCGAGGGAGAGCCAGAGGCCTTGGCCCATGGCGCGGGCGCAGGCGGCGCGGTTCCCGGCCCCGGCGTATTGCGCCACAAAGGTGCCGGAGTAGGAGACGACGTTTTGCAACAACGCGATGACCATGAAGGCGACCAACCCGGCGGGCAACGCGGCCTGGATGCTGACGGCGCTGTAGTGGGCCAAGAAGAGGCGGTCCACGAACATCATCAACGCGTTGCCGGTCATCGCCAGCACCAGCGGCCAGGCGATTTTTAAGCAATAGAGAAAGGAAGAGGTGGAGGTTTGCATACGGGAGCGGGGAGAACGGAAAACGGAGAACGGAAAACGGAACGCCCTCACGGGCGACAGACGGAGCGCTGGGAGGAGGTGAAAGCGTTAGGGTTCATTACAAAGTACATAAAGGGTTCTAGCTGATTGGCTGATTGGATAGTGGTGGGGCGCTGCCCCACGCCCCGGCAGGGGGAAACACCCCCTGCACCCGCAGGCACGTCTGCGACGTGCCCGACAGACGACACAGGAGATACAAAAGCACGTTCACGAACGACGGATTGGCATGCCGTGCTATGAAGGCATTGGCTTATCCGTCGCGCGCTTGCCGCGCGTTCTGTTCTCCGTTCTCTGTTCTCCGTTCTCCGGGGCGGCGGAGCCGCCCCACCTCACTCGGCGGCGGGGGCCTCGGCCTCCGCGGGGGCGGACTTGGCGGCGGAGGCGCCGGGGGCGAAGGCTTCGCGATGTTCGAGGACCTTGGCCTTGATCTTCTCGACGACGTCGGGATTGGCGCGGAGGAACTCGGTGGCGGCGTTGGCACCCTGACCGATCTGCTCGTTTTCGAAGCTGAGCCAGGAGCCGCGCTTGGTGACGACGCCGGCAGCGAGGGCCGCGTCGAGGACGGAGCCTTCCCAGGAGATGCCGCGGGAGTAGAGAATGTCGAACTCGGCCTCGGTGAAGGGCGGCGCGACCTTGTTCTTCACGACGTTGACGCGGGTGCGGTTACCGTAGGCCTTGCCGGCGTTGTCCTTGAGGGTGGCGACGCGGGCAATCTTCATGCGGACGGAGGCGTAGAACTTGAGGGCGTTGCCGCCGGTGGTGGTCTCGGGGCTGCCGAACATCACGCCAATCTTCATGCGGATCTGGTTGGTAAAGATGCAGAGCGTCTTGGTGGAGGCCAGCAGACCGGTGAGCTTGCGCATGGCCTGAGACATCAGGCGGGCCTGGGCGCCCATGTGCGAGTCGCCGATGTCGCCGTCCAGCTCGCTCTGCGGCACCAGCGCCGCCACGGAGTCGACGATGACGACGTCCACCGCGCCGGAGCGGACCAGCTGCTCGGTGATCTGCAGGGCCTCCTCGCCGGAGTTCGGCTGGGAGAGCAGGAGGTTGTCGACGTCCACGCCGATGCGGCGGGCGTAGGCCACGTCGAGGGCGTGCTCGGCGTCGATGAAGGCGACGATGCCGCCTTGCTTCTGGGCGTTGGCCGCGATGTGCAGCGAAAGGGTCGTCTTGCCGGAGGACTCGTTGCCGAAGATCTCGATGATGCGGCCGCGCGGGACGCCGCCCACGCCGAGCGCGAGGTCGAGCGAGAAGGCGCCCGTGGAGATGACGGGGACGTCCTGGACCTCCACTTCGCCCATCTTCATGATGGCGGAGGAGCCGAACTCTTTGCGGATTTGGCTCAGCACTGCGGCCAACTTTTCGTCGGCGGTCGCCGTTGCCGCCGCGCTCTTCTTCTCTGCCATGTCGGGGTCCTTTCCTATCTACAAAAGGTCAATCAAAGGGAAAACTGTAATGGGTATTGTACCAAATAAGAGAACAGAAAACAGAGAACGGAGCAATACTGTCCGGAAAAATGGGGACTCAGGGGGCTGAGCGACGCAAGAGGAACCGCAGATTTCGCAGATTTTGAGCAGATTAAGGGCGTGCTACCGCACGCAGGACTGCCAGTGTGTTTTGGAAATCACTGTGTAGGCCCAAAGGGCCAAACCTTTTTTCATAAAAAACACTTACATAAACCAGATCCCTTAAAACAAGTAACCCGCTATCACAGCGGGAGCAATTCCGCAAGGAAGGGAGAAAAGGCGGGAAGCAAAAAGACTTACATTTTGGCGAAAAGACTTACGTAGGGCACTTTCCTTGAAAAAACACTTACGGCAAGCGTACCCAAAATCAGGCCCGCAAAGCGAGAAGAAAACAGGACGGGGCCTCGCGCATGGATCCATGGGCGCGCGCCTTATGTCTCCAATATACATTTTGGCGGCTGAAAGGCCCGCCTTCCCATAAAAACACAAAAGACCCCGGAACCGGGGCCTTTTGCGTGCAAAGGAATGCCTCAGCGTTCCTTGTTGGCGGTCCAATTCTCTACCATTTCCATTAACTGGTAGAGTTTGGGTACCTCTTCTGGTTTGACAAGGAAAAATTGCCCGCAGCCCACCACCAAGTAGAGTTTGCGGTATTTGCTCTTTGCCAAACGCCAAAAACCTGCGACAATCAGAATAGCACCCAAGAGCGACAGTGGGCTAAGTGCTCCGCTCTCCATGGTCATAAAGAGGGTAGAACTCACCATGAAGAGGCCAAGCAGGAAACAAATAAAGGACACAAGAAGGATTCCGCTCCCCCAGGCCTCCACGCGCATATTGGCCTGACTGGGAGATAGGCGCATCACCTCGCCGCCAAAGCTGTCTTTGACGATGAGCCATTTGTCGGTCAAGGTCAGGGTCATGTTTTTGCTAAACAGACCTTTCCCTTGAATGGTTACAGTTTGGAATTGTGGCATGGGTGGTTCTCCCTGGTCGTGGTTGTGAGGTCGGTTCCCTGGGGCCACCCAAAAAACCTCCCTGTGTCTCCAGAGAAGGTCTTAGGATACCCGAAAAGAAGACAAGGGAGGCGATGCGCATACGCGCACGCCGCATCCATGACGCCTTTTCGAAAAGTTCCTAAGTTTTCTCTGACGTGCTGGTTGCGAGGTCGCAATCAATTGATGAAGGCTCTCCCTCCACGTGCCGCTTATTATACTACATTATGGCATCGGCTGAAAGATATATAAATAGAAATCCCAACGCGCCGAACGGTGAAGTGGCCAGACCCTTGCGTCACTTCGCGTCTTCGTGGAGAAGATGATCGACGAGGGTCTTGAAGAGGTCGGTGACGGTGTAGTAGCGGAGACGACCCTCTTTGTGGCGCTTGAGAAACCCGCGGGTCTCAAGTTCCTCAAGGTCGGCACGGGCGGTGTTGTGGGAGATGGCGTGCCAGTTTTGATGTTCTTGGAAGGTGTAATGGTACTCGGGATGGCGAAGGGTATGATCGAGAAGGTCGAGTTGGCGGGCGTTAAATTTATCTTGAAAAGTCTCGCGCCAGCGTTTCGTCTGGGTGTTTTTATCTTCTATGAAGGCGTAGAGGTCGTGCAGGCCGCGGACAAAGACGCGAAGGTTGATGAGCACACAGTAGGTGGTGTCGAGGTGGCAGGTCTCCATATCGAGGTAGGCCTCGTCGTAGGCGGCGCGTTCCTGGCGGAACATGCGGGAAATGGAGACGTAGGGGGCGACCCAGTAGCCGTCGCGGAGGAGGCTCCAGTAGAAGAGGGCGCGGGCAGTACGGCCATTGCCGTCCCGGAAGGGGTGTTCGTAAGCGAGGAACGTATGGAGAAGGATGGCCTTGAGGACGGGATGAAGGAAGGTGGCGCGTGCCTCGGCGTCTTGGTTGGCAAAGGTGATGAGGGCGGCCATGCGGGCAGGCAAGTCGGCGGCAGGAGGCGGCTGGTGAACGACCCTATCATAGCGATCGCGGACGACAATATCGTCGGAGGTGCGATAGCGGCCCTGGGCGGACTCAGGGAGAAGGCCGTCGGTGAGGGTGCGGTGGATGCGGGCGAGGAGGTCTTCTGTGAGCGGTTCGCGGCACCAAACGTCAAGGTTGCGGATAGTAGCGTAGTTGTTGGCGATCATGCGCTCGCCGTCGTCGCGCGGGGGGCGCTCGTGCAGGAGCATCTCTTGGGCGACTTGGCGAGTGGTGGCGGCGCCCTCCATTTGGCTGGAGGAGATGGCCTCGGCGATTTGCTCACGTTGAAGGTAAGTCCGCCGAAGGTTCGAGAGGTCATCGCGACCGTTTGCGCCACCGAGGGTGACGGCTATGGGGGCTTTGCGGTCGATTTCGTGAAGTAAATGGCGGATTTCATCGGTCATTGTGAGGAGAAAGGGTTGACCGCTCACGCCAGTAAGGGTGGGATCGATGACAGACAGCTGGCGGGCCAGGCAAAGGGTGGGCCACCAGACCTCAGGAGAGATGCCATCGGGTGCGGTGTAGCGGGCCTTACGCCAAGGTTGATACTCACGTTGAGCCTGGGCCGTGCGCAGAAGCTCTGAGAACGCCATAACTCCAGACCTGGCAAACCAGGCTTGGAAGGTGGGATTATTGATTTCGGGTGCCGATTGTATCCGCATGGCGCGCTCCTTTCGCCCCTTAGTATAAAGGATTGTCCAAAAGGTTTCAATGCAATTCTTTGGAAATTGCAATGAAACACGAAAATCCGTTACTATCTCTATGTTCTACAGCCTGTTGTAACTGCAATGAAGAATTGCAAAAAGCGGCATTTTATGCCGAAATTGCAATTCTCGTTGCAATCCTTTTAGGCTTCTGACGGATAAGGGCACTTCCAGGGGAAGCGACATCGTTGCGAAACATTCAACGCAATTCTTTAGAAATTGCGCTGAAATCTGAAAAAGGCGCATTTCCTCCATTCTATTAATGAGATGTACTTGCACTAAAAATTGCGCCGAAGGCCTTTTTAGGCTCTCGGCGCAAGATTTGGCGCAATCCCTTTCTCTCGGGGAAAGACTGCACGGGGCATGAAAAAGGCCCTCCGGGAAACCGGAGAGCCTTTGCAAGAGATTGGCGGGGTAATCAAGCCACGCGGCGGCGGAGGGCCACACCGGCCACGCCCAAGGCCAAGAGTGCCAGGGCGGTCGGCTCGGGGATGGGTTGACCGTCGGCCGCAGCATGAAGTTGGTCGTCCGTCCAAGCCACGCCTTCATAGACGTCCACCTGCGTGAGGTCGACGCCATCAACGTGCGTGCCGATGCTCCAGTTCGTCAGCTCATCAAGCCCGATAGCATCAGTTGTGAAAAGAGCGTCCTGGCCCATGACAGCGACGCGAATGCCTTCCGCGGTCACGGCGATGGCTAAGCGAAGCGTCCCATTGGTGGAGTCCAACGAGTCGGAAAGGTTGCCGTTGGTACCGCTTTTGATATCCTTCTCTGTGCCCTCGTCCTTGTACTTCAGCAACATCCACCTATTTTCTATGCGAAGGCGGAAGCCATCGTCGCTCTTGTTAGCAGTGTTGTAGGCCGTGAGGACATCCCACTTTTGGTTCGCCGCGTATCCACTGACGTTGAGCGTCACCAACATCGAGAAGGAGGTGGTGGGGCTGACGGTGAAGGAGTCCCCATAATTCCGTTCCGTCGTGGTCAGATTGCCATTAGAGTCCGTCCAGTTCATCGTCACGGCAGAGGCCGTCCCGATGCCAAAAGCACAGGCCATCAAGGCCGCAATCACAAGTTTCTTCATTTCTGAATTCCTTTCCCGGGGCGCCTCCTGGCACCCTTGACTGCCTATACAATAGCAACTTTCCCCCCCCCCGTCAACCATAAAGACTTATTTTGTGGGATGATGCGTTTACGCTAAAAATTGCGCCGAAGGCCTTTTTAGGCGTTCGGCGCAAGATCCGGCGTAACAATGGAAATACTGATAAATCCTTGGGCGGAGATTTATCGGTCGCCCCGGAGGGGCGTTCCGTAGCCGTGGAAGGTTTGGCCCTTCGGGCCTGCACGCTCCGTTTACCGTTCTCCGTTCTCCGGGGCGGCGGCTTCGCCGCCCATGGAGCCGAGGCGGATGACGGAGACGGCGGCGAAGAAGGTGAAGACGCCGGCGATGGCGTAGGCGGTGCGGATGGGGAGGTTGAGGCCGTAGGGGCAGCCGGCGTGGGAGGGGTCGGACCACATGATGAAGGAGGTGACGACGAAGGTCATGAACATACCGGGAATGAGGGTAAACCAGGGGGCGACGCCGCGGCGCATGAGCCAGACGGTGCAGACCATGAGGGTGCTGGCGGCGAGAATCTGGTTGCCCCAGGCGAAGTATTTCCAGAGCCACTCGAAGCTCTCGGCGCTGAGGTTGCTCCACCAGAGGAGGGCGGCGACGATGGCGATGAGGGGCAGGCAGAGGCCGAGGCGCGCGACAAAGCGGCGTTGGGGCACGCGGGTGATTTCGGCGAGGGTGAGGCGCAGGGAGCGGAGGGCGGTGTCGCCGCTGGTGATGGCCAGGACGATGACGGAGAGGACGGTGACGGTGCCCATCCAGGAGCCGAGAAAGGTGCGGGTGCTCTCCATGAGGGCATCGGTGGCGGGTTTGGCCATGAGCTCGGGGAAGAGGTTGTAGATGGCCATGCCGGCGCCGGCCCAGACCATGGCAATGACGCCTTCAGCGATCATCATGCCGTAGTAGGTGGCGCGGGCTTGGCGTTCGCTCTTCATGGTGCGCGCGACGATGGGCGACTGGGTGGCGTGGAAGCCGGAGAGGATACCGCAGGCGATGGTGACGAAGAGGCAGGGGATGATGGGCTGATCGTGGAACATGCCGGCCTTGAACTTCTCGGTCTCGGTGAAGAGCCAGGGCTCGGAGAGGCCGTGCCAGACCAACGAGCCGAGCATGGCAAGCGACCCGATGAGGAGGATGGCCCCGAAGAAGGGATAGATGGCGCCGATGATTTTGTCCACGGGGAAGAGGGTGGCGACAATATAGTAAAGGAAGATGATGCCGACGAAGATCCAGAACCAGGGGAGGTCTGGCACGGCAGGGGCGGTGAGGCCGGCGGCGAGGTTGGCCGGGACGTTGATGAAGACGGCGACCACCAGCAGGAGGAGGGCCATGAGGAAGATGGAGTAGGCCTGGGTGTACCACCGGCCGAGGGAGCCCTGGGTGAGGGCGGGGAGGTTGGCACCCTTGGCGCGCACGCTCATGAAGCCGGAGACGCAGTCGTGCACCGCGCCGCCAAAGACGCACCCGATGGGGATGATCCAGAAGCATTGCCAGCCGAACTTGATGCCGATGATGACGCCGATGACGGGGCCCACGCCGGCGATGTTGAGCAGCTGAATGAGCATGTTCTTCCACATCGGCAGGGGGACGTAATCCACGCCGTCGGCCTGGGTGTAACAGGGCGTGGGCCGGTCGTCGGGGCGCAACAGTCGCTCAATGAAGCGCCCGTAGGTGAAGTAACCCAGGATGAGAAAGAGAATACCGCCGATGAACCAGGCCATAGTCGCTCCTTGAATAAGAATGCTCAATAGTTTACGCTTATTTCTATGTGAATTCAAGGGGGGAACTATGAGGAGTCCGTAAGAAAGCCGGGAGAACGGAAAACGGAAAACGGAAAACGGAGAACGGGACGCCTCTGCGGGGCGACGGATAAAGCGGTGGACAGAGTGATGGAGGGGGGCGGAAAGGGGGGCCCTAAAGGGGGCTTTCCGGACCCTTAAGGGTTTCGGGGTGGACCACTATAGGGTCTCGACCCCGACCACTATAGTGGTTGACCTCGGACCACTATAGGGTCTCGGAAGGGGGCTTTTGGAGGCCTACACGAGGGGCTCGGTTGCGGTGCCGGTGAGGCGGCGGGTTTCGCCGTTGAAGGAGAGGCCGATGAGGTGAATTTCCTTGCCGCTGTGGCGATAGGGCTCGGCGTAGCCTTTTTCTTTGATTTGGGCCAGGGCCTCTTGGGGCGTGCCGTCGACCTTGAGCTCAAAGACAAAGACACGCTCGGGCGTCTCGGCGACCAAATCTGCGCGACCGTGAGACTGGCGGTCCTCGGCGGTGACGCGGAAGAATCCACTGGAGGTCAGTAACACGTAGAGAATGCGTTGGAAGGAGAACTCCTGCACGCTGTCCTCTTTGGGGCCATAAGTAAGATGTGCGTAGAGGTCGGAGAGTTTGCCGAAGAAGGTGGCGAAGTCGGCACGCATCAGGGCCCGACTGACAACGCTGAGGTAATGGTTGTCTTCCTGTCCGACAAACTTCTTGACGAGCTGAGCATTGAACGCGCGGCGAACCTCTTCGTCAGGGATGCCGAGGGTGAAGGCTCCGTTTCGGTAGTCTTTGATGGTGAGGTAACCGCCCTGGTAAAGCATGGCGATGGGATTGATGCTCTCTAGCCCGCAGACGTTCAGATCTTCCTCGAAGACATCTTCAACGTTTTCGTAGTCCTGTTCAGCGAGTTGGTTGTTCGCAAAATAGTGGAAGACGGCGGAAGTCCACCCGGTGGAGATCCATGTGCCGATGAACTCGGGGGTACAGGCTCTGAGGGTTTGTCCGATGGCGAAGGGATTGTAGACCTTGATCGTGTTCCAGCGGGCGAAACGGTAACCGTTGTACCACCAGCGAAGTTTCTCGCGGTAATCTTCATAGGAAAGGCCCATGACCTCGGCATGGCGATGCAACGTCTTGCTGAAGTTGGCCTCCAGCTCCTCATCGGTGTAGCCAAGGAGCGTGGCATATTGGTCGTCCATCGTCAGGTCGGTGAGGTTGTTCAGCGCCGAGAAGACGGAAAGCTGGGTGAAGCGCGTCACGCCGGTCATCATCATGAAACGGATGGCGCCGACGTTGTTCTTGATTTGAATGTAGAAGTTCGACAATTCTTGGCGGATGGCTGAGGCTTTTTGGATGTCATTCAGCGCATGACCAACGGGTGCGTCGTACTCATCGATGAGGATAACCACGGACTTCTGTTCCGAGGCAGCCGCCAAGGTTTTGATGGCCCGGCTGAAGTTGGCGCCGGGAAAATCCGCGTTGTTCCATTCACACCCGGCCTTGGTCAACGTCTCCCTGACATAGCTGCGAAAGTCAATCTTGAAGGTCTCGAGCGTCTCCACATTGAGGCCCGCGAAGTTGAAGTGGAGGATGGGATAGGATTTCCAGTCGTAATCCATCTTGTCGATGGCTAGACCCTTGAAGAGCTCGCGCTCGCCACGGAAGAGACATTCCAACGTGGAGAGCATCAGCGATTTGCCGAAGCGCCGAGGACGCGAGATGAAGAAGAAGGAATCTCTCCCGCGCGTGACGAGCGGATAGAGCAATGCCGTCTTGTCCACATAACGGAATCCATCCTCCCGCATGACGCGGAAGTCATAGGTCCCTTGCGCAATCTTCTCTTCTTCCATGGCGTTGCTCCTTGTTTATAGTATAGCATAAGGGGCGCTGACGCGCCCCGGAGAACGGAAAACGGAAAACGGAGAACGGAGCGCCCCTGCGGGGCGACGGATAGGCCGTGGATAAAAAGCCAAGTCTCTAACCTTCTAAACTTTCAATTCGTGCGTCCTGCGTGCGTCAGCACGCCCCAATCTGCGGAATCTGCGGTTTCTTAGACAGGCGGTCTTGAGAGGGGTAGCCAAGCTTCCAAGCCTCCAGCGTGAAACAAAAAGGCCCCGGGTGGGGGCCTTTTTGAGGGGGAGCCGTGGGGGCTCACTTGGCCTTGGCGGCTTCGCGGGCTTTGGCCTTGAGGGCGTCAGTCTTGGCGCGGTTGGCATCGAAGCGGGTCTGGAGGGCTTGGGCTTCCTTCATGATCTTGGCCTGAAGGGCCTCGGCTTCCTTCTCGAGCTTGGCGAATTCGGCCTCGGCGGCCTTGTAGGCGGCGAGGTCTTCGGCGGAGAGGAGCTTATCGATGCTCTGGATGATGAGGACGTCCTTCACCTGGTCAATGAAGCCCTGGGGGGTGGCGTCCTGGCTGGCGCCGAGCTGGCCGAGCTGCTTGCCCTGGGCATCGAGGATGATGTAGGTGGGGAAGCCGCCGATGCCGTATTGCTCGGAGAGCTTCTCGTTCTGGTCCTCGAGTTCCTTGCTCTGCTGCTTGCCGCGGGGGAAGTCGATGTAGAGGAGGACGAGGTTGTCCTTGGCGTAGTCGGCCCACTCGGTGGTGGAGAAGACTTTGCCATCCATGAGCTTGCACCAGCCGCACCAGTCGGAGCCGGTGAACTGGATGAAGAGGGGCTTGCCGGTCTTCTTGGCGAGTTCCTGGGCGGCGGGGGCGTCGCTGGTCCACTTGCCGAGTTCGGCGCCCTTTTCGGCGACTTCGGCGGCGGTGGCGGCGGTGGCGACGATGGCGGCGGCGGAGACGACGCCGGCGGCGATGAGGTTGCGGAGAGACATGGGGATGGGTCCTTTCGTGTTGGGTGAAGGGGTTTATTCGGCGTCGCCCCAGAGCTGGTCGAGGGCGTCGGAAATCATGTCGAGGGCTTCGGCGATGTCCTTTTCGGGGATGTTCAGCGGGGGGATGAAGCGGACGACGTGCTCGCCGGCGGTGCAGCAGAGGGCGCCGAGGTTGCGGCAGGCTTCGACGACGTCCTTGGCGGCGCCTTCGACGACCATGCCGAGGAGGAGGCCTTTGCCGCGGACGTCGAGGATCTGGGGATGGACGGCGGCGAGGGCTTCGAGGCCTTCGCGGAGCTGGGCGCCGGCGGTCTTGGCGTGGTCGAGGAGCTTTTCCTCTTCGATGACGTCGAGGACGGCGAGGGCTGCGGCGCAGGCGCAGGGGTTGCCGCCGAAGGTGGTGCCGAGCATGCCGGGCTTGACGAGGTCGGCGATGTCGGGGCGGGCGAGGACGGCGGAGAGGGGGAGGCCGCCGCCGAGGGCCTTGGCGAGGGTGAAGAGGTCGGGCTTGACGGGGGTGTCTTCCCAGGCGAAGAGGGTGCCGGTGCGGCCCATGCCGGTCTGGATCTCATCGAAGAGGAGGAGGAGGTCATGCTCCTTGCAGAGGTCGGCGATGCCTTGGAGGAAGGCGGGGTCTGCGGGGATGACGCCGCCTTCGCCCTGGACGGGCTCAAGCATGATGGCGACGGTGCGGTCGGTGAGGGCGGCCTTGACGGAGTCGAGGTCGTTGTAATCCGCGTAGGCGAAGCCGGTGGGGAGGGGGTCGAAGCCGTCCTGGATCTTGGTCTGGGCGGTGGCGGCGCACATGGCGAGGGTGCGGCCGTGGAAGCCCTTGTTGAAGGTGATGACTTCGTAGCGGCCGCCGTGGTCCTTGCCCCAGAGGCGGGCGATCTTGACCATGTTCTCGTTGGCTTCGGCGCCGGAGTTGGCGAAGAAGGCCTTGTAGCCGCCGGAGAGCTTGGAGAGGCGCTGGCCGAGGAGGGCCATGTTGGGGTTGTAGTAGAGGTTGGAGCAGTGGGGGAGGAGCTTGGCCTGGTTGACGATGGCCTCGGTGACTTTGGGGTGGCAGTGGCCGCAGGCGAGGGTGGCGATGCCGGCGGTGAGGTCGATGTACTGCATGTTGTCCATGCCGGTCACCTTGCTGCCGTGGCCTTCGAGGATGGCGATGGCAGGGGTATAGGTGTGCATGAGGCACAAATCGTACAGGTTGGCGATGTCTTTGGTTTTCTCACTCATCGGCTTTGATCTCCGTTCCTACGCCTTGTTTCGTGAAGATTTCGAGCAGCAGGGAGTGGGGCATTCTGCCATCCACCAAGTGGACGCGCTGCACGCCGGCCTCGATAGCCTCGACGCAGCTGTCGATCTTGGGGATCATCCCGCCGCTGATAACGCCCTCCTCCTTGAGCCGCGCGACGTTGCCGACGCGGAGGGTGGAGATGAGGGACGTGGGGTCTCCGACGTCGCGCAGGAGTCCGGGGACGTCAGAGATGAAAACGAGTTTGCGCACGCGCAGGGCCTTGGCGATGGCCACGGCCGCGACGTCCGCGTTGACATTGTAAAGCTTGCCGTCCTCCTCGCCGAGGCCGAGAGGCGTGATCACGGGGATGACGCCGGCGTCGGTCATGTCGGTGATGGAGTTGATCTTGACCTTGGTGGGCTGGCCCACATAACCCCAGTCGAGGGTGGCGCCGGTTTCGGGGTCGATGCCGGTCTCCTTGCGGACGGTGAGGATCCAGTCGCCGTGGAGGGGGCGGGCGATGACGTGGAAGTTGTCGTTGAGGAGGCGGAGGATGTTGGCGTTGACCTCGCGCTTGATGACGGACTCGACGACCTCGATGGTCTGCTCGTCGGTGACGCGCAGGCCGCGGACGAAGTTGGGGGGGATGCCGGCCTCGGCCATGGCGCGGCTGATGGCCTTGCCGCCGCCGTGCACCAGGATGACCTTGATGCCGACAGTCCGCATGAAGGCGACGTCGCTGAGGAGGCGGAAGAGGTTGTCCGGGGACTCCATGACGCTGCCGCCGACCTTGACGACCACGAGGCTCCCGCGGAAGTCCTGGATATAAGGCACGGCCTCGATGAGGACGTTGGCCTTCTCGATGCATTGCTCGACGGTGGTCATGTGGTGTACTCCGCGTTGATCTTCACGTACTCGAAGGTGAGGTCGCAGGTGAAGACGGTCTCGGCGCCGTCGCCCAACCCGAGCTCGACGTCGACATCAAAGGCGCGGGCCTCCATGCGCTTGGAGAGCTCGGCGAGCGTGGCCTCGTCGGCGATCTTCCCGCAGTCGTAGGCGCAGACGCCGGCATAGAGAATGCGGGTCTTGGTGGGGTCGACCTCGGCGCCGGAGTAACCCGCGGCGCAGAGCACGCGGCCCCAGTTGGGGTCACGGCCGAACCAAGAGGTCTTGACGAGGGGCGAGCGGGCGATGGCGCGGGCCACCAGGTGCGCGTCGTGCGGCGTCTCGGCGCCGGTCACGCGCACGGTGACGAACTTGCTCACGCCCTCGCCGTCCATGACGATTTCCTTGGCCAGGGCCTGGCAGAGCGCGTCAAGCGCCTCTTGGAAGGTGGCGGCCTGCGGATGGGCGGCGCAGAGGGGCGTGTTGCCGGCGGCGCCGTTGGCCAGACAGAAGAGGGAGTCGTTGGTCGATTCGTCGCCGTCCACCACCACGCAGTTGAAACTCTGGTCGGTGGCGGCCTTGAGGGCGTCTTGCAGCCAGCCGGGGTCGACGGCGGCGTCGGTGGTGATAAAGGCGAGCATGGTGGCCATCTTGGGCTCGATCATGCCGGCGCCCTTGCACATGCCGCCCAGCGTGACGGTCTTGCCGTCAATCTCGCAGGTGATGGCGGCGTGCTTGGGCCGCGTGTCGGTGGTCATGATGGCGCGCGCGGCGGTCTCGTTCACCTCCGGACCCTCGGAAAGGGCCTGGGCGGCGGCGGCGATGCCCGCGGTCACGCGGTCGACAGGGAGCGGCGCGCCGATGACGCCCGTGCTCGCCACCAACGCGGAACCTTCGGGCAGACCCAAAGCCTCCTCGGCGGCGCGGGCCATGGCGGCCGCGGCCTCCTGGCCGGCCTCGCCGGTGCAAGCGTTGGCGCAACCGGTGTTCACGGCCACGCACTGGGCCGCAGGGGCCTTAGCCAAGCGCGCACGGTCAAAACCCACCGGCGCCGCAAAGACTTGGTTGGTGGTGAAGACGCCGGCCGCCGCGCAGGGACGGTCCGAGGCCACCAGAGCAACGTCCAGGCGGTCGGCATATTTCACCCCGGCCTTCACGCCCGCGGCGCGAAAGCCTTTCGCGGAGGTCACGCCTCCCGTTGGGTCAATCCCACTCATTGTCGCAATCCTTCAATCGATAAACGCATAAAGTGTACCATAATCCCGCGCACTGTGCAGGGGCGCGCGGAGGGGCGGCTGACGCCACCCCGGAGAACAGAAGGGGTGGCTAGCGCCACCCCAGAGAACAGAGAACGGAAGGGGTGGCTGACGCCACCCCAGAGAACGGAGAACAGAAAACAGAGAACAGAACGCGCGGCAAGCGCGCGACGGGCGAAGCTCCATTCAATCTTTCATACCTCTACACATCCATCAATGGGTACGTAGTGCATAGTCAGCGAAACACGCAAGGTCTGAACAACTCAGATTCCCTTGTATCGCGTCACACTTAACATCCTTGAATAAAATGGTGTCTGAAGAGAGAAGATAAGGGAAGTCGTCAGGCTTGTCCATGCCAGCGCTCCGTCCACAGCCGAGGGGAATGGAGCCATCGATTGGCCCTTGTAACGAAGGTTCCTTGGAGTAGGAAGACAAGCTTTGTCCCTTTTAGACTCGGAAGATGTACTCCAAGTGCAACGATAGGACGAAGCAGATGGTTGTAAAGCCGCCCAAGTTCCCATTTCCAACGCGGCACACCACATGCCTCCGTCACAGACAGGCCAAGCAGTGTTTGCGCACAGACCATCCAGGCGGCCGTGATGTCGTTGAACCCATACATTTGGTTGAAACGCGTCTTGTGCGGCGCACAGCCGATATAATGGACACAGTGGAGTGTAGGCGTACGCAAAGCATAGCCGGCGAAGGTGCCCCATCCAGCGGGAAGAGCTTTGGTGTGGCCAAAACAAGCATCGTTGAGGGCCATTTCATCAGGCCAATGAGCGGAGGGGCATTGTTGCAAGAAATCCATGCACGCGTCTTTTACCCCATGTCTGCGCCACCAATCCAGATTGACCACAATGAAGCCTGAATTGATATAGAGTGTGCCATTCTCGATATCTTTGCCTCGATTTTCGCGAAACCAGGCGCAAACCTCATCCACCACCCATTGTTCGCTAAAGTTCCCCTGCCAAATCGGGTATCCCTGAAGCGCGGCTTTGTGGTCCACGCACGCGCGCAACCTCAGCGGATCGTCAACGAAGAGGGTGTCACAATCGACATACACGCACCACGATTCATCTGGCAGAATCTCCGGTAACAGGAGTCGCGCATATGGCCCCATGCTACCTCGCCACTTTGTGAACCCCTCAAATTGCCCCATCCCAATACGATGACGCAACACCGTTGGTTTCGTATCACCCCGCGTCAAAGTTTCATGGAAGCGTTTCCAGTCAGCCTCGTCCAATCCACAATCAAGCAGATGGAAGACAAGCTGTGCGGGGTCGCTTGTCTGTGAGATGGCGCTCAAGGCCGAGACCGTCGCCAAAAGTAAATATCCCTTGTCCGTTGCATAGGCCAAGTGGAGTTTGTCAGAGGAGTCATTTGTAGACATAAAAGCACACTTCCTTTTTGCGTGCTTCAGTCGAGGTCTTCGGAACCCATGAGAAAGCATCCAAAAAGGAAGTGTGCCAAGGAATGGCACACTTCACCAATTGAATTGCCTTCTCAATTGAAAGTTCCGAAGTTTCGACTGAGGCAATCAATTTGCGTAAAGTGCAAAGTTACGATGGCTCTCCCATCGCGTGTTATTAGTATAACAAAGACTTGAGTGGTTGTTTGGATGTTTGGTAGTTCGGACTGGCACCCCACCTGTCGCGCGCTTGCCGCGCGTTCTGTTCTCCGTTTTCTGTTCTCCGTTCTCCTTTTTTATGGTATACTCACGGAGTCACCGTTTCCTAGAGAAAGGATTACGTCATGGAACTGTTGAAGCAGATTTGCGCGAAGGCCAAGGGCTCCGGCCGCACCATCGTCCTCCCCGAGGGCCAAGACCCGCGCGTCATCAAGGCCGCCAACCTGGCGCTGCAGGAGAACGTCGCCAACATCATCGTCCTGGGCACGCCCGAGGAGATCACCTTCTCCGAAAACGCCGCGGGCATGAAGCTGATGCCCACCGCGCAGGTGATTGACTACACCCAAGGCGCGTTGCTCGACGAACTCGCGGAGGCCTTCTACGAGAAGCGCAAGGCCAAAGGCATGACCCCCGAAGGCGCCCGCCAGGCCCTGCTCGACAAGCGCATCTACTTCGGCGCCATGATGCTCGCCACCGGCAAAGCCGACGGCCTCGTGGCCGGCTCCATCGCCTCCACCGGCGACATGCTCCGCGCGGCCTTCCAGTGCGTCGGCACGGCCCCGGGCATCAAGCTGGCCTCCTCCACCTTCCTCATGGGCCTGCGCGAACCCACCGCCGCCGGCGACGACGTCCTCTGCTTCGCCGACTGCGCCGTCAACCCCTGCCCGACCGCCGAGCAGATGGTCGACATCGCCCTGGCCACCGCCCGCACCTTCCGCTCCCTCGTCGGCAAGCAGCCCAAGGTCGCCTTCCTCTCCTTCTCCTCCAAGGGCTCCGCCAAGCACGAACTCGTCGACAAGGTCGCCGAGGCCGCCCGCCTCACCAAGGCCCGCTTCGAGGAACTCAAGTTCGACGCCGTGGTCGACGGCGAAATCCAGGCCGACGCCGCCATCGTCCCCGCCGTCGCCCTGCAGAAGAACCCCGGCGGCACCATCAAGGGCGACGCCAACGTCCTCATCTTCCCCGACCTCCAGGCCGGCAACATCTGCTACAAACTGGTCCAGCGCCTCGGCGGCGCCACCGCCCTCGGCCCCATCGTCCAGGGCGTCGCCAAGCCCATCAACGACCTCTCCCGCGGTTGCTCCGCCGAAGACATCTTCGGCAACATCTGCATCACCGTCGGCCAGACGCTGTAACGTCGTGGCAGAAATGCCAAAAGACACCGGGCGTTCCACCGGAGCGCCCGGTCTCTTTTGCTGATTGGCTGATTCGCTGATTGGCTGACTGGAAGTTCTCCACGAAGACACCAAAGGAACGCAAGGGCCTGGGCACTTCACCGTTCGGCGCGTTGCGCCTCACTACCGCGCCCATCCCTTGCGTTTCTGTGCCATTCCTGGAAATTTCCACAGCACGGTAAGACCTCTAAGACGGCGGCTGACGTTGCTTATGCACAGCGCTCTTCTCCGTCGCCCGTTTATCGGGCGCTCCTGTATCTCCTGAATCTCCTGTACCTCCTGTGGAAGTTTGGAAGTTTGGAGGCTTAGAAGCTTGGCTTTCCACCTCCATTTCCGCAAAGACGCAAGGTGCGCGCGAAGCCAGATGGGCTAACGCCGGTCGCTTTGCGGGCTAAACGCCCGCTGATCGCTCCCTCCCGCCCATCGTCTTCGCGCTTGGGCCCTCTTTCAAGTCTTCGCGGAACATCACCAAGCTTCGCGGTAGGACCCATAGGACATATAGGACAACTAGGACGGCGACTCCGCCGCTAGATTCCCAACTCCCCAAAGCATGGCGTGCGAAGCCCGCCATGCCCCTACAGGCCCACGGGCCGGACGTGTGCCTTGCGCACACGCACGGCCCGCCCCCGCGTGCTTGTTGGCACGTCCATCGGACGTGCCGGGGGTGCAGGGAGAACTTCTCCCTGCCGGGGCGTGGGGCAGCGCCCCACACCCTCCAATCATCCAATCAGCTAATCTCTCAATCAGCTAATCCGTCAACTCCCCTTTGTGTCCTTTGTGCCTCTTTGTGCACTTTGTGGTAAAGACACTCTGGCAGTCCTGCGTGCGCTAGCACACCGCCCGCCTCTGTGTCCCTCTGTCCTCTCTGTGCTCCTCTGTGTTTCTCCGAAATCTGCGGTTCCACCCTTCGTGTCCCTTCGTGGTCCTTCGTGTTCTTCGTGTTTTCTAAAAAACCTTCCACAGTTCCCCCACCGCCTCACCCGTCGCCCCGCAGGGGCGCTCCGTTCTCCGTGGCCGTGGAAGGTTTGGCCCTTTGGGCCTGCACGCTCCGTTCTCTGTTCTCCGGGGCGCGCCAGCGTCCCTTTTTTGCTACACTAACATAAAACGAAAAGGAGATTCGCCGCGAACTCGGAAAGACAAACCTTGATTGCCCTGAACCGCGTCCCTCGCGTGGGCGCGGCCAAGGTCCGCTCACTCGAACGCGCCTTCGGGGCGTTGGAAGAGGCCGTCCGCGCCACCCCCGCGCAGATCGCCGAACTGTGCAAAGACATCGGCCCGCGACTGGCCGAAGAAATCGCCGACGCCCTGCGCTCCGACTTCGCCGAACGCGAGGAAGACCGCGCCGCCCGCGCCAACGTCCGCATCCTCACCTGGCTCGACGCCGCCTATCCCGACACCCTGCGCGACCTCTCCTCCGCGCCCCTCTGCCTCTACTGCGCCGGCGACGTCAGCCTCCTGCGGCAGACCCAAGTCGCCATCGTCGGCACCCGCGCGGCCTCCGTCTACGGCGCCGAGCAAGCCCGCCGCTTTGCCCACCGCCTCGCCCAGGCCGGCATCCACGTCACCAGCGGACTGGCCGAAGGCATCGACAGCGCCGCCCACGAAGGCGCCCTCCTCGCCGCCGCCGAAGGCCCCGGCCGCACCCTCGCCGCCGTCGGCACCGCCCTCGACTGCCTCTATCCTACCAGCCGCAAACCCCTCGCCCGCGACATCGCCCGCTCCGGCGGACTCGTCCTCAGCGAGTATCCCTTCGGCCGCCACGGCGACGCCAAGACCTTCCCGCAGCGCAACCGCCTCATCGCGGCCCTCGCCCGCGCCACGCTCATCGTCGAGACCGCGGCCCGCGGCGGCACCCTCATCACCGCCGACTTCGCCAAAGACTTCGGCCGCGCCCTCTACGCCCTCCCCGGCCGCGTTGACTGGCCCGGCTTCGCCGGCAACCACAAACTCCTCCGCGATGGCGACGCCCGCCTCGTCACCTCCCCCGAGCACATTCTCGAGGACTTCGGCACCCTCGACCTCGGCGACCCCCTCGCGCTCGGCGAACCCTCCGCCGACCCCATCGGCCTCTCGCCCGACGAAAAGCGCGTCTGGGACGCCATCGGCACCGACGAATGCTCCCTCGACCAGCTCGCCCAGCGCACCGGCCTTCCCCTTCCCGCCCTCACCGCCACCGTCATCGCCCTGCAAATGCAGCGCCGTCTCCGCCCCCTCCCGGGCGGACTCCTCCGCCGCGCCTGAGGGGCAAAAGCAACTTTTTTAGGGTTTTGTAAAAAAAGTGCTTGCCAAGATCTCCGGGATGTGATATCTTATGGTCATTCCTTTTTCGGGGGTATAGCTCAGTTGGTAGAGCGTTTGAATGGCATTCAAAAGGTCAGGAGTTCGACTCTCCTTACCTCCACCATAAAAAAGGAAACAAGAAAAGAGACCAGGGCCACCGCCCCGGTCTTTTTTGTTTCCTGCGTGGCCCAGCCCTCCATTCCCGTGCCTCTTTCCCCCCTTATAAGAGAGCCCTGCAAGCCCTTTTCTGAGACCCTATAGTGGTCGGAGGTCAACCACTATAGTGGTCGGGGGCGAGACCCTATAGTGGTCCGACCCGAAACCCTTAAGGGTCTGCGGAGAGGGGTTTCTTTCTTAAGATTTCTTTCCTAACGGGGTCTCCGACAGGGCGCTAAGAAAAGAAAGTGCCATTTTCTTTCCTTAGCTTGTTGATAACTGTCTTATATTAAGGAAAAGAGGTGCGCCATGGCTTCGCGCACCGCTTATTTTCCCCAAGCCTATTATTTCACAAGGCGGTGCCCTTCTTCGGGATGAAGAAGCTGCTCATGTCGGCGTGTTCCAGGGTCAGCAGTTGGACTTTCTTGTCGATGCCGCCGGCATAGCCCGTGAGGCTCCCATTGGTACCGACGACGCGGTGGCAGGGGACGATGATGGAGATTTCGTTGTGCCCGACCGCACCGCCCACGGCCTGGGCGGACATACGCGGCACGCCTCGTTTGGCGGCGATTTGCTTGGCGATTTCGCCGTAGGTCATCGTCCGGCCATAGGGGATGGTGCAGAGAATCTCCCACACCGCATTCTGGAAGTCGGTGCCGGTGAAATGGAGCGGCACCGCAAAGCCCGGGTCTTTCCCCGAGAAGTAGAGGTCCAGCCACTGCTTGACCATGCCAAAGAGGGGGATTTCCCTTTCCTCGTGGTCCTTCTCCAGATAGCGGGCGAAGTATTTCTGTCCCTCAAACCACAGTCCGGTCAAGCCGACATCATCTGCGGCCAACAAGATTTCGCCGAGCGGGGAACTGTAATGGCTGGTGTACTGCATGGTCAATCCTCCCGATTGCCTTCCTTGAATCGCGCGCCGCTTCCCTTTCCTCTATATTATGACTATATCATAAACAGAACATCGCTTGATTTGCAATTCTGTCCGGGGAAAGTAACGAACCGTCTCGGCTCCATCGGTCACTCTCTGCGGCGCGTTTATCAGGGGGAGCGACTCTCTGTCTAGGGCGCTAAGGAAAGAAAAGTGCCATTTTCTTTTCTAAGGAGGTCTCCGAAAGGGTCCTTACGAAAGATTTCTTTCCTAACGAGGCCTCAAACAGGGCGCTAAGGAAAGAAAAGTGCCATTTTCTTTCCTAAGGAGGTCTCCAGAGGAGGCCTTACGAAAGATTTCTTTCCTAATGAGGCCTCCAGCAGGGTGCTAAGGAAAGAAAAGTGCCTTTTTCTTTCCTTAGCTTGTTGATAACTATGTTATACTAAGGGAAAAGGAGTACGCCATGGTTTCGCAACGAGCAGGACGTCCAGGTATACAAAGTGGTGGCGTGAGTGCGTTTATCCCCAATCCTCTGCCGCCAACGAACCCGCCTTTGGAGTTGGACGGGGAGATGGTGATGTTGCTTGCCGAAGCCGAGCGTCAGCTTGGCACGCTGAATGGACTCACGACGATTTTGCCCAACCCGGACCTTTTCGTGGATATGTTCGTGCGAAAGGAGTCTCTGCTCAGCTCACAGATTGAGGGGACGCAAGCATCGTTTTCCGACGTGGTTTCTGATGATCCTGTGACGGAAGACCAAATCGAGGTCTCGAATTATGTCCAGGCCATGCGCCATGGGCTTTCACGCCTCAAGGAATTGCCGTTGTGCCTTCGGCTTATTTGCGAGATTCATGGCAAACTGTTGGCAACCGGCCGGGGAAGTGCCCGCAACCCGGGGGCCTTTCGCGATGGCCAGAATTGGATTGGACCCGCCAACTGCACCATTGAACAGGCCACATATGTACCGCCGCCTGTCCCGGTGTTGAAGGAAGCCTTGAACGATTTGGAAGCGTTCTTTCACGATGAGACGCCTTTTGCGCCGTTGCTCAAGATTGCCCTCATCCACGCGCAATTCGAGACCATCCACCCTTTTTGGGACGGGAATGGCCGCGTGGGGCGCTTGCTCATCACGTTCTGGTTGATGCAACAGAAGATTCTTGACCGGCCCCTGCTCTATTTGAGCCTTTCGTTCAAACGTCACCGCATGGAGTATTATGACCGGCTCAATGCCATCCGACTCGACGGTGCGTGGGAGGCGTGGGTGAAGTTCTTTCTGCGGTGCGTCGCGGAATCCTCCAAGGAGGCCATTGATGCCGCACGGCGCATCCTTGCGTTGCAACAGAAATTGTTTGCGGAGTTGGACGCCAATCCGGTCGGCCGCCATGGAAGGCAGATTTTGGAGGCGTTGTTTGCCCAACCCTCGAGCACCCGCACGAAGATTACGAAAGCGCTCGGCGGCACGCTTTCTTCGCCAGCCGTCGGAGAGGCGTTGGAAAAATTTGTCAGCCGTGGGATTCTCACGCGCTCCGAAGGAAAACGAAACGTGGTCTACACGTTTGCGCCCTATCTCGATATTCTTGAGGAAGGCACGCTCTGACGCCTTGCCAGGCAATAATGGGATTGTGTATACTAGGCCGCGTTTGGCGGGGTCGGCGCGTGTAGTACCTCTGTTCCCAACAGAGGGAAGCAACGTCTGAGGCTGGGAATACCCCGAGTCCGACGCCCCGCCAACGTGTTGCGCCCAGTTCCGTTCGGAATCGGGCGTTTCGTTTTCAACCCCCTTCGCCTAAGATCCCGGTCCACTCGCATGAAGCCTGAAGAATGCAAGTTTTTTTGCGCAGGTGTTGGGGTTAGGCTGGAAATGGCAGGAATTGGGCGTAGTTGTCGGAGG
>CALXOF010000005.1 GCA_944389945.1 uncultured Kiritimatiellota bacterium | reverse complement strand
GGCCTCATCGGCGAGGGTACTGCGGGGTTCGCCCGTGGGAGAGTAGCACGTCGCCGGGACTTTTCCCCAAAGGGCCGTGAGCACACGCTCACGGCCCTTCTTTTTTGTCTGGAAGCTTGGAAGTTTAGAAGTTTGGAGGCTTGGCTGTGGGGTGCTACCCCACGCCTCGGCAGGGGGAAACACCCCTGCATCTACAGATACGTCTGCGACGAGCCGATAAATGGGGACCAAATGACAGGTCTGGAAGATGTCGTATCACAAGGAAAGGGTGGGGGTTGTTTTGGTTTTAGAAAGGTCTAATGACAGGTCTTTGGCAAGGGTGCGCACGGTGATGATTGAAAAGTCTGAACCGAGCGATTGATCTTTGACAACTGAATGTATGATTTGTATTGCTGATTGAATCGCGGTCTCGGCGTATTGACGACTGTCTTATATATAAGGTAGGGGCGAATGCGACGGAGGGGGCTGGGGAAAAGCCAAGCCTCCAAGCCTCTAAGCTTCCAAACTTCCATAAAAAGGCGGTTTTTGGTAGAATAACGCGGCAATCAGTGAAAGGATTTAAGATGTTTGAATTGGATCATGCGTTGTTGGGCCGTTCGTTGCTGAACATCCGTTCGCTTTCGGACGCGGAGCTGGCGTATATGGTGGATTTGGCCATTGCGCTGAAGGCGCGCCGGAAGGCGGGCATCCGCGGGGATCTGTTGCGGCGGATGAACATCGCGCTCATCTTCGAGAAGAGCTCGACGCGTACGCGCAATTCCGCGGCCATCGCGGTGCGTGACGAGGGCGGCAACGCGGAGTTCCTGACGGGGCATGACACCCACTTCGGCATCAAGGAGTCGGTGGCCGACTCGGCGCGGGTGCTCGGGCGCCTCTTCGACGGCATCCTCTTCCGCGGCTTCAAGCAGAGCACGGTGGAGACGCTGGCGGCGAAGTCCGGCGTGCCGGTCTGGAACGGTCTGACCGACGAGAGCCACCCGACGCAGTTCCTGGCCGACATGATGACCATGCGCGAGGCCTTCGGCGACGTGCGCGGCCGCACGATGGCCTATGTGGGCGACGGCCGCAACAACGTGGCCAACAGCCTGATGATGGGTTGCGCCAAGGCCGGCATCAACTTTGTGAACGTCACGCCGCGCGAGCTTTTCCCGGCCGATGACTTGGTGGAGTCCGCGCGCGCCATCGCCGCCAAGAACGGTTGCACCGTGCGCGTGGAGACCGACCCCAAGGCGGGCGTGAAGGGCGCGAACGTGCTCTACACCGACGTCTGGGTGAGCATGGGCGAGGAGGACAAGAAGGCCGAGCGCCTGGCCCTCCTGCGCCCCTATCAGGTGAACACGGCGCTTTGCGAGGCGACGGGCAACCTGGGCGGGGAGCTGATCTTCCTGCACTGCCTGCCCGCTTTCCACGACAACCAGACCGAGGTCTCGCGCGAGACCGGCGCGCTGGAGGTGACCGACGAGGTCTTCGAGGCGCCCTTCTCCAAGGTCTTCGACGAGGCCGAGAACCGGATGCACACCATCAAGGCGCTCTACGTCTCGGCTCTCTGCCGCGAGCCCGGCTTCTAAGGAGGCCGCCATGCAGAAAGACATCACCACGCTCTCTTGGGAGGCCTTCGAGGCCCTCCCGCTCCGGGAAAAGGCACCCTACCTGATGCAGGACGACGGGATGCCCTTCCACACCATCTTCGCGCAGCAGTTCAACCGTGCGCTCTTGGAGCGTCTCTGCACGTTGGCCACGCAGATTCGCCGCATCGCCAAGCGCCGCGAGGGTGCCCTCTTCCTAGCGTCCTTGCTCAGCCATAAGCGCGCGATGCTTTACTTCTCCCAGCCGAGCAGCCGCACCTTCCTCTCGCACCTCTCCGCGTGCGAGATTCTGGGCATGCGCACGGGCTCTGTGCGCGACGCGGCCACCAGTAGCGAACTGAAGGGCGAGAGCAAGGAGGACTCCGTCCGCACCTTCTCGTCGTACTTCGACCTGGTGATCATGCGGTCGCCCTCGCGCGGCCTGGCCGAGCGGATGGCCTGGGTGCTGGGCAACTCCGAGCGCAACATCCCCATCATCAACGCTGGCTCGGGCAAGGATCAGCATCCCACGCAGGCCCTCCTGGACATCTACACGCTTTTCCGCTCTTTCGAGGACCAGGGTGGCATCGACGGCAAGACGGTTGTCTTCGTGGGCGACCTGCTCCGCGGCCGTACCGTGCGTTCGCTCTCCTACCTGCTCACGCGCTTCACGGGTGTGCGCCAAATCTTCGTGGCCCCGCAGGAACTCCAAATCAAGGAAGACATCCTGGAGATGCTCCGCAACCGCGGCATCAACTACGAGGTCTCGCACGACATGCGCCGTTGGCTCCCCGAGGCCGACGCCGTCTACATGACGCGTATCCAGGACGAGTGGGACACCGCCAGCGGCGAGAGCGCCCGCATCGACACCTCCGCCTTCAAGCTTGGCCGCGCTGAGGCCGATCTCATGAAGCCCACCGCCGCCATCCTCCATCCGCTCCCGCGCCGCGACGAGATCTCCACCGACCTCGACAACGACCCGCGTGCGAAGTATTGGCGGCAGATGCGCAACGGCATGTGGATCCGCGCGGCCCTCATCGCCGCCACCTTCGGCCAGGAACAGGCCATCGCCGACTACTACGTCTCGCATCCCAAACCGTGATGTGGAAGTTTGGATGTTTGGAGGCTTGGAAGTTTGGCCAAGCCTCCAAGCTTCCAAGCCTCCAAGCTTCCCATGGACAAGACCCTCTTCACCTATGTGCTGACGCCTGAGCAGGCCGAGACGCTCGAGCAGGTCACCGCTGGCATGAGCGCCCTCAAGCGCGTCCAGGCGCCCTACACCACGCTCGCGCTCAAGGGCCCCAAGCTGACCGTCATGCTCTACACGTCCGGCAAGCTGGTGGTGCAGGGCAAGGAGGCGCAGGACTTCGTCCTCTTCACCCTCGAGCCGCTCGTGCTCAAGGCCGCCACGCTGGGTTACGAAGAGGCCCTCGACCCCACGCTCTACGCCCCCCACATGGGCAGCGACGAAAGCGGCAAGGGCGACATCTTCGGCCCCCTCGTCACCTGCGCCGCCTTCATCGACGAGACCACCGGCAAGGCCCTCGCCGACCTGGGCGTGCGCGACTCCAAGACCATCGCCGACGGGCAAATCCAGAAGCTCGCCACTCAGATTCGTAAGTTGCTCGGGCGGCAAAACGTCGCCTTTGTCCTGCTCCGTCCGCCGACCTATAACCGCCTCTACGCCAAGATCCCCAACGTCAACCGCCTGCTCGCCTGGTGCCACGCCCGCGCCATCGAGTCCCTCGCCGAGCAGCGGCCCGACTGCACGCGCGCCGTGGTGGACCAGTTTGCGCGCACCGAGGCCACCGTCGCCCGCGCGCTGATGGAGCGCGGCCGCAAACTCAAGGTCGAGCAGATGCACAAGGCCGAGCGCGACATCGCTGTTGCCGCGGCCTCCGTCTTGGCCCGCGACCTCTTCGTCACCGAGATGCGCCACTTGGCCGAGGCCGCCGGCATGCCCCTGCCCAAAGGCGCCGGCCCGCAGGTGCCCGTCACCCTCCGCGCCCTCATCACGCAGAAGGGCCCCGACTGCCTGCCCACCTTCGCCAAATGCCACTTCAAGACCGTCCACGAGGCCCTCGCCGCCACCGGCCACGGCGACGCCTTGCCGCTGGGAGAATGAACATGGACAAGACCATCGCCGCACGCACCGCGCCGCTCGTCGGGGAATACTTCCCGCAGGGCGACAAATCGCTCTCCCACCGCGCCCTCCTCTTTGCCTCGCTTGCCGAAGGCACCAGCGTCATCCGCCGCTTCCTCGTGGGCGGCGTCACGCGCGCCATGCTCCGCTGCCTCCGCCAGCTCGGCGTGGCCTGGACGCTCGATGAGGACGCGCACGTCCTAACCGTTGAAGGCCGCGGACTCCACGGGTTCACCGCGCCGGAGGAACCGCTCAGCTGCGGCAACTCCGCCACCACGCTCCGCTTGCTGGCCGGCGCCGTCGCTGCCGCCGGCGTCCCCTGCGTGCTCACCGGCAGCGAAGGACTCTGCCGCCGTCCCATGGGCCGCATCGTCGAGCCGCTCCGCGCCATGGGCGCCGACGTCTCCGCCGCCGAGGGCGACCGCGCGCCGCTCGTCTTCCGCCCCGCCGCGCTTCACCCCATCGCCTATTCTCTGCCCGTCGCCTCCGCGCAGGTCAAGAGCTGTCTCCTGCTCGCCGCCCTCGCCGCCGACGGCCCCACCGCGCTCACCGAGCCCGGCCCCAGCCGCGACCACACGGAGCGTATGCTCGCGGCCATGGGCGCGGCCATCAAGCCCCTCGACCCGCCCGCCTACGGCGCCGTCGCCCTGCCCCTTACCGCGCCCCTCCGCCCGCTCGACCTCGAACTCCCCGGCGACATCTCCTCAGCGGCCTTCCTCATCGTCGCCGCCACCTTGCTTCCCGGCAGCGACTTCACACTCCGCCGCATCGGCGTCAACCCCACCCGCACCGGCATCCTCGATGCTCTTCGCGTCATGGGCGCCGACATCACGCTCTTGGACGAGACCACCCTCGCCGGCGAGCCCGTCGCCGACATCCGCGTCCGCTACGCGCCCCTCGTCGCCACCACTGTCTCCGGCGACCTCGTCGTGCGCATGATCGACGAGTTCCCCGCCTTCATGATTGCCGCCGCCTGCGCCCGCGGCGTCACCGCCGTCCGCGACGCCGCCGAGCTCCGCACCAAGGAGTCCGACCGCATCGCCGGCATGGCCGCCAACCTCTGCGCCGTTGGCGTCGAGATTCACGAGCAGCCCGACGGCTTCGACATCTTCGGCGGCGCCATCCCCGGCGGCGCCACGGTCGACGCCCACGGCGACCACCGCGTCGCCATGTCCCTCGCGCTCGCCGCCCTCGTCGCCAAGCGCCCCATCACCATCGCTGGCTTCGACATCCTTGCCGAATCCTTCCCCGACTTCCCCACCGTCCTCGGCCTCTGATCCATGACTGCGCCTTTTGATTCTTTGACACGGGGGGGGGGGCACACCTTCGAAGGAACGTGACCCCGCCCCAGAGGTCTACCGAGTTGCCTTGATGTTCGGTATCTGCCTCTTACATAGTTTCGAGCAAGGGTTACATTTCGTTCCGACCGCTACCAAGGTTTTACTTTCTTGCGTCATCGGCTTCGTTTTCATCTCCGGGTGGTATGGCATCCGTTTCCGCCCTTCTAAGTTGCTCCGTCTCTATGCCACCGCCATCGCTTGCGGGAGCATTGTCTTTACGGTTGAGGTCTGGCTTGGACGCGTCGCCCTTGAGCCGACTGTGACCTGTGTTAAGAGTCTGTGCGGGGCCTGGTTTAACTATTGGTTCCTCAACGCCTATGCGGTGATGATGCTTCTGGTACCGGTTGTCGATGCCGCGGTGGAACGTACGCCGCCGCGCTTGTTGGCCGGTATCTTGGTGCCCTTCCTCGCTGTAACCTTCATCTGGACTTTTGTACGTTCTTCCACGCCCAATGAGTGGCAATGGCTGATACCGGCCTCTCGTGAACAGGGGTGTTACACCGGTCTGACGCTCTTAGGTACCTACACAGTGGCGCGGCTTTGCCGCCGGTTCGACGTTGCGCGGCGTTTCTCTGCCCGCATGCTTTTACTGCTTCTCCTGTCCGCGTTTGTCTGTACGATGGTTTCCAACAACTACTCCTCACCTTTCGGCTTGATCGTTGCGGCGCTTGTCTTCTTTCTCTTCTTGCGAGTACGCTGGCCGGATTGGGTGGGACGGGTGGCCCTCTTTCTCGGCCCCTCCATGTTCGCCGTCTACCTGCTGCACACCAACCGTCTCGGCTTTGACACCATCATCTGCCTTGAGGGTATCCTCATTGATGAATGGGGGTGGAACGCTTGGTGCGTCTATCCCCTTGTCGCTGCCATCCTCTTCTCCTCCGCCCTACTGCTTGACCAACCCCGCCGGTTGATTGTCCGCATTGCAAAACCCCTCTGGCGTCCTTTCCTCACCACAATCGACACCCATTGGGAACGTCGCTTTCCTCAAATTTGATTGCCTTTGTGGAATTTGATAAACGTACCACGCTCTTTTAAGAAAAGCTTGTTACTTTTTCGAATATGGCTTAGGAGGTCGACGGTCTTTTTGCGATGAGAAAAAAGTGCTTGACTTGGAGTCCGCTTTAGGCTGTATCTTAATAGTGTTTTTCTGAAAGGAGCAGTCTATGAATCGCAGGAACTTTTTGATGAATGCCGTGGCGTTGGCTGCGGGTGCGGCTGTGGTCGGATGCACCAAAGCGCAGGATGCGGTGAAACCTACGCCTACCAAAGGCAAAGTCTTGGTGGCTTACTATTCGTGGAGCGGCAACACAAAGGCGTTGGCGCAACACGTGGCCACCGCTATCGGGGCGGACCTTTTCGAAATTAAGCCGGCGAAGGCCTATCCCACGGCCTATCACGCGTGCACGGAGCAAGCCAAACAAGAGATTGCGGCGGGTGCCCGCCCGGCGCTCGCGGCGATCCCCGACTTCGCGAAGTACGACGCGGTCTTGGTGGGCTCGCCGAACTGGTGGGGCACGCTCGCGCCGCCGGTCTCGACCTTTATCGAGAACGAAGCCCTCGCCGGCAAGAAGATGGCGCTCTTCCAGACCCACGGCGGCGGTGGGCCGCAACGTTGCGGCCAGGATTTCAAGGCGCAGGCCAAGGGCACTGTCATCGCCGAGCCGCTGATCGTCTCCGGTTCCCGCGCGTCGCGTTCCCAAGCCGAGGCCGCGCGTTGGGCGCAGGGCCTGGGGCTCTAACCTTTCCGACAAGACACACACGCGCCCCGCGAGGACATTGTCCCGCGGGGCTTTTTGGTGGGCGTCCCTTTTCCACAAAGACACGAAGGGAACGCAAGGGACTGGGCACTTCACCGTTCGGCGCTTCGCGCCTCTCTCCCTATCCCCATCCCTTGCGTTTCGTTCGTCTTCCTGGGAACCGCACGTGTGGGGAACCGCCGATTACGCAGATTGGAGCCGATTAGGGGCCGGCTACCGCCGGCAGGACTGCCAGTGTGTCTTAGAATCACAAAGGACACGAAGGACACAAAGGATTTGGCTGATTAGGAGATTGGCTGATTAGAAAGGTGTGGGGCGCTGCCCCACACCCCGGCAGGGAGCAGTTCTCCCTGCACCCCCGGCACGTCTGCGACGTGCCACATAGGACGGCGCAGTAGGACACATAGGACGTATAGGACCTATAGGACGGGGCTGACGCCAGAGGAGTCCCCAAAAACCAAAGCATGGCGTGCGAAGCCCGCCATGCCCCTCCAGGCCCCCGGGCCGGACGTGCGCCTTTGCGCACGCACGGCCCGCCCTCCTGCGTTGCCTGTCTTTGTGAATCTTTGTGGTCCTTTGTGTCCTTCGTGATAGCCGCGCAGCGTGAGGCCAGGTCAAGCCTCCAAACTTCTAAACTTCCCAGCTTCCAAGCAAGACCGTCTTCGCGGTAAAACTTCCCCGGCGCTGGATTGGAAACTTTCCCAGGCAGTATTGGGAGAGGCGGGATTTGGTATACTAAGGGCCATTTTAGAAAGGATTTGACCGATGGCTATCGAAATTTCTCAGGATGAGGTGTTCGCGTTTCATGACGGCGGCAAGGTGGGGGTGGCGCTTCGCAAGCCGCTCGCCACGCAGAAGGATTTGTGCCTGGCCTACACGCCCGGCGTGGCGCAGGCGGTGAAGGCCATCGCCAAGGAGCCGAAGAAGGCTTTTGACCTCAGCGCGAAGCGTAACCTGGTGGCCGTGGTCTCCGACGGTACGGCGATTCTGGGTCTGGGCGACCTGGGCGCGGCGGCCTCTATCCCCGTGATGGAAGGCAAGGCGGCGCTCTTCAAGGCCTTCGCGGGCGTCGATGCTTGGCCGGTGCCGGTGGCTCATTGCCGCAAGGACGGCGCCGACACGGGCAAGACCGACCCGCAGCGCGTCATCGAGGTCTGCCGCGCCATTGCCCCGATGTACGGCGGCATCAACCTGGAGGACATCGCCGCGCCCGCGTGCTTCGAGATTGAGCGCGTCCTCGACGAAGAGCTCGACATCCCCGTCTTCCACGACGACCAGTGGGGCACGGCGGTCATCACCGTGGCCGGCCTGATCAACTATGCCGCCATCGCCAAGCGCGACTTGGGCGACCTGCACGTGGTCATCAACGGCGCCGGCGCCGCGGGCATCCGCATCGCCGATATGTGCAAGGCCGCCGGCGTCAAGGACCTCACGATGTGCGACTCCAAGGGCGTCATCCGCGCCGACCGCACCGACCTCACCGAGCACAAGCGCCGTCACGCCGTGACCACCGACAAGCGCACGCTGCAGGAGGCCCTCGCGGGCGCCCACGTCTTCATCGGCGTCTCCGCCGCGGGCGTGCTCTCCGGCGACGATGTGCGCGCGATGGCCGACTTCCCCGCGATCTTCGCGATGGCCAACCCCGACCCCGAGATCGACCCCGCCACGGTGGCGGAGGCCCTCGCCGGCCGCCCCTACGTGATGGCCACGGGCCGCTCGGACTATCCGAACCAGATCAACAACGTCCTGGGCTTCCCCTTCCTCTTCCGCGGCGCGCTGGACGTCCGTGCGCGCACCATCAACACCGAGATGAAGGTGGCCGCCAGCCAGGCTCTCGCCGCCCTCGCCCGCGAGCCCGTCCCGGCGGAGGTGCAGGCGCTCTATCCCACCGAGCAGCTGGCCTTCGGCCCCAACTACATCATCCCGAAGGCCTTCGACAAGCGCCTCTACGCGACCGTCTCCTATGCCGTGGCCGAGGCCGCGGTGAAGTCCGGCGCCGCCCCCGCGGACACCGACCTGGCAGCGGTGAAGGCGCGTCTGGAGGCCGGGCTCTGAGATGGAGCCCGCCCCTGCGCACGCCCCTGACGCACAAACCGCGGAATCCTCGTTGAAGGAGGCCGGGCTCGGCAAACGTTTGCTGGCCCTGACGCTGACCTTCGGGAAGTTCGGCGGCATCACCTTCGGCGGCGGCTACGCCATCGTGGCCCTGCTGGAGGAGGATTTGGTGCGCAAAAAGGGCTGGCTGACGCAGGACGAGCTCTTCAACATCATCACCGTGGGCGAGAGCACGCCCGGGCCCATCGCCGTGAACACCGCGACCTTCGTGGGCTATCGGCTGGCGGGCATCCTGGGCGGCTTCGTCGCCACGACGGCGCTGGTCTTCCCGGCGTGGCTCGTCATCGTGATTGTCAGCGGCTTCTACCTCCAGTTCCGCGAGAACGTGTGGGTGGCGGCGGCGCTGGGCGGCATCCGCGTGGCGGCCATTGTGCTCATCGCGCGGGCCTTCTTGCGGATGGGCCACGGCGTGCCGCGCAACAGGGCCAACGCCATCGCCTTCGGCCTCGCCTTCCTCTTGGTCGCCGTGCTGGGGCAAAACGCGCTTTGGGTCGTCATCGGTGGCCTGCTCTACGGCGTGTTGTGGTATGGCGTGCGCCCGCGCCTGAAGGAGAAGAAGGCATGATTTACTGGATGCTCTTCTGGACCTTCCTGAAGGTGGGGCTCTTCACCATCGGCGGCGGCTACGCGATGATTCCGCTCATTCAGCAGCAGCTCATCGACCGCCACGGTTGGATCACCCCCGAGCAATTCACAGACTTCGTGGGCATCGCCGAGAGCACGCCCGGTCCCTTCGCCATCAACATCGCCACCTTCGCCGGTATCCACGTGGGCGAGCAACACGGCCTTAACCCCATCCTTGCCAGCATCTGCAGCACGGGCGGCGTGGTCCTCCCCTCGCTCGTCATCATTCTGCTTATTGCCGGCGCCTTCCACTACGCCATGCGCCATTGGGCCGTCCGCGCCGCCCTCGAGGGCGCCAAGCCCGTGGTCGTGGGCCTCATCGGTGCGGCCGCCGTCACCCTCCTCAGCCACACCCTCCTGCCCGCGGGCGACACCTTCCACTGGGCCGCCGCCGGCTTTGCCGTTGCCCTCTTTTTGCTCACGCAATGGGTGAAGATTGGCGCCGTCTCGCTCATTCTCTTGGGCGGCGTGTTGGGGCTTGCCCTCCAATGCTTCGGCGTCTCACTCTGACCCTGCGCCGTTGGGGTGGGTGGCTCCTCGACGCCGTCTACCCGCGCGACTGTTTCTTCTGCGGCCGCCCCTCCGGCGACAGTCAAATCTGCCAAGAGTGCTACGAACGCCTCTCCCTCGCGCGGAATCCAGCCTGCCTGATTTGCGGCGCCGAATCCGCTCAACCCGAGGGGCCGGACTTCATCTGTTCGGACTGCCTGCGTCACCGCCCTGCTTTCGCCCGCGCCTTCGTCGCCGCCCGCTACGAAGGCGACATCCGCGACCTCATCCACGCCTTCAAATACCACGGCGGACTCTGGCTCGCGGACGACCTCGTGCGCATCCTCGTGGCCGTCTACATCGGGCGCATCGTCCCATTCCGCCTCGGCATCGACGCCGTTGTGCCCGTTCCCATGCTCCTGCGCAAACGCCGCAAGCGCGGTTACAACCAGGCCGAGGAACTCGCCCGCCTCCTTGCCGCCCAACTCCACCTCCCTTACTTCCCCAAAGCCCTCAAACGCGTCCACACCGGCGTCCTCTCCCAGACCCGCCTGGCCCGCGGCGAGCGCCTCGCCAACGCCAAGCGCGCCTATCGCGCCCGCCGCGCTGATCCTCTCCGCGGCCGCACCGTCCTCCTCATCGACGACGTCCTCACCACCGGCGCCACCTGCGATGCCTGTGCCCACGCCCTCCTCGCCGCCGGCGCCAAACGCGTCTACGTCCTCGCCCTCGCCCGTCCCCTCTTCCTCTAGGGGCCCGGAACGCGGCCTTACACAAATCCTTATTGGCAGTCCCCCTCTTGTTGTGCGGTTGGCACTGCGGTGGTCGCCCCATGTCTCTGCCTACGGTCGTACGCAACCTCAAGTTCGTGCAATCGGGGATTCTTCCTTGCAGAATGTTGTGTTATTCTAGGGACGTAAGCATGAGTGTGATTTGCTCATCTTCGTTTCTCCTATCCCTCCATACCGAGGCCCCGAGGCGATTCGCCCGGGGCCTTTTTCATAGTTCGCTAAAAATGATGAAAGAAAATGCTTGCAATTTATGTGTCACCTGTCGTATAATACGCGTTGTTTTGACATTCTCCTACACAGACACACAACCCCACCCCGCCACGGACATTGTCCGGGCGGGTTTTTCTTTGTCTGGGCAGGGCTCATTTCTGCCTTGGTGAGTTTCCCCGAAAAGGAACATCGGCACCCCGCCAAATCTATGCCCCACTGTCTGGGGAAAGTCTTCCCCCGAAGAGGGCTTGCGGGAAATCCCGCGGACACCATCATTCTCTTTGGTCGCGCCGCCTTTGTGATTGCCGCGCTATCGCATCTTAGAGGGGCTAAAGACGCTTGGAGACTTGGTGATTGACACCACGCTCGCTTGCCGGAAATCTACCCAAATGGGCGTTGAGCGGCTTAGCGGCCGGTGATAGTATGTTGCACCCTTGCCAAAGACCTGTCATTTGATTTCTCTAAATCACAGGCAACATCTTTATCCTCATATGAATACGCATTTCCTGAGACCTGTCATTGCGTACCGCACATTACCCCGAGTTTTCCCGGACATCATTGGCGGTCTGACGAAAAGCTAACAATTTGGTATACTACGGGCCATCATGAAAGAGACGACGGCGGTTTATCCCGGGACCTTCGACCCGATGACCAAAGGACACTTCGACTTGATTTGTCGGAGTGCGAGCCTCTTTGACCGGCTGATCGTGGCGGTGGCGGGCATCTCGCCCAAGCCCACGCGTCTGTTCGGCATCGAGGAGCGCATGGAGATGGTGCGCGAGGCCATCGCCGAGGAAGGCTTGACCAATGTGGAGGTCAAGCCGCTGGACTGCCTCCTGGTGGAGTTTTGCCGCCGGCAGAACGTGCGCGCCGTCGTCCGCGGCCTGCGGGCCTACAGCGATTTTGAGTACGAGTTCCAGATGGCGCTCACGAACCGCCAGCTGGCGCCGGAGGTGGAGACCCTCTTCCTCATGCCCAACGAGGAGCACAGCTACATCACCGCCTCCACCGTCCGCGAGGTGGCGCGCTACGGCGGTGCCACCGCCCATTTTGTACCGCCCTGCGTGGAGCGCCACCTGCGCGACTTCCTCGCGGCACACCCCGAGCAGCGCATCCAAGGAGGAGCCGTTGGAAACACCGGCGCGTTTGACCGTTGACCTCGGACGCCTGCGCGAAGGCCGCCCCGAACGCCTCCAAGGAACGCTCCCCGCGTCCCTCCTGGAGATTGACGATTTGGAGCAACTCCGCCCCGCGGGGCCGTTGGCCTACGATATCGAGGTGACGCTGCTGCCCGGCGGGGAAGCCCTCGCGCGCGGCGCGCTCCGCCTGCCGTGCCAATGTGTTTGCCGCCGTTGTGGGCGGGATTTCCTGGCCGAATTCGCCGAAGAGGACTTCTGTGAAACCCTCCAAACTGAGGGTCAAATCACTTGGGACTTGACGGAATCGGCCAGAGAAGGTATTATTCTTGTTCTTCCTTCGTATCCGATTTGTGGAGAAAGCTGCAAGGGCGTGTGCCCGCATTGCGGCAAAAACCTCAACGAAGGACCGTGCGGTTGCGCAACGGATGGCGACTCCCCGTGGGGAGCGCTGGACGGTTGGGCGCCGCAAGGTGAGTGAGTGAGAGCAACCCAGCGCTTATCAGAAAGAAAGAGAGCGAATCATGGCAGTCCCGAAACGGAAGAAGTCCAAAATGCGTGTCCGCCAGCGTCGTGGCCAGATCAAGGCCGCCGTCCCCGGCACCGTGAAGTGCGCGTGCGGCGCCACCCGCCTGGCCCACCGCGCCTGCCCCGCCTGCGGTCAGTACGACGGCCGCCAGGTCATTAAGCAGGAGGCTGAGGCCGCGGAGTAACCGCGGCCCCCGGCCAACCCGAACCCTGAGACCGATTGCAAAGGGGTCGATAGCGATGCGGATAGCGCTCGATGCAATGGGCGGCGACAACGCGCCCTATGAAATCGTCTGGGGCGGCGCCCTCGCCGCCGCGCAGACGCAGGATTCCGTCATCCTCGTGGGCAACGAGGCGGAGATCCGCAAGGCGCTCCGCCACCGACATCCCAAAATCCGCCCCATCCCGGACGTTGAGGCCTTGATGGCCAACGGCCGCCTGAGCATCCTCCACACCGATGAATCCATCGCGATGGACGATGCCCCCGCCGCGGCCGTGCGCAGGAAGAAAAACTGCTCCATCAATGTCTGCATGCGCCTGGTCAAGGAAGGCAAGGCCGATGCCGCCGTCTCCGCCGGCAACTCCGGTGCCATGGCCGCCAGCGCCCTCTTCATCCTCGGGCGCATCAAGGGCGTCGCCCGCCCGGCCATCGCCACCGTCATGCCCACCAAGGACCCGGACCGTCCCACCCTGTTGCTGGACGCCGGCGCGAACACCGATTGCCACCACGAGTGGCTCCGCGAGTTCGCCGTGATGGGCGACATCTATAGCCGTCTGGTCCTGGGGCATGAAAAGCCCGTCGTTGGCCTCATGTCCATCGGCACTGAGGACTCCAAAGGCAACGAGCTCACGAAGCGCGCCTTCCCCCTCTTGCGCGACTACACCCCGGGCATCGATTTCCGCGGCAACGTCGAGGGCCACGACGTCTTCGAGGGCAAGACCGACGTCATCGTCTGCGACGGTTTCATCGGCAACGTCATCCTCAAGACCTCCGAAAGCGCCGCCCACGCCATCGGCTACTGGCTCAAGCGCGTCGTCTTCGGCAGCTTCTTCTACAAGCTGGCCGCCATCCCCCTCCTGCCGGCGCTCAAGCGCCTGAAGCATCAGATGGATCCCGAGGTCTACGGCGGCGCGCCCCTCCTCGGCGTCTCCGGCGCCGTCATTATCACCCATGGTTCCTCCACCCACAAGGCCATCGCCTACGCCTGCGCCGCAGGCTCCCGCGCCGCCGCGCACAACGTCTCCAAGGAAATCGCCGAGCGTATCGCCGCGCTCCCCGAACCCCCGACGGATGAGGAACTTAACGAGCTCGTCGGCCACCACGGTCAACGCCCGGTTGAAACCGTCGCCGAAAACCGCTAAACTATAGGGCCAAGAAAGGAAGCAGTAGACATGTTGAACCTCTTCTTCGCTGGACAGGGCGCCCAGTTCCCCGGAATGGGCAAAGACCTCGCCGAGGCCGATCCCGAAATCATGGCCCTCTTCGACAAGGCCAACGACGTCCTCGGCTTCGACCTCAAGAAGCTCTGCTTCGAAGGCCCCGCCGAAGCCCTCACCCGCTCCGACGTCTGCCAGCCCGCCATCTTTACCGTCTCCATGGCCTGCCACACCGCCTTCCGCAAGCGTTGCGATGTGCCCGCCACCGCCGCCGCCGGCCTCTCCCTCGGCGAGTGGACCGCCCTCTGCGCCGCCGGCGTCCTCGATTTCGAGACCACCCTGCGCATCCTCCAGGCCCGCGGCAAGTACATGCAGGAAGCCTGCGAGGCCAAGCCCTCGGGCATGATCTCCATCATGGGCGCCACCCCCGAGCAGCTCACCGCCATCTGCGAAGGCTCCGGCTGCACCGTCTCCAACATCAATTCCGACAGCCAGCAGGTCATCTCCGGCACCCACGAAGCCGTCGCCAAGGCCGCCGAGCTCGCCGCCGCCCAGGGCATCAAGAACGTTGTCCTCCAGGTCGCCGGCGCCTTCCACTCCCCCTTCATGACCCCCGCCCGCGAGCGCCTGGCCGAGTTCGTCAAGGACATCCCCTTCGGCACGCCTCAAATCCCCGTCCTCTCCAATGCCTCCGGCACCTTCCACGAGAACGACGGCGAGGCCATCAAGGCCGCCATGCTCCGCCAGGTCGATAGCCCCGTCCACTTCTCCGACTGCGTCAAAGCCGTCATGAAGCCCGGCGCCCTCTTCCTCGAGCTCGGCCCCGGCAAGGTCCTCTCCGGCCTCATCCGCCGCATCGACCGCGCCAACGCCGTCGCCAACATCCAGGATACGGCCACCCTCGAAGCCGCCCTCCCCAAAGTCACCGCCTAAGAAAGGTTACGCCATGTACGATTTCTCCGGTAAAGTTGCCCTCGTCACCGGTTCCGGCGGCGGCATCGGCCTGGCCACCGCCAAGGCCTTCGCCGAATGCGGCGCCGACGTCGCCCTCCTCGATTTCAACCCCGCCCTCCTCGAGACCGCCAAGCCCCAGGTCGAGGCCTACGGCCACCGCGTCATCACCATCCAGTGCGACGTCTCCAAGGCCGACCAGGTCGAAGCCGCTGTCAAGGCCACCGTCGACCAGCTCGGCCGCATTGACATCCTGGTGAACAACGCCGGCATCACCCGCGACAACCTCCTCCTCCGCATGGACGAGGCCGAGTGGGACGCCGTCCTCTCCACCAACCTCAAGTCCGTCTTCCTCTTCTCCAAGGCCGTCATCCGCCCCATGGGCAAGAACAAGGGCCCCGATGGCAAGCCCTGCGGCGGCTGCATCGTCAACACCGCCTCCGTCATCGGCCTCTTCGGCAATGTCGGCCAGGCCAACTACGGCGCCGCCAAGGCCGGCGTGATTAACTTCACCAAGACCTTCGCCAAGGAATACGGCAAGAAGAAGATTCGTTGCAACGCCGTCGCCCCCGGCTTCATCAAGACCAAGATGACCGAAGTCCTCTCCCAAGAGGCCAAGGACAAAATGGCCCAGATGATTCCCCTCCAGGCACTCGGCGAGCCCGAAGACGTCGCCAAAGCCATCCGCTTCCTCGCCTCCGACGAGGCCGCCTACATCACCGGCCAGACCCTCGCCGTCAGCGGCGGCATGGCCTTCTAATCCATCCTTTTCACAACCGAGCCCCCTCCGTGGGGGCCTAAACAACCCCAAGGAGCACAGAACATGTCCCTCGAACAAAAAGTCAAAGACATCATCGTCGATCAGCTCGGCGTGGACGCCGCCCAGGTGACCCCCGAAGCCTCCTTCATCGACGACCTCTCCGCCGACTCCCTCGACCAGGTCGAGCTCATCATGGCCTTCGAAGAAGAGTTCGGCGCCGAGATTCCCGATGAGGATGCCGAGAAGCTCACCACCGTCGGCTCCGTCATCAAGTACCTCCAGGACAAGGGCATCACCGCCGACTAATGGCGGGTTCCCCAACCCCTGACCGAGCCACGCCGTGCGCCACCGCGCACGGCGGCTTTTTTTTGTACCCACCGCTTGAGAAACCGCAGATTCCGCAGATTTTGAGCAGATTAAGGGCGTGCTACCGCACGCAGGACTGCCAGTGTGGGGAAACGCAGATGTTCCATCGCTTCGCTAGGAAGACCTTGCGCTATCTCGCAGATCCGTGCAGATTTTGGCGTGTCCCCGCACGCAGGATTGGAAGTTTGGAGGTTTGGGAGTTTGGAAGCTTAGGAGTTCGGAGGTTGGGAAGTTTGGATGCTTGGAAGGGTACTTTCCAAAGTAGCGTCGACCACCCCTTTCTGGACCCTTAAGGGTTTCGACCCCGACCACTATAGGGTCTCACCCTCGACCACTATAGTGGTTGACCTCGGACCCTTATAGGGTCTCAGAAAGCCCCCCTTAAAGCTCCCTCCAAAAGCCCTTCCGCCTCCCTGGAAAAGGGGTCGGCTGGCCTCTACATCTGCTATATAATAAGGTAAAGGCGAAAAGGCACCTCCCCCCTGCATACGCCAGCCCGCCAAAATCTACGGTTCCCATTCTGACAGTCCGGCTCTGTGAGTCTCTGTGCAATCCTCCGTGGTTCTCTGTGATCTAAAACTCACTGGCAGTCCTGCGTGCGCTAGCACGCCCTTAATCTGCAACAAATCTGCGGTTCCCTATACCAGAGTCCTTCTTCGTGGTTCTTCGTGTTTTCCAGAAAAACACTCCAACTCTGTCCAGCGTTCCCGCCCGTCGCGCGCTTGCCGCGCGCTCCGTTCTCCGTTTTCCGTTCTCCGTTCTCCGTGAGCGCCGGTGGCGCTCACATAGGATAACGTTCGCGGAGGTCGGTGAGGCGGTCCCATTCCATGAGGTAGGGCTCGAGGAAGGCGGTGGCGGGTTCGTCGCAGAGGCCCATGAGGTATTCGCGGACGAGGGTCTGCTCGGCCTCGTATTGGTCGGTCTGGAAGCGGCCGGAGACCCAGGCCAGGCGGAGCCAGAGGAGATAGGTGGTGATGGCGTCGTAGCAATTGTACTGCACGATTTCGCGGTAGCGGCCTTGCTGCCAGAGGTCGAGGACTTGGTCGCCGTGCGCGTCAAACTTGCCGGGGATACCGCAGAGGGTGGCGGCCTCGTGAAGGGAGAGGGCGGCGGCGCGCCCGGAGAAGCCGCCGGCGATGAGATCCATCAGGTCGATGGAGCAATCGTTGTCGCGCGCGAAGTAGTCGACGCCCTCCCACGGCTTGGCGGGGTGGCTGAGGAACCCTTTGGCGGGGATGCCGAGGGCCAGAGCGCGCTGGGCCAGGATACGCAGGTCGGAGGAACGCGAATTGAAGCCCACGAGCTGGGGCTGACTGCGCCCGATGGCGGCGAGGAAGGAGCCCACCACTTTGCGTTCGGCGCGGTGCGCGGGGTCGTCCGGGTCCTTGGGCAACCACACCAGGCGGAGCTCGGGGTCGCCGCCATTCACCTTCGGGGCGGAGCGCATGAGCATGGCCACGGAGACCACGCGGCTCTGCATTAGCCGCACGAAGGGGTGGGGGTCCTCGGCGGTCGCGCCGTTGTGCGCCCAGAGACGCTCCAGAAGCGCGTCCTCCGGCAGGTCCGCGGCGTCCGGGAAGAGGGCGCGGGCGGCGTTTGCGTCCGGGATCCATTCGCAGTCGAAGGCGACGACGGTTTCGCCGATGGTTCGGATCATGGTGCGTTCTCCTGAATCAGCGTGTTGCGCGCGTGGTTGCGCAGGGCCAATAGGGCGGGATGGCCGGGGTAATCAGCCAACAACCGTTCGGTCAGCGCAAGGGCACTCTCTATTTCCGCGAAGGTGAGGGTCGGTTCGGCGGCGGTGTACAGCGCGCCAAAGAAGGGGAAGAGACGCGGCCGCGCCGGTGGCGGCAGGTCGGAGAGATAACTGTTGAGGGCCCGGAGCGCGTCCCCGTAGAGTCCCCCGCGGAAGTAGCACTCCAGCGCGCGTAGTTTGGGGTTGCCCCAGTCGCCCTGCGTATGCATGACGCTCTCGAATGCGGCGGCCGTTGGCGGCGGGGGTAGGGCGGCAGTCCGCTCGCGGAAGGCCAGGTTCTCCTTGGGATAATCGTGCGGCGGACGCTCCTCGCGGATGCCGCCCACCTTGTGCTCCCAAATCCATCCCTGCTGACGCAACAGGGCGGGGTTCTCCGGATTGGCCTCCAGGCCGCGGTCCAGCAAATCCTGCGCGCGCAGAATCCACTGCCACTGCTCCTCCACGTCAGAATGCTCGTAGCTGACGTTGTAGGCCAGGTTCCATGCGTTGAAGGCCCACGCCTCGGTGTTTGCCGGGTCCAAGCTGACGAGATACTCCGTGAGCATCCCCAACTCGGCGTAGCGGCCCTCACGTTGCAACGTGTTGATACGATACCACAAGACTTCCGCCAGGATACCGCGGCTACCGCCCAGTCCCGCCAGGAGCGCCTTCGGCCCTCCCGCGCCCGGCGGCAACACCTGCCGTGTGCACAGCATGGCCGAGGCGACAGCCGCCGCGCACAGCGCCGCGCCCACCGCCACAAACCACGCCGTGCGTCCGAACCTCACGCAAGTCGCTCCCGTAGATAGGCCGCGAAGTCGCGCAGGTCCTGCACCTCCACATCGAAGTGCTCCCCGCGCGGCTGGCCGAACCCATAGGCGCAATGGCAGACCTTCACGCCCGCGCGACGGCCCACTTCCAGATCGGTGTAATGGTCGCCGACGACCCAATCCGTCGGCCGCACCTCCACGCCCATGCGCTTGGCCGCCAGATAGAGCAGGTCTGGCGCGGGCTTCAGCTCGGGCACGTCGCCGCCGCCCACCGTCACGTCAAAGTACTTCAGGATGCCCAGCGTCTCCAAGATCCGCGGGATATGCGCCGACGTCTTGTTCGACGTCACCGCCATGCGGCACCCCAGCGCCTTCAGCTCGGCCAGACCCTCCGGCACCCCCGGATACATGAACGTGCGTTCCACCAAGTGCTCGGCATACTGGCGCTTATTGTTCGCCACGATTTCGTCCAGGCGGTCTTCGAAATCCGGCATCGCGCGCAACATCAGTTGCCGCGCCCCATTGCCCACCATCTTGGTCACTTCTTCAAGCGGCAACGGCGGCAGACCATAATCCGCGCGCGTCAGATTCACGCTGTTGGCGATATCTCCACGGGAATCAATCAACGTCCCGTCCAAATCAAAGAAAATTGTCGGTGTATCCATGCCCCTTAGTATACCATAAGGGCACCTGCGGTGCCCTGGAGAACGGAGAACAGAGCGTGCAGGCCCAAAGGGCCAAACCTTCCACGGCCACGGAGAACAGAGCGCCCCTGCGGGGCGACCGGCGTAGCCGCTGTCCAAAGCGGCGTAGCCGCAAAAGCCAAGCCTCTAAGTTTCCAAACTTCCACTAGGACTGCCAGAATGATGAAACCGCAGATTCCGCAGATTTGGGCAGATTTGGGGCCGGCTACCGCCGGCAGGACTGCCAGTTTGTTTTAGATCACAGAGGCCACAGAGGGTTTCACAGAGGCTCACAGAGAAGGACTGCCGGGTTTTATCACAAAGGACACGAAGGACACAAAGAAGGCGGCGCACGTCCGGCCCGAAGGCCTGTAGGGGCATGGCGGGCTTCGCACGCCATGCTTTGGTTTTGGAAGTCCATTGGCATCAGCCGTCGTCCTATTGGTCTTACCGTGGCGTACGCTGGGCGCGCGGTCGCTCTAAACTCCTCGTTTGTACTCCTATTAATCCTTTTGTTATACTATTGCCAGAACAACCCGCCGAGTATACTGCAAGGCGGCGCGGGGCCCCGCAAGGGGCCCTTGCATTTTATCCCTAGGACGAACTCGGCCATGCTTGGGACAAAGCCCATTCGAACATACGTCTACATTGACGGCTTCAATCTTTATTATGGGCTCTTGCGTGGGCAACCTGCTGTGCGGTGGTTGGATTTGGAGGCCTTCGTCAAAGGCTTTCTCCTAGAGCGATACGAGGTCGCACGCATTTATTATTTCACCGCCAAACTTAAAGCCTATCCTTCAAGTATTGAAAAGGCGCGACGTCAAGGTATTTATCTGAAAGCCCTCGAGGCCAATCCGCTGATTGAAATTATCGAAGGGGTCTATCGACTCCATGCCGTTTCATTGCCGTTGGCGGACGATGGGACACGATTTGTTCGAGTTTTGCGTGCAGAGGAAAAGCGAACAGACGTCAATATTGCGGCGTACCTGTTGAAAGATGCCTTCAACCATCAAGCGGACTCTTTTGTCTTGGTTTCGGGGGATTCCGATTTGACGGCGCCGGTTGCATTCGTTCGCAAAGTTGCACAAAAACCTATCGCCGTCTATGATCCGCACCCAAAACAAATATGTCGGGAACTCAAACGATATGCCTCTTATTATCGGCAATTGGACATGGAAAGTGTCCAAGGGAAACGATTGCCTGAGCAAGTTATCCTGCCAAGCGGCGCGACTCTCTTTTGCCCGGAACATTGGCACTGAAGTACGCCTTGAGTAGGAGCTTGGTGGTTTGGCTCTTACAGCGGCCTCATCCGTCGCGCGCTTGCCGCGCGCCCTCCAATCAGCCAATCAGCGAATCAGCCAATCAGCAGCATAGGGGCGGCACCGCCGCCCCTATGCTATACTATGCACCATGTTTGACCGAAAACGGCTTTTGGACTTGCTGCGGCGCGTGAATTGGGTGCTGCTGGGGGCCACATTGGCTTTGGCGGTGGCCGGCGTGGCCTTCGTCAAGTCCGCGTGCGAATCGCGCGAGGAAGCCGTGGTGCAGGTGGCCTGGAAGGGACAGGCGGAGTTTGCCATCCTGGGCGTCTTCCTAATGGCGATTCTGGCCTTTTTTGATTATCGTCGCTGGGTGCGCCTGGCACCGTGGGCTTATGGCGCGGTGTTGGTGGCGTTGGTCTTGGTCTTGATTCCCGGCATCGGCGAGGAGATTATGGGTGCGCGGCGGTGGCTCTTCGGCCTGCAACCGAGCGAACCGGCCAAACTCGCCATCATCGTCCTGCTGGCCTGGCTCTTGGGCAAGGGCAAGGCGTGGATGCGGACGGTGCGGGGTCTGGTCGCCTGCCTGCTTCTGACGGCGGTGCCGGCGCTGCTCATCCTGGCGGAGCCCGACCTCGGCACGGCGCTGGTCTTGGGCCCGACGGTGCTGGCGATGCTCTTTGCGGCGCGGGTCTCGCCGCGGCTCCTCTGCGCGGGCCTCGTGGCGCTCGTTGTGGCGGTGGGCTACGAGATGACGATGGTCAAGGTGGCGATGGCCGAGGACACCCCGCCCGAGCGCCGCGAACTCCTCCTCACCTGCACCGGTCTGCGCGAACACCAGGTGGAGCGTCTGGAGACCTTCCTCTATCCCGAGCGCGACCGTCTCGGGAATGGTTACAATGTCTACCAGAGCGAAATCGCCGTCGGCAGCGGCGGCGTCTGGGGCAAGGGCTATGGGCAGGGCGTCCAGCACCGCTTGCAATATCTCCCTCCCTCTGTAAGTATGAACGACTTTATCTTCCCCGTCATGGCCGAGGAGACGGGCTTCGCGGGCGCCGTGACGCTCCTGTTGGTCTACCTCCTGGGCATCTTCGTCCCCGGTCTGATCATCGGCATGCGGTGCCATGACGATGTGGGGCGTCTCCTCTGCGTGGGGGTGGTGACCTTGCTATTTTGCCACGTTTTTATTAATATAGGAATGACAGTGCGGATTGTGCCCATCACCGGGCTGCCCCTGCCGTTCATCAGTCAGGGCGGGACCTTCATGCTCGTGATGATGATGGCCATGGGCGTGCTCCAAAGCGTGGCGATTCATGGGCGCGCCGCTCAGGCGGTATTCCGGCACTGACAGACACTTTTACAGGATTTGACGATGTTTGGCTGGCTATTTAAGCGGAAGACGAAGAAGCGCGAGATTGTGGTGAACGTGGAAAAGCTGGAGACCCGCGTGGCCGTTGTGGAAAACGGCCGCGTTGAGGAATTCCAGGTGGAGCACCCCATGGAGGAGCGCCTCGTTGGGTGCGTCTTCAAGGGCCGCATCCAAAACTTGGAGCACGACCTCCAGGCCGCGTTCGTCGATATCGGCCTCAAGAAGAACGCCTTTCTCCACTACTGGGACATGCTCCCCGATGAGAGCGGCCTCTTGGACGAAGAGGATGGCGGGCGCCAGTCCCGCCGCCGTCGCATCTCCAACGAGGAGATTGAAAAGCGCTTCCCCCCCGGCAGCGACATCGTCGTCCAGGTCACCAAAGGCCCCATCGGCACCAAGGGACCCCGCGTCACCGCCAACCTCTCCCTGCCCGGCCGCTACCTCGTCATGATGCCCTCGGCCAAGGCCACCCGCGGCGTCTCCCGCAAGATTGCCGACGGCAAGGAGCGCCTCCGCCTTAAGAAGATTCTCGACCGTCTTCCCCTGCCTCCCGGCGTCGGCATCATTGTCCGCACCGTCGGCTCCGGCGCCAACCAGCGCGCCTTCTGCCGTGACCTTCGCAATATCCTCGATGTCTGGGGCCAGCTCCAGAACAACATCAAGACCATGCGCGCCCCGGCCTGCGTCTACTCCGAGCCCGACCTCGTCGAGCGTGTCGTCCGCGACTGGCTCACCGAAGACATCGACCGCGTGACCATCGACGACGAGGCCGCCTACGCCCGCATCCGCGAGGTCGCCGGCCGCATCTCCCGCCGCGCCCGCCGCGTCATCGAGCTCTACAAAGGCCACCTCCCCATCTTCGATCACTACGGCGTCGAGGCCCAGATGGAGGCCGCCTTCCGCCGCAAGGTCGACCTCAAGAGCGGCGGCTACCTCGTCATCGACGAGACCGAGGCCCTCATCTCCATTGACGTCAACACCGGCCGCCACCGCGGCACCGGCTCCCAGGAAGAGGCCATCCTCGAGGTCAACACCGAGGCCGTCGAAGAGGTCGCCCGCCAGATGCGCCTGCGCAACATCGGCGGACTCGTCGTCATCGACCTCATCGACATGAAGAGCCGCAAGCACCAAAACCAGATTTACAAGGCCATGAAGGCCGCTCTCCGCCGCGACCGCGCCCGCACCAACGTCCTCCCCATCTCCGAGCTCGGCCTTATGGAGATGACCCGCCAGCGCCAGGAGGAGAGCCTCCTCTCGCAGATGTACATCGATTGCCCCTACTGCAAGGGCCACGGCGTCATCAAGAGCCCCCTCGCCATCTCCGTCGACATCCAGCGCCAGATTGCCGCTGTCATGCGCCGCTTCCAGGGCGACCCCGGCGAAACCGAGCTTCAGGTCCTCGTCTCTCCCTCCGTCATGGAGCGCCTCCGCAACGAAGACGAGCAGATGCTCGTGGAAATGCAGCGCCGCTACTCCGGCAAGCTCACCTTCAAGAGCGAGGTCGCCCGTCACCCCGAGTCCTTCGCCATCCTCGACAAGAATGGCAAGGTGCTCTACGCCGTCTCCGAAAGCCACGCCGTCTGACCCCCAGCCCCCCTCACGCCCATGCACCACCCCATCCCAGCCGCGCGCGCAGCCCTTGCCCTCGCCGCACTCCTCCTCGCCGCCGCGACCCTCCGCGCCGCGCCGGAGGGCAACGACCCCGAGGCCACCGTCCGCGCCGCCCTCGGCCTAGACTCTCTCCGCCCCGAAGGCGACATCCAGGTCTCCGCCGACCGCATGGGCGCCGACCAGAAGACCGGCCGTGCCACCCTCGATGGCCACGTCGTCATCCTCTTCTCCGACATCACCCTCACCTGCGACCACGCCACCTACGATCAGCGCACCGGCGACATCCACGCCGAAGGCAACGTCCGCATGCGCTCCACCGCCGGCGGCGCCTGGGACGGTGACGCCATCGACTTCAACCGCTTCACCGGCGTTGGCCTCATGGGCGCCGGGCTCCTCCGCCTTGGCGAATTCACCGTCAAGTCCCCCAACGGCGCCACGCGCGATGCCGACGGCGTCTTTCACGCCGACCAAGCCTCTCTCACCACCTGCGACAACCCTGAGGCCGATTGGCACTGGTCCGTCACCGGCACCGGCCGCTACAAAGACGGCGAGTTCGTCGAGCTCCGCGACGCCACCGCCCGTTTCCTCGGCATCCCCGTCCTCTGGTTCCCCTACTACTATCGCGACCTCAACACCCACTACGGCTGGCGCATCCGCCCCGGCTACACCAGCAAGTGGGGCGCCTACCTCTGCCTCGGCTACGTCTACCCCATCGCCGGCAACCCCATCTCCGGCAACCAGCTCTACGGCCGCTCCCAGCTCGACCTCCGCTCCAAGCGCGGCGTCGGCCTCGGCCAAGAGCTCACCTGGTCCTCCGAAGGCATCTTCGGCGAAGACACCCACCAGTGGGGCCGCCTCTCCCTCTACTACGCCTACGACACCGACGACCAAGAGCCCGAAGACTACAACTGGCAATCCACCTACGACCACCACCGCTGGTCCATCGGCCTCACCGAGCGCCTCCAATTCTCCCCCCGCGACTTCCTCCACATCACCGGCGAAAAGGTCAGCGACTCCGAGTTCCGCGAAGACTACAAGAAAAACGCCGTCCGCGCCTCCTCCCAGCCCCTCGGCATCGTCAACTACGAACACCGCGAGAACGACTGGGCCGCCTCCCTCGCCCTCATGGGCCCCCTCGACACCTTCTACGCCGGCGTCCGCCGCCTCCCCGAGGCCCGCCTCGACATCCTCCCCCGCCCCGCCCTCGGCATCCCCCGCCTCTACTACGAATCCCAAAACACCGCCGGTTGGCTCCGCCGCCAGCCCGCCAAGTACGACGGCACCTGGGACCCCCGCTACGCCTACCGCCTCGGCAACTGGGCCTACTACGACACCTTCCGCGTCGACACCCGCCACGTCTTCCGCCGTCCCATCACCCTCACCGAAGGCCTCACCCTCACCCCACGCCTCGGCTGGCGCGGCACCTACTACTCTGACTCCCCCGACGGCGACGCCCTCTTCCGCTCCCTCTTCGAGATCGGCGTCACCCTCCAGGCCCGCATCTGGCGTGACTACGAGTCCACCCGCCACACCCTCATTCCTTACCTCGACCTCACTTGGGTCCCCGGTTCCCAAGACGGCCCCAACGACCGTCCCTACGCCTTCGACCGCCTCGACCAGGAATATGAGTGGCGCGACCGTTACCGCTCCGACGGCCTCACCCCCTCCCACCGCTACGCCGGTCTCCGCTTCGGCCTCAAGAACATCCTCCAGACTCGCGACCCCGAGACGAAGCTCCTTTCTCCCCTCCTCGATGCCGACCTCTATGGCGTCTGGGTCTTCAACACCCAAGACCAATGGGTCCGCTGGGGCCGCTACGACCAGCCCGGCCGCGACAACCTCTCCTGGCCCGTCCGCCGCGTGAAGGAAGACACCGGCCTCCGCGTCCTCGGCCTCGACGCCACCTACAAACCAACCGCCAATCTCACCCTCGCCACCGACTTCCAGTACGACCCCGAGGAAAACCGCCTCGCCCTCTGGGACATCAACGTCCGCTACGACCTCCACCCCATCACCCTCTACGCCGGCTACCTCCGCCGCCACCACGAGATCTACGACTACTACTGGGCTGACGAGATCAAAGACTCCGTCATCTATGGCGGCTTCATCCACCACATCAACGACACCTTCGCCTGGTCCCTCTACGTCCGCTACAACATCGAAGACGGCGACCTCGAAGAAACCGGCGGCTTCTTCCAGTACAACCTCGACTGCATCGCCTTCCGCCTCAACGTCGACTACCTCACCTCTTACACCACCGACGACGGCTGGAAGCACGACTCCGATTTCCGTGTCTCTCTCGGCCTCTGGCTCCGCGCCTTCCCTCACGACGAAGACGAAGACTGGATGGACTGGGCCTCCCTCGCCGACCGATAACACATACACCTTTTGCGCCTGTAGCTCAGTTGGATAGAGCAGCGGCCTTCTAAGCCGCGGGTCGGGGGTTCGAACCCCTCCAGGCGCGCCATTTTGGGCGACGCAAGCCGCCCCATTGACAGAGAGGCGCGGAATATGGTATTGTAAGCCTGTTTTCTATCTGAAGTAGGGAGCGTGGGCGGGAGCCTGCGCTCTTTTGGCAAAGCGAAAAGGAGTTTGACGCGATGGCGACGAATGCGGAGTTCGCAGCAGTAATCGGTTACCTGGAGCGTGAGCGCGGGGTAGACCGGGAGACGATTTTGCAGGCCATCGAGATGTCCGTGGAGCAGGCCGCGCGCAAGAACACCAAGGTGTCGGCCGACTTCACGGTGCACATCGACCGTAAGACGCTCGAAATCAAGGCGTGGGATCTCTGTCCGGTCTCCGACAGCGAGCGTGGCCCGGGCATCTTGACGGTGGCGCAGGCGCGCCGTTTCGATCCCGAGGCGCAGGACGGCGACACGGTCAAGGTGCCGTTCCCGGCGGCGAGCCTGGGGCGCATCGCGGCGCAGACGGCGAAGCAGACCATCATGCAGAAGATTCGCGATGCCGCGCGCACGAATGTCTACAATGCCTATAAGGACCGCGTGGGCGAAATCGTGACGGGCACGGTGAAGCTGATGGCCCGCAAGGATGTCTACGTGGAGCTGGGCAAGACCGAGGCGGTGCTGCCCGCGAAGGAGCGTCTGCCTGGCGAGGATTACAACACCGGCGACGTGGTGCGTGCCTACGTGCTGCGCGTGCAGAACGAGAGCTCCGGCCCCGCGATTACCTTGTCGCGCGCCTGCCCGGAGTTCGTGAAGGCGCTCTTCCGCCTGGACGTGGCCGAGGTGGCCGACGGCGTGGTGGAAGTGGTGGCCGTGGCGCGTGACCCGGGCCGCCGCTCGAAGGTGGCGGTGCGCAGCCTAGACCCTGCGTTGGACCCGGTTTCGGCCTGCGTGGGCCTGCGCGGCATGCGCGTGAAGAACATCGTCCGCGAGCTGAACAACGAGAAGCTGGACATCGTGCACTACAGCGATGACCCCGAGGCGTACGTCCGCGACGCGCTGAAGCCGGCCGAGCCCAAGACGCTCCGCGTGGACGAGGCCGAGCACGCGGTCTATGTGACGGTGCCGGCGGACAAGCTGTCGCTGGCGATTGGCCGCTCGGGGCAGAATGTGCGCCTGGCCAGCCGCCTGACGGGCTGGAAGATTGAGATTGCGGCGGATGAGCCGGTTGAGCTGGGCACGCCGGTGATCGATACGCAGACCTTTGAGAGCAAGCGCGACGAGATGGTGCACCGTCTGTCCGCGCAGTTGGAGGTGTCCCACGACGCCGCCGAGCGTCTGGTCGATGTGGGCTTCCACTCGCCGGAAGGGATTTTGGAGGCCGAGCAGGCCTATTTCCAGGTGACGACCGGCTTTGACGAGGAGACCGTGGAGAGCATCTACGCCCACGCCCAGGCCATCGTCGACGCGAAGGGGGAATGAGCGCATGATGAGGGTTTCGGATTTCGCCAAACAGGCGGGGCTTCCCGCGGGCATCGTCCTCTTCCAGGCCAAAGATTTGGGCTTGGAGGTCTATTCCACGCTCGCTAAGTTGGACGCGGACGAGGAGTCTTCGCTGCGCGGTTGGGCCGATGGGCTTTCCGAGCAGGACAAGCAGACGCTGATTGCCGACTATGAGGCCAAGCGCAAGGCCCGCCGTGAACAGGCGGAAGCCGTCCGTCGCGAGGAGGCCAAGCGTAACCGCGAGGGCGTCGAGGAACACCGCCGCATCGCCCTCGAGGCCGAGGCCCTGCGCGACGGCAAGCCCGTGTCCGCGCCCAAGCCGCCCAAACCCGTCGCGCCGAAACCCGTTGAGGCAAAGCCCGCCCCCGAACCCAAGGCCGAGGTGAAGCCCGAGCCGAAGGCTGAGGTCAAGGCGGAAACCAAGCCTGAACCCAAGCCGGAGGTCAAGCCCGAGCCTAAGGTCGAGGCCAAGCCCGCCGCAAAGCCGGAGCCCGCGAAGGCCTCCGTGCCCAAGGCGACCCTCTCGCCCACCAAGCCGGCCCAGGCCTCTATGCCCAAGGCCACGCTGACCCCCACGCCCAAGGCAACCCTTTCTCCCACCAAGCCCACGCTCACGCCCACGGCCGCCCCGTCGCGCCCCGTCTCCCTGGGCCTTTCGCCGACCAAGCCCGCGAAGGCCGCCGGCGACAAGGGCCGCCGTGACGACCGCGCGCCCAAGGGCCGCGATGACCGTAAGAGTCGTCGCGAGGACCGCGCCCCGAAGGGCCGTCCGCAGGCCGCCGCCCCGGCGCGTCCCACCGCCCCCGCGGCGACCGTCGAGGGCAAGACGCTTCAGATTCACGGGCCGATGATCGTCAAGGATCTGGCCGAGTTGCTGGGGATGCGCCCCAACGAGCTCATCGTGGCCCTCATGGGCCTGAACGTGCTCGCCTCCATCAACCAGACCCTCGAGCCCGGCATCATCCAGAAGGTCGCCGAGGCCCGCGGCTTCACCGTCGAGGTCGAGGAGCGCACCAAGCGTTCCGCCGACCGCAAGCCCCAGCTGAAGAGCGAAGACGCCGACGACGAGATCCCCGAGGACAAGCCCGAGGACATGAAGCTCCGTCCGCCGGTCGTGACCTTCCTGGGCCACGTCGACCACGGCAAGACCACGCTGATGGACTACATCCGCCACACGCACGTGGCGGCGGGCGAGGCCGGCGGCATCACCCAGCACATCGCGGCCTACACCATCCAGGTGGACCAGACCGACGATGCCGGCAACAAGCGCCTCATCACCTTCGTGGACACCCCCGGCCACGCGGCCTTCGAGTCCATGCGTGCCCGCGGCGCCAACATCACCGACATCGCCGTCATCATCGTGGCGGCCGACGACGGCGTGATGCCGCAGACCCGCGAGGCCATCAAGCACGCCCGCAACGCCGGCGTCCAGATGCTCGTGGCCGTCACCAAGTGCGACAAGCCCGACGCCAACCCCATGCGCGTCTACCAGATGCTCCAGGCCGAGGGCCTCACCCCCAGCGCCTGGGGCGGCGACATCGAGTGCTGCGAAGTCTCCGGCGTCACCGGCCAGGGCGTGGACGATCTCCTTGAAACCATCCTCCTCCAGGCCGACGTCATGGAGTTGCAGGCCAACCCCAACCGCCGCGCCAACGGCGCCGTCATCGAGTCTCAGCTCGAGCAGGGCCTCGGCCCGACGGCCACCTTGCTGGTGAAGGGCGGCACGCTCCACGTGGGCGACGTCGTCCTCTGCGGCGAGTACTACGGCAAGGTCCGCGCCCTCATTGACGAGCGCGGCAAGCCCGTCAAGAGCGCCGGCCCCTCCATCGCCGTCAAGTGCACGGGTCTCTCCGGCGTGCCTGAGGCGGGCTCCGAGTTCCGCGTGATGCTCAACGAGAAGCGCGCCCGCGAACTCGCCGAGAAGACCGCCGAGCAGAACAAGCTCGAGGCCCTCTCCGCCGCCCAGAACTCCGCCATGGCCGACTGGACCAAGATCCTCGCCGGCGGCGAAAAGGCCCAGCTCGATGTCATCATCAAGGGCGACACCCAGGGCACGGCCGAGGCCGTCGTCGAGTGCCTCAAGGGCATCGAGAGCAAGAAGGTCTCCCTCAAGATTCTTTACTTCGGCGTCGGTTCCGTCACCGCGGCGGATGTCCAGCGCGCCAAGGGCGCCCTCATCGTCGGCTTCGGCGTGAACTGCGAGCCCGGCGTCCAGGCCATGGCCCGCCAGAACGGTGTGCGCATCAACACCTTCCGCATCATCTACGAGCTCATCGAGCACGTCAAGCGTTGCATGCTCGATCTCATCCCGCCCGAGTACAAGGAGGTCGTCCGCGGCCATGCCGAGGTCCGCCAGGTCTTCGACATCAGCAAGCTCGGCAAGATCGCCGGTTGCCAGATGCTCGATGGCACCCTCCGCTTCAAGGGCAAGTTCCGCATCTTCCGCGGCAAGCACCAGATCTACGATGGCCCCATCGCCACCATGAAGCACTTCAAGGACGACGTCAAGGAAATCGCCCCCGCCCAGGAGTGCGGACTCGGCTTCGGTTCCTTCGAGGCCTTCCAGGAAGGCGACATCGTCGAGTGCTACGAGATGGAAGAGCTCCCCAAGACCCTCTGAGGCCCGCCCATGCCCGTCAACCGCCTGGACCGCGTCAACGCACTCCTCCTGCGCGAAATCGCCGACGACCTCTACCGCGTCCTCCAATCGGACCCGGAGATTGACATCGCCGGCGTCACCGTGACCAAGGTCGAGTGCGCCCCCAACCTCCGCACCGCCACCGTCTGGGTCTCCATCCGCGATGCCGACGAGCACCCGAAGTACCTCCGGCGCCTCTCCAAGCACGCCAAGGAGATCCAGGAGCTCATCAACCGCAACCTCACGCTCCGCTTCACCCCTCACCTCCGTTTCCGCCTGGACGTTGGCATCGCCAAGGGCGACCGTGTGCTCGACATCCTCAGCCACCTGCCCCCGCCCGCCGACGATTCCGACGCCGACGACACCCCCGCGGAGCCCGCCCCGTGAACGACGTCTTCCCTGACCCCGATGGCATCCTCCCCGTGGACAAGCCCGCGGGCATGCCTTCGCACGTCATCGTGACGACCCTCCGCCGCAAGTTCGGCTTCGCCAAGGTCGGCCACGGCGGCACCCTTGACCCCGACGCCACCGGCCTCCTCCTCATCCTCTTGGGCAAGGGCACCAAGATCTCCGACCGCGTCATGGGCGGCGACAAGACCTATCGCGGCACCATCCGCTTCGGCGTCGCCACCACCACCCAGGACCGCCTCGGCGACGTCCTCTCCGAGCACCCCACCGACGGCCTCACCCAGGCCGCCGTCGAGGACGCCATCGCCCGCGACTTCCTCGGCGACCTCTTCCAGAAGCCGCCCATGTACTCCGCCGTCAAGATCGCCGGCCAGCCGCTCTATAAGATGGCCGTCCGCGGCGAGGAGTGCGAGCGCGAGGAACGCTTCGTCCACATCTACGCCTTCAAGATCACGGCCTTCCGCCCCGCCGCCGAAAAGGCCGAGGCCGACTTCGAGGTCCGCTGCTCCAAAGGCACCTACGTCCGCACCCTCGCCAACGACCTCGGCGCGACCCTCGGTTGTGGCGCCCACCTCTGCGCCCTCCGCCGCACCGCCTCCGGCAAGGTCACGCTCGACCGCGCCACGCCCTTCGCCGATCTCCTCGAGATGAGCCGCCCGCAGATTGAGCGCCTCGTCATCCCCTGCTCCGACTATCTCTCCGGCAATTTCTGATGGAACCCGCCCCCGTCGAGACCCTTGACGCGCTTCCCCCCGGCGCCGTCGTCGCAGTTGGCACCTTCGATGGTGTCCACCTCGGCCACCGTGCCCTCCTGCGTGCCATGGCCGACTTCGCCGCCGCCGCGGGACGTCCCGCCTGGGTCCTCACCTTCGCCGGTTCCCCGCTTTCTCTGCTCGACCCCGCGCACGCCCCCGGTCTCCTCATGGATCGCGAGGCCATCCTCCGCCAGCTCCGCCTCGCCGTCCCCGACGCTCACGTTGTCGTCCAGCCCTTCGACGCCGCCTTTGCCGCGCTTCCCGCCGAGGCCTTCGCCGCCGCCCTCCGCGGCGCGACCGTCTTCTGCGGCGAGGACTGGCGCTTCGGTGCCGGCGCCCAGGGCAACCCCGACTTCCTCCGCGCCCGCGGCTTCGACGTCCACGTTGTCCCCTACGCCCACTGGCGTGGCGAACGCGTCTCCTCCACCCGCATCCGCGGCGCCCTTGCCGCCGGTGCGCTCGATGAGGCCGCCACCATGCTCGGCCGCCCCTGGGCCTTCACTGGCCGCGTTGTTCATGGCCGCGGACTCGCCGGCCCCACCTTCGGCGTCCCCACCGCCAACCTCCCTTACGTTGGCCGCGCCGGCGAGCGCATGGCCCCCCTCGCACGCGGCGTCTACCGCGCCGAGGCCATCCTCCACGAAATCTCCTGGCCTGCTCTCGTCAACTTCGGTGTCGCCCCCAGCGTCAAAGGCGAGCCCGAGCCCCTCTTCGAGGCCCACCTCCTCGGCGCCGAGCTCGACCTCTACGACGCCAACCTCACTCTCTCCTTCGACGCCCCCCTCATCCGTCCCGAGCGCAAGTTCCCTTCCCTTGATGCTCTCCGCGCCCAAATCCACGCCGACCTCGAGGCCTGCCAATGAGCCTCTTTTCCAGGAAGGGACAGGTCGCGCAAGGGACGAGCGGTGAAGCGTCCGAGCCCTTGCGCACCTTCGTGTTTTCGTGGAGCCACACCGCATGAGTCGCTCCGCCCTCCTTTTCTTCCGCGGCCTCCGCGATGGCCTCCCCATTGGCGCGGGCTACTTCGCCGTCTCCTTCGCCTTCGGCATCCAGGCCGTCGCCGTCGGACTCGATGCCTTCCAGACCTTTGCCCTCTCCGGCAGTAACCTCACCAGCGCGGGCCAGTTCGCCGGCCTCGGCGTCATCAAGGTCGGCGGAGCCCTCGCCGCCATGGCCCTCACCCAGCTCGTCATCAACCTCCGCTACTGCCTCATGTCCTGCGCCATCTCCCAGAAGCTCGCCCCCGGCGTCCCCTTCTGGCATCGCTGGTTCATCGCCTTTGGCGTGACCGACGAGATTTTCGCCGTCAGCGTCGCCGCTCCCGGTCGCCTCCGCCCCGCCTATTCCTACGGCCTCATTGCCGCCGCATGGCCCGGCTGGGCCGGCGGTTCCCTCCTGGGCGCCATCGCCGGCGACGTCCTCCCCGACTCCGTCTCCAACGCGCTCTCCATGGCTCTCTTCGCCATGTTCATCGCCATCGTCGTCCCCGCCGCCCGGGACGACCGCCGTGTCCTGGTGGTCTCCCTTGCCGCTGCCGCCCTCTCCGCCGCCCTTGCCTTCGCGCCCTGGACCGCAGCGCTTAGCGAAGGGATGCGTGTCGTGATTGTCACCCTTCTCATTGCCGGGGCCGCCGCCTGGCTCTTCCCCCTCAAAGACAAAGAGGCCCGCCATGACTGACCGCATCTGGCTCTACATTGCCGTCATGGCCGGCGTCACCTACGCCATCCGCCTCCTTCCCCTCGTCCTCCTCCGGCACGAAATCCGTAACCTCCGCTTCCGCTCCTTCCTTTACTACGTCCCCTACGCCACCCTCGCGGCCATGACCATCCCCGCCGCCCTCACGGCCACCCCGCACCTCCTCTCCGGCATCGTCGGCTTCCTGATTGCCGCCGTCACCGCCGCCCTGGGCCGCGGACTCCTCCTTGCCGCCGCCCTCGCCTCCCTCGCCGTCTGGCTCACCGAATCCCTTTTCTAGAGGGAGCTTGGAAGTTTAGAAGTTTGGAAGTTTGGCCTTTGCGGCTGACGCCACGTTGTACAGCGTCTCACCCGTCGCCCCGCAGGGGCGTTCTGTTTCCCGTTTTCTGTTCTCCAGGGCGGCACTGCCACCTTTAGAGGAAGAGGGGGCGGAGGAGGACGAGGACGTAGACGCGTTTGACGGCGGAAGCGCGGAGGACGTGGGCGCAGGCGTCACAGGTGGCGCTGGAGGTGAGGACGTCGTCGACGAGGAGGACGGTGCGGCCGCGGATAGACGCGCGTCAACGCCCCTTGTGTTCCCAGTACTTGGGGCTATAGAATCGTCGGCGTTCTGCGCGTGTAAAGAAGAGCGCGCGGTAACGCATGAACCGTCGCCCAACGATGGGCAACGCGGAGGCACATGCCATGGCGGCTCCCATCAAGCGCGTGTAGGCCCGCCCCAAGGTCCATTGCCACAGTGGCTTGCGCACCAAGTCGCGGATTGGTAACCCCATCAACGCCCGAGCACTATAGACCCACACGGCCGCGATGTCCAGGTAGCCCACGCGCCAAGAAAACCCTTGCGCCCAAGGGACGACACCTGTATAGTGGATACATTTATAGTAGGCGATTGGATGTTTCCAATAGAGAAAGCCATAGGTACCCCAACCCTCCGGCAAAATTGCAGTATGGCCCGCACAGACGATGTTAAGGACATCTTGGTCAACGAACGGCGCATCGGGGCACTCCTCCATGAGTTGCAGGCAACGAGCCTCCGCATCATGTTCACGAAACCATTTTAGGTTCATCAAAACAACACCGCAACAGACATAAGGTCCTTTTCGTTCCAGCAAAACGCGTCCATGCTCGGCATACCAAGGGCGTTTAAAGTTCTCCTCTGCCTCCGTGTCCAAGTAACCGACCAATGCTGCGTTTTCGTTCCGGCTTGCCAACAACACCTCCGGATCATCCATGAACAAAGTATCCCCATCGACGAAGAGAATCCAGTCCAAATTCGAGAGGATACTTGCTGGACTTAGACGTGTATAAGTCGCCAGGCTGCGCCCCTTCCACATACGCAACGCTTGATAGCGCGTCATGTCAATCCGGTGACGCACTAGATGGGGGGGGGTAGGTAGCGTGGCCTCAAGGCGCTTGGCAAAGGCGTCCCAGTCTGCGTCTGGAATGCCACAGTCGAAGACATGGGTAACCAAGTTCTCAGGCCGCGCCGCTTTCACGTACGCGGAGCGAATGGAGACCTCTGTGAAGAGGACGTAATGGACGTCCGATGTATAGACCAAATGCAGTTTGTCTTGTGTTGCAGGCATGGGGATTCTCCATGAATAGGGTAAGTATACCACAGCGGAGCGTTCTGAAAAATGGGCGATATTGTGAGGAGAAGTTTACCGGCTACAAAAGAGGCGATGTGTTGGTGCACGCACCCTACACCCTTATGAGCCTAGCGACCCTTCACATCTTTTCCCTTTTGGACTTCAAATATACGGAAGGCTTGCACAATGTTCCACTTTGTAATCTAAATCTCCCAAACGCTCACTCTTTACAGAGTAGGTCTCGCTTGGAACGGTGCTCCATCCACGTCCGTAAGACGTCTATGTGGTAACATAGACGCAGGGGCGAGCAATATTGTACTAACGCCTTGAGGAATTGCAACGGTGTATAAGGATTGTCGATGAGCACCGTTCTGGGATCGTACAGATTACGCCACTCGTTAACGAAAGCGCCGCTGAAGATGGCACGGAACCCGCGGTACCCGAAACCACACCAATGCGACGGCGCCACGACAATCTTGTCTGGGTGCGGATTCATCCACGCACCCCACCAGGAGAACGTACTGTTGCTGATGACGTTGTGGCGGCAAAGCGCCTGGCCGTAGAGCGTGTCCGTCGGAGACGTTTCCAAAAAGGCAAATGTCCGGCCGGGGAAGTGTTTGGACGTGAAGAATCTACGGCACCAAGGTAAATCGTCACTCCCTATCAAAAAGGCCGTTGCTTGCGGAAACATCAGCACCGCACGACGCAGGAAATCTCGCCCCACAAAGGGGAGGATATGCTCAATCTTCAGATAATCCCCGCGCCGTACCGATATTCCCACGCAACACGCCGTGTCCAGGCATGGATAAGCGGCTCGTAGGAAAACCTCTCGTTCCCGCGGCACAGCAAGCGCATCACGGAACGGTGTCCGTGTCTGCCCCGCGGGCGGCTCCAGATACTGCCACGATTGATGGTGCCTACAGAAGAGCCAATCCCCCTCACGCAATTCCGGCGGAAAGGGAACATACTCAAATGTGGGTCCATCCCAGCGGCGCACGCTCGGCGGCACCGTCAGCACATATCGCATTCTAGGGAAAAACGCCTCAAGTCGCGCCTTCACATAGCGTAGGACTTCTTCACTTTCCACGCAATACATGGCGACTTCCTGCCCGGTGGACATTGCCGCACCAATCTGGAAAAGCCAATTACCGATTCGCGTCTTTGGTATGAATTGGATGTAAATCATGCCGTTCCCTTTCACCCTTTAGTGTATCAAACCACGCACATCGCCGCAGATACACGTTCTCGAGGGTGTTTCCGCGAAGACGTAGGGGTGGGAAAGTGTGATTATAGAAAAGATTACCTTCTTGGACTTTTCTCCATTCACGCGTGTAAGTGCGTTCACGCTTGCAAGTGGATGTTCAAGGATTTCTTTGCCTTGGTGATTCTTCGCCAAATTGAGTGGGTAGGTTGACAAAAAGGTGATTTTGAGGGGTTTGCGCATCCCTCAAACTCCCCGTGCTCCACACAGGCACTTGCCCCTTTATGCAGGAGTTATTGAATTGTCGAAAAAGTAAAGGGGCAATATTCAATCTATTTTTATAAGCAATCGAGGAACCCATTCAAAATGACGAAGAGCCGTTTTATTACAATCAACTACGGGAGGTTTTGGTATTATGTAGGTATGCGATGGGAGAGCCATCGTTCGCTTGCGCTTTGCGTAAACTTGTCGCCGCCAACGAAACCTAGCAACTTTCGACCAATAAGCGACACGTTTGGCAGGGTGCGCCGTTGTCGGCGCGCCCTCTTTGTACGTGTTTATTGGTGGGCTTTGCTAGGGCCCCGTTGCGGCACGTCAAAGGGGCGCGCCTTTATTGGGTGGGCACCCCGACTCGGAGTCCTGCCATGCAATCGTCCATCCCTCCTGCCATCAGCTACAAACTCGCGAACCTTGGGTTCGTCTGCGCGATTTTGGTGGTGTTTATCCATATTATTCATCCGGTGTATGAAAAGTTTAATCCCACATGGTGGGTGTGTACCTTTTTGCAGGGGAGCATCTCTTGTATTGCCGTTCCCTTCTTCTTTTTCGCGTCCGGTTACTTTTTCGCCGGGCATCTTGGGGAGGAAGGGTGGTGGCGCAAGGGGCTTCGTAAGCGAATCGGCACGTTGTTGGTCCCCTATTTTTTGTGGAATGCTCTTTTTTTGGCTCTTTATGGGGTCGTTCATCTTGTCAAGCTGTGGCAGGGGATTCCGATTGGGGGGGAGGACGTGTCTTGGAATTTGTATGGGATTGTTTCGGCGTTTGGGCTCAATCCTTTCACCTGGAGCGCTTGTGGCGTGCTTTGGTATGTGCGTACATTATTGGTGTTCATGGCGCTCTCACCCATTTTGTTGATGCCGCTTTTGTGGGGAAGGCGATGGGGGATTGCATGGATGGTAATTTTAGCTCTTACGTATGTTTGTTTGATGCCGGAGACTTCAGTTAATGTCGAACCCGATGCTTCTGCCTTGACGCGGTTTGCTAAAAGGTTCCTCCCCGAGTGGGGATTGTTTTATTTTTCGGCGGGAGTCTTTTTGCGTCGGTGGCCTGTAGGGCTTTCCTTGCCGAAGGTGGCTTCGTGGGGGTTGTTGTTGCTTGGGTGGGCGGGCCTGATTTGTATGGCCATCGGCTATCTTCCCATCCCTTATATGAAGGTGATTTTTCTCATGGTGGCTTTGATTGGTGCGTGGGGGGTGATTCCTGTTTCGCCGTGGCCAAAATGGCTGATTAGTTTGGCTTTTCCCATTTACGTTATGCATACGGGGATTCTGTGGCGGTTCTCCTCGCTTGGGCAGGCCGTTCCGTTCATTAATGCGTTTTTGCTCAGTCCGGCTGGCTATCTTGCGCAAGGGATGGTGGCGATTGTGATTGCGGGTGGTGTGACGTTGGCGTTGCGGCGATGGATGCCACGGATGGCGGGGGTGTTGTTCGGGGGACGGTGAGTCCCCGGATCGACCTTAGAAGGGCCGATTGCAAATAAATGCGGATGATTTTCCAAAATCCTTATCTGTTGGATGGTGTATTATGGGGGTGTTTTCTTCACTGGTGTGGAGAAAGTGTTCCGGGGGTGGCCCTCCCGGGACGGCGCGGGCGGCGAGCCCCCTTTGGCCTCTCACCTGTTCTGTGGCGAGACCGTCTTTAAGTTCATAGCCCGCGTCAGATTGCTCCACCCGAATAGTTGTTGAGGCTCGATGAGGCCATCGACGTCCGCAGATAAGAACGAAAATCAAATTATAATGGATTTGGCCAAACAACGTTGTTATGTCTCCTTCGATGTCTCGAAGAAGACGGGCTCCTAAGAGAATGCCGCAGGATTTGTTGAAGAACACGTTAGGAACGATTGACAGGATAGCGTACTGATGTTGTCCGGCGCCGGGTGCGGGTGAATATACTTCTTTGCGGCCGCGATGTCAGACGCTTTCCCATTCGTCAAAACGATTTGAACGGGATAACTTATGCCATTGACATTCTCGAAGGCGAAGTGCGCCTTGAACCGCCCTGGCAACGTTGATAATGCGCCCAAGGATAATCCGAAAGCGGTACCGTCACCGTTGTGCTGTCCAACAACCGTAAGACGTCATTGAAGTCGCCACGTAACTTCTTGCGGATACGGCTTGAGAAGCTGTCCGAGACCCTCTGGAACAAACCCATGAACAAATCTGAATTGACTCGAGCCAACGCATCTGAGAGTGTTGACCGCGCCACGTCTTGGATCCTCGTGCTCTTTTGGAGCGCGACATCCTCCTCAAACATCTGTTCGATGTCCCGCATAGATGCGGTCTCTTTGAGCTGTGCCGCCACGAGGACTTTAAACAACACCTCTGCAGTAAATCTCTTACAATATCGATCGGTATCTTTCGCCTGTGCGCTTTCAACAAAACTGGAATACCCTGCCAGTCGAAAAATCCGTGCGAAAAGAGTATTTTCATCCATAGCGATTGTTGGTCTCCTTTTCTTTGATTCACCCTATAGGATACGCCAACAATCGCTTTTTGTCTTCTCCTCTCAGATTCCCTCTAAAATTTTCCCCGGACACTATTGGCCAGTTTCGTATAATCATTCACGAAGGAGAGGAGATATGTTATAATTCAAGTCATATTGTCGAGTACTCGGCGATTGAAGGAGATTGTATGGTTACTCAATCAGAAGCCCCGCGAACGATGCATATCGGGGTGCCCCATATTGAACAACATGGAGAACGTGTAAGGCTGATTGCGGATATCGATCTTGGCGGCGGCGACATTCGTCCACTGTGGGCGGAGGTGGACACCTGTTATGGCCAGTATCTTTGTTCGGAACGTTCCGATGCCTTCTTGATTGGACTGCTCCACTACGCCATGTGCAATCACTACGATGTGGTGTGTGAGGCTCCGGTGACGGCTGAAATTCTCCTTCGCCTCCGCACCATTCTCATCCCGGCTTTGGTGCATAACAGTCGGGTGATGCATGAGACGCAAATCGAGGCCCCCATTGCCACGGAGCCTATTCCCAATGCCGGTGCCGTTGGCACCGGTCTCTCCTGCGGCGTAGACTCCCTGCATGCTGTCAAGAGTCTATTGGCGTGCCCCATCCCGGGGTTTTCGCTCACTCACCTCTGCAACTTTGACGTCGGCGCCTTCTGGCGCCCAGAAAAGTCCGATGAGAACGCTACCCGCCAAGCGCAGTGGTCTCGTAATCATGCCAAAGACTGTGCCAAGGCCATTGGGTTGCCGTTGCTCACGCTGGATTCCAATTTGGTGGCGCTGTTCCGTCAAAATCATGGCATTGTTAACCTCTACTCCAACCTTTTTGCCATCCTTGCGCTCCAACATTTGTGGAGTGCTTATTTTGTGGCGTCTTTGGGTTATGGCATGGCAGGTTTTTCCGTCGTGGACGCAGAGCGTATAGATTCGGCTCATTATGACTTGCTCCTGCTGGATTGTTGTTCCACGTCCACATTGCACCTTTGTGTGGAGGCCGCCGCTCTGACCCGAATGGAGAAGATTCGCGACTTAGTGGATTGGCCTTTGGCGCAACAGTTCCTTCACGTCTGCCATCGTTTTGTCGGCCCCAACTGCGGGGCCTGTCAGAAATGCCTCACAACACAGATTATCTTGGATGCATTAGGCAAGTTGGACGCCTTTGGGCAAGCTTTTGACGTAGCCCAATATCAGGCTCATCGTAAACGTAACCTACGGTGGTGCTATGAGCAGACCCTTAGCCCTGTGGGAGATTGTGGCATGACGGTGGCTGCTTATGCACTGCTTAAGGCCGAGATTCCTTGGTGGATACGGGGGGGGGGTGCACATACGCTTCTTGGTGCGTCCCTTCTATCATGCGTTTTTCCGGAATCGGGTGCTCCAACGGCCACTCAAGGCTTTCGAGCGTTGGCGCCGTCGTCTCATTGGTGACTATTCCATGGAAGAACTGTCACAATAAGGTTGCCTCATGAGTGAATCGTATCCCATTCAGCCATCCGAACCCGCTCGTCGCTTGGGCGTGCTGACCTATCACACAATCTTGAATTACGGGTGTTCGTTGCAGGCGAGTGCCACAGTCTTTTTGGCACAGACCTTGGGATGGGACGCACGGGTGATTGATCGATGGTTCTTGCCCAGTGAGAACCGTTCCACGTGGGATTGGCCGCGTTTGTTCTCTCTCCGCCTCTTGTTGGCCACGCTCACCTGTCGTGGAAGTTTAGGGCGCGTCTTGCGTCGGCGTAGGGGGTTGCGTTTCGCTCAGCGTCATTTGCCACGGACACCGTATCATTTCGTACGCTGGGAAGATGTGCACGGTCGAGATTTGGGGTTGGACGCGATTGTGGTTGGCAGCGACCAGGTGTGGTGTTGTCGCCCATTGGATGATCCAGAGACCTTCTTCCTCAAAGACGCTCCCACAGACATCCCCGCCATCGCCAATGCCGTCTGTGTTGGGATGGAGGCGATTCCAGAGCGGTGGGTAACGCTCTTTCGCGAGGGGTTCAAGCGCTTCACTGCCATCAGTGTGCGTGACGAGGCCTCGGTCCGGTTGGTCAATGCGCTTGGCGCCGGCGCCGTGCGTGTTCTAGACCCCACGCAACTTATCTCGGCCAAAACATGGCGCGAGCAGTTCGCTGCGCGCCCCAAGCGCCATGGACGCAAATTGGTCTGCTATTTGCTGTGGTGGGACCCAAGCAACGACATGAGGCGTTTGGCGGCCTTTGCCAGGCAGATGGATTGCGAGGTGGAAGTCTTTTGCGAGGTTGGCGCTTTGTGGCGTCCCTTACGCAAGCCAATGGATTGGGTAAAGCATTCCCGTCAGGTTTTCAAGCGCTTCCGTCCGCATGTTCACTTACGTCAGTCTGCGGGCCCAGCAGAATTCGTCGGTGAAATCGCAGATGCCGATTGGGTTGTGACCAATTCTTTCCATGGTCTCATGTTTGCCTCTATCTTTGGAAAGGAAGTCCGCATCCTGCCACGGCGAACCGAAAATGTCGCGGGAACAGGCGGGTCTGACAAATTGCGAGATTTCGCTGCGCATTATGTATCGGGCCCACTTTTTACCAAGGATTTCGATGCCGCATTGGCCTCACTGGTTCGCGGTGAGCACATAACTTACAACGAGGCGGCGTTGGAGGCTGATCGTGAGCGCTCCCGGGCGTGGCTTCGCGAAGCGCTTGGGAAGCTCACAGAGCGTGGATCGACCCAAAAGGAGAGCCTATGACCATTTCCGGTTGCCTCACTAAGTGTCTGAAACCTTGTCGATGGGCCTTTCGGCGTATCGCTCGCATCCCCATCGTGCAAGTGCTTTGGCGCACGGCCTTTGATCGACGCCTGCTTCGGCGTACAGCGTTTATTCGTCGGAAGCCCACGCGTGAAAACGCGGTGGCCGGGGTGGTGCTCGCCTATCATGTTATTGAAAAGGGATTGACGATGCCGAATCGCCGGCTCAACTTCGGCCATGCGGCGGTTTTTAACCTCGCCAATGCCTGCGAACGGTTTCTGCGTGATTTCGGTGAAGCGCCCCAAGTGTCGCATGGTATTGCCGTCTTGCGTGCTTATGCCGCCATCCATGACCATGAGGCGCGCATGGCAGACCCGGATTTTTGGAAGACGTTCGAGGCCACACTCGCCAGATTGCCTGATGTACCGCCTGCTGTTGAACCGCAGTTCACGCGCGAGGCCTTCTATGCCGCCAACCAAGCGCCGTTTGCGGATTTCGCTCGCTCGCGTCACACAGTGCGCCACTACGCCGGGCCTCTTTCCATCGAACGTATTCGCGCCGCTGCGCATTTGGCTTTTGAGACGGCCCCCTCGGCCTGTAACCGCCAACACGTCCGCCTGAGATGCATTTGCGATGCCACGCTTCGCGAGAAAATCCTAGGGATTCAGGGCGGTAGCCGTGGTTTTGGTCATTTAGCCGACAAAGTGCTTATTGTCTCCGCCGATTTGGATGACACGCTCGACATCAAGGAGCACAACGACGTCTACGTCGAGGGCGGTATCTTCTTGATGAACCTTTGCTACGCACTCCACTACCACAAGATTGCCCATTGCGTTCTGGTCTGGTTCTGTAACCCGGCCAACGATGCCGCGCTCCGCGCCCTTATTTCCGCCATCAAGGAGACAGAGGCCGTTGTGGCATTGTTGGCTTGTGGTGAGGCGGCAGAAACGTTTTCCGTTGCTGCTTCCCCGCGCCGTCCATTCGATGAAGTCTACGCCGAAATCTGAAGGGAAAGTTTTTGATCGGCAGACCACTCCCGTCAGATTGAAAAGTATTTGCGCGGGGGTAGTGTTACGGATGTTACGATTAGATTTCGATTTGAGCAGGAAAATCAGAGACCTAGGAAGTCAAAGTTTTACATGTATAGATTAGAATAAATCTCTTCTACTGACTCTCTTTCTATCATTCCCTGAAGTTTGTCAATCTTTCTCTCAATTATGTGCTTGTGATACAAGAATTGGCTTCCTGTAACAAGCGGCTCAAGTGACTTTAGAAAGTCGATTTGATCTTGATATATAGAAATCAAACTGTTGGTAACACCCCAATGATTGGGCACAAGTGTGAGTCTTTCGAATGTTTTTGAATCACGATTGTGTTCCAAGAAGAGTTTTATTGTGCTTCGCCTCACATCTTCGCCAAGCTCACAGAGGAAATCAAAGATTGCGACTAGTTTATCATCCGAAGATATGTTTTTGATAATGATATGATGAAGCCAAGCTTCTTGATGTTGCTTGACGATGTCATCAGACTCTACTCGCGTCAGAAGATTTAGAAACGTACAAAAAGGCCAATGGAGTGGATTGCCTGTCTTGGAGAAAGCGTTAAAGATAGAGTCGAAATATCGCTCATAGTTGTCCGATTTCCACAATGCACTGTTTTGAAGTTTATTGGATTCCACATTTGCACTTCCTTTTGCTTGTTTCAAAAGAAGTTCCGTGTATCTCTGGAGCCATCCTTCGTTCTGCGACAAGAATGTGATTAAGAATGTCCCATTCAAATCGGAGAAGTTGTCACTCTCCAGTAGAAAGAAATAGATATCTTGAAGAAGACTTAGATTGTGTTGAAATAAAGATAACAACTCTTCAGGCGAATAAATAGAATCACAAAAGAGGGACTTAAAATAACTTCCTACTATGAAAGCGTTATACTTGCGTTTTTCAAAGATGATGGCACTGCTGATAGGATAGATATTAGGTTCAAGTTTTAAAAACTTGTCCAATGCCTTTAGACGTTCATAGGACGGTGAAAGAGGGTATTTATTAGAATCGTCGCGTAAAAAAAGTAACCATTCTTCGAGCATTCCAAGAGTCGCTTCATCGAAAGGTAAAGTATCAAAGAAGCTGAAAAGCCATGCATTTTTCTGAGGAAAGTTCGCATTTTTAATGCGTGACAATAGAAGGGAGGGCTCCATACTTTTATTTAAAGGTCCCAATATCAGAACTGGTGAGATGGAAATGCTTCCTCCATACTGAATAAATGCATCCATGAATGCTTGCATACGGATACTATCAAATTGCTGAACTATTACCTTAAATCCTTGACAGTATGGATGGTCATTTTGTTTTAACAATGGATCCAACATAATATCGTTCATTCTCTGGACTAAGCTTGGCATGTCAGATGCCAAACAGGCTTTCCCATATTCAGCCAGTAATACCATTCTTTTATTTTGATATTCTTCATGTTCCAAACTAGACGACCTAAAGTCGTCCTCAAGAAGTTGATAGAGCTCCCATTTACCCCCGCTCAAGAGCTCTGCCCATTTCTTATCATATTGGACATTGATTTTTTCACCATTGAGCAATAACGTCTGGATAGTTTTTAGATAGATAACTTGATTACAGTTCAAAGCAGACAGTAAGCCTTCGACATATTTGACTTCGCGAGACACAATGTCATAATCCGGGCTCTCGGACAATTTACTCGCATATAAATAAAGGAAGCGTAATAACGCTACATGCCAAGCTTGATCTGACGCAAGTTTAATTAAAATTTCCCAACAACAGTCGCGATATTTAAAGATTCCTTCAGTTCGCTTAATCTTCATTGTGTACAAAATAACACTATTTTTTCTCCCCATTTCCGAATAGTGGAATGAGAAGCCCAATAGATATTCTGCCCAATGAAAGCCTACTGCTTTGGCAGTATTATTCCCCTTCAAAATCATGCGATAAAGACAATCAGACAAAGTACATTGGGTACCATAGTCACCTCGGCTTGTCGAAGCCCTCACGCCATAGGAATTTTTTAGCCACGTATACCCAGAGACTAATGTATCTGCAGTCTTTGAACAGTATTCCAGTAGGATTTCCATGACACATTGAAGATGTTCACTACTATATTGATATCCACTCAAATACGCTAATATCCCTTCTTTATCACAAAATCTGTTTTTCGAGAAATCCACAGAACTAGCATCATACTTTTCTGATGGGATATCGTTTATCAGTTGTCGTACCAAAAGGAATGATTCTGTTGGCCTAAAAACGTGGAAGTCTTTGGTGAAGTCGTTATAACAGGGATCTTTGGTTTTTTCTAGGTTAGCCCATACTTTCTGGACTTCTTTGGAGTAATATTTCCTAGTAGCATCAGAGTCAAATAGATTACAGATTGTATTAAAAGCTCTCATAACCCCATTTCTAAAATACTTATAGCCGATTTCCAAAACGACAGAGAACGGGATAAGTTTCTTCTCAAAGAACACATAATGGAGCATGTAGTTCGCAAAACATTGATCAGACAGTGTCGCGACTTGATTAAGATGAATCTCAACCACCTCCAGATTAGACAACTCACGTATTCCGCTTCTAAAGTCTTCTATGGTTATCCCATAATTATTTAGTAGCTCTTGGAGTGCTGACAGATTATCTAACAAAACTGCATTTACAACCGACAGGATACCGGCGGTAAAACAAAGTTTCTCGTTGTTACTAAGTGTTTCAGTGATATACCTTCCGTAATACTCATCATACAATTGAGAGACATCTTGTATTGCCAGTAAACTTTGTTTTTCATTCGCCATTTTCCCTGCCATATAGGCGTGCCTTGGATTACCTTCTGCAATGCGGATAATTTGTTTAATGTATTCCACATTATAAATATTCAAATTGCTCTTAAGGAATCCTTCTATCTCGTTGTCCGAAAAAGGTTCTATCTCAATGGGTTGAATGGCGGCATACTTTTTAACAGCCGCAAACACTTTTGCTTTTGCGTAATCTCTAACCGTTACAATGACTTTCACGTTATATCCACAGTCTCCTTTTGTCGTGTAGTCAAGGATTCGTTCAATCTCTGCCAATTCGTTCGCGTCATCGATAAAGAAAAGATAGGATCCTACTTGCTCAGTCGCTGAGACCAAATCTTCATAAAGACTTAAATTCTTATTCTTTACACATAACAATGTATATCCCTTTGCATTCGCCACCTCCCGCGCAGTCTCTAATACAAGTCGTGTCTTACCAACCCCTGCTTTACCGGCAACGACCACAATAGGCGCTTTGTCTAAAGCAGCCATAATTTCCGCCTTCTCATTCTCCCTATATAAAAAAGTCATCTTCAATGGTGCGAGCATACTATTTCTATCATATTGAGCGATAAACTCGTCGACCGAGAGAATTTGATTAGTGGAGATATTTAATCCTAAATAATCTTTCGCCAAAGAAGGATAGTACTCACGAATCTGATTCGCGATTTCATCGATACCCAAAAGAGTCAAGGTTACTCCTTGCTTCTCACATAAGTCATGAAGTTTTTTGTCCTCTCCTGCCTTCAAATTTGATGATGTATGGCAACAGATAATTTCTGCGACAGACTCTATTAACAAACCAGTCTTAGAAGAGTCCAAGCACTTAATAATGTCTTGTCTCAACTTCTGAAAGAGTCCTTTTTGTTGGGTCGTATATTCTACAAACACATATTTCCCATTTTCTTGTCGAAAATATGAGTCAGGAGTCCCCTTTGTGGTGTTTCCCTTCCCAGACTGTATGCCAAGGCTATGCAATGTGCCATGCCTATGTTTTTTAAGTAATTCATCACCAAGTTCCTGAAATGACGCAGGCGGCAATTCGAGAATTTTTCTTTTTATCTCTGTGATGGTAGCCATAGATTTCTCCAATTTGTTATATATTGTACTCAAAATTCTTACTTTTGTTTTAAATCAATAGTGCCCAGGGAAAGTTTTTTGAACGGCAGACCACCCCAGAGCCTAGGGCACCAAACTGTACCTTATATAAATAAGGCCGTCGAGAAGCCGGCGCCCTACTTTCAATCATTTGATACAAATACATAGATTCAGTTGTCAAAGATCAATTGTGGCCGCTCGATAAGCACACCACGCACCCTTGCCAAAAACCTGTCATTTGCCCCTGCTAAATCCCCTTCAACTACACACCCTATAGCAAGATGCGCCCTCTCCAAGACCTGTCATTTGGCAACGATGATGGGGCTCTCTTGCTTTTGCTATACTATTGGCACGCTACGGGAAAGCCGTAGTACCACTACGCTAAGCGTAACAAGGTTGCTTCAATTGGAACCTAGGAAATTTCAGTGAACAAGCAACGTGTTAGGCGAAGCGTGCCGGTCTATCGGCACGCTTCCCTTCGCGTGTTTGTTCACGGGCACATCCTAGGGCCTCAATTGAAGCACGCAAAGGGAGCGTGCTTTTTTCATGCCCAGTGAGACTGTTAGGATGGCGCATTTGCGCGAACGAATCGGGTTTTTGTGGACCCGGTATCGGGAGTTTGTGGTCTATTGCCTCATTGGGGGCAGTGGGGTGACGCTGGATTGCCTGGTCTTCGCGGGCTTGACGATTGGGTTGGGGTGGCACTATCAGCTAGCGAATGCCATCAGTGTCTCGTGCGGCATCTGCAACAACTTCTTCCTGAACGCCTTCTTCAACTTCAAGCGGACGGACCGCCTGTGGTTGCGTTTCCTCTCCTTCTATAGCGTGGGATTGCTAGGTCTGGGCGTGAGCGCGGCGCTACTATGGCTCTTTGTGGAAGTCCTTTGTTGGAATGCGCTGATTTCCAAGCTTGTCATCATCTTTGTCGTCACTGTCCTGCAATTCACGCTCAACAAGTGCGTGACCTTCCGAAAGCGAGCCGCCGATGAAACCTTATGATCTCTCCGTCGTCATGCCGGTCTACAACGAGGCCGAGGCGATTGGCCCCGTGTTGAAGAAGTGGATGGCGATGCTCGACACGCTCGGCATTCGCTACCGTATCCGCGCCTACAACGATGGCTCCAAGGACGCCACGTGCAAGATTCTGGCCGAGGTCGCCGACGCGAGCGACGGGCGCGTGTTGGCTGTGGACAAGCCCAACTCCGGCCATGGCCCCACGATTCTGCGGGGTTACCGCGAGGCCGCGGAGGACTCCGACTGGGTCTTCCAGATTGACTCCGACGACGAGATGGGGCCCGAATCCTTCCCCGAACTGTGGGCCAAGCGTAACGATTACGACTTCTTGGTTGGTCGCCGTGACGGTCGTCGCCAACCCCTTGCGCGCAAGGTTGTCTCCTTTGTCTCACGCCTCTGCGTCCGCCTCTTCTATGGTAAGGGGATTTGGGACGTGAACACGCCCTATCGCCTGATGCGCGCCGAGGTCTTCGCCCCCTTCTATGCACAGATTCCGGAAGACACCTTTGCGCCCAACGTGATTCTCTCTGGCCTCGCCGCCCGTCACCATCTGCGCCTCCTAGAAATCCCCGTGCCGCAACACGACCGCACCACCGGCGAAGTCTCCATCAAAAAGTGGAAGCTCCTCAAAGCCGCCGCCCGCTCCTTCTGGCAAACCATCCATTTTGCGGGAATCAGCCGTAAGATGGGTTGGAGTGTCTTCATCCTTTTGGCGGCAGTATGCTTGGCGGTCAACTGCGTGACGTTGACGCGTTCACCGACGGTGTGGATGGACGAGGTATCCTATTCAGACCCTGGCATTCGATTGGCGGAAGGCCAGGGGTTCACCTCTTCCGTGTGGTATTCTCAGAACGAGAATACCTTTTTTGCAGGCAACGTGCCGGCGCATCCGCTGTATATCGCGGGTTGGGTGACGCTTTTTGGTTCAGACATCTTCTCCATCCGTGCTGCCAATTTACTCTTGGCGCTAGTAGCTGCATGGTTGGCCTGTCTGTTGGGGCGGAGGCTCTCGGGTTCGTTTGCCTATGGTTGGCTGGCCGCGTTGATGATGTGGTGTTTGCCGGGCGTGCTCTTCTCTTATCGTTCGGCCCGTCCGGACATGGAAGTGCTTATCTTAGGCGAGCTTTTCCTGTTGGCATTGTTGAGCAAATGCTCGGTCAAGCGCATGGTTGGCGTTGGCTTGGTGGCGTTGATGATGCCCTTCGCGGGGCTTCAAGGAGCGCCGTGGTTGGTCATGCTCTTTCTTTTCGCGATTGCCCTGCGGCAACTCCTTGGGGAGTCGCTCGTGCTGTGCGCTTGGGTCAAGCTGGGTGTGACTGCGGCGATTGGCGGGGCTATCGGAGCGGCGCTCTTGCTGGGGCTTTACTGGCTGAATGATGTGCTGGATATCTTTCTTGCCGCCACGCTCGGCATGCAAAGCATCGCGGCATCGTCTTCACCTCTTTCGCGCGTGCTTGCCATCTTCTGGCCGCTCCCGTGGTCGGGTGTCTTTTGGACGCTTTTGGCATGCTTGGCACTCGTGGTATGGCAGAGTCGCCCTCGCCGCTGGGGTGTCGCCGCGTGGGTCCTCTGTGCGCTCACGCCAATAGTATTGAACGTGCTGGGCAAATATCCCATTTATTATCACTTCATGGGCGATCTCATGGTCGTGATGCTGTTTTGCCTGTTGCTTCCGCGTTTGCGGACGTGGCCGGTGACCGTGCGCGGGGCCGTGGTGAGTGCTTGCCTGGTGTTGTGCCTGATTGGTTTACCCGCGCGGACGGCGGTGGCGATGCTTGGCTGGGAGGCACGCAATCCGCGTCCGGTCGAGGCCTTTGTCGCACAACATGTCCCTGAAGGGAGCATCGTTGCCTGCACGTGGCAGGTTTGCTACGCCGTACGCGCGCGCACGCCGCATTTCTATCTCTATACGATTGATGAACCGCCGCGCCCCGCCTCCATCTACGCCGGTAAAGAGGACTTCTGGATTGTCGAGGAGGCCTATCTAAAAGACTTCAAGGCAAATCACCCCGATTTCCTCCCCATTGCGTGCTACACGGCCTCGGGAGAATCTGTCGGCCCCACCCGCTCCTTTGCCTTTACCATCTTCCGTGGACAAGGCAACGCCCCCGCGATACCTTGATTCGAGTCGTTGATTAAGGGAGAATCTACCGACGGCGCCCTAGCCCCTATAGGGGCGCTCACAGACCCTTAAGGGTTTTGGGTCGGACCACTATAGGGTCTCGACCCCGACCACTATAGTGGTTGACCTCGGACCACTATAGGGTCTCAGAAAGGGGGTGCAGGGGCAGGTTGCTGAGGCTCGCGGGGGAGGTTGTGTCTCACCGAGAAAGGGTGTCGGATAGGTTGATTCGCCAATGAGAAATTGTGGGATGCATGGTCTGAGGCTCGTGCGAGTACAAAAAAGGCCCCGTTGCCGGGGCCTGAGCTTGGTTGGGAAAGGAAGTGGAGAAATGTTTAATCGTCGTTGTCGTCCTCCTCGTCATCGTCCTCGTCGCGGTCTTTGGGGTTTTCGGCCTCCTGTTTCTGGGCGAGGATGGTGCCGTCTGCGGCGGCGATTACGTAATCGAACTCGATGCCGTTGGCGCGCAACTCGATTTCGTAGGTCTCCACCTGGGTGGTGTCATCCTGGTCGCGCTTGACGACCAGTTTGGTGATGGCCGTGGGGGCGGCCTTCGCCTGCGCGGTGGCGATGGCGATGGCACGGTCGGTGCCGATAACCGTTGTCTCCGCGCTTTGCTTGGGTGCCGGGGTCGCCGCGCTCACGCACAGGGCGGCCATCAGGGCTCCAAGCAGAAGCAAACCTTTCGGGTTCATTGCAGTCTCCTTTCTTGTGAAACCTTCCAATCTCCGTTGGAATTGCCCCTATTGTCCCACGCTGGGATTACGGCTCGTTTCTCTGTATATGACCAATTGTGTTTAAGTCAATTACCAGAGAGGTGCTCGGAGACGACGTAGAAAGAAACCGCAGAGTGCTCAGATTAAGGGCGTGCTACCGCACGCAGGACTGCCAGCGTGTCTTTAGATCACAGAGGTACACAGAGGGTTGCACAGAGCCGCACAGAGATGTCTGCCAGATGGCCCCTCTCATGAGAAATTGCGTTAACTCGACAGTTGGAGGGGAGAGAAATTGCGTTAAGTGGACAGATGTGTACAAAAAAAGGCCCCCGGGTGGGAGCCTTTTGGAGGAGGAGTCGGCGATTAGTGTGTACCGAAGCACCTCACTGTGGCGGGGTGCAGAGCCAGTCTCGCGCGCGGACGATACGGACGCGGATGCCATCGATGGTTTCCTCGCCGCTTTCGTGGAAGGTGACGAGTGTGGCCTCCGGGCAACCGGTGGCTTTGGCGGCGGCAACGGCGCCGCGGAGTTCGCGTTCGCGGGTGTTGGGCTTGGAGATGTCCACAGAGACTTGGACAACGGCAAGGGTGTTATTGCCGCGGCACACCACGAAATCTGCCTCGGAACGGTTCTCTTGATAGTAGAAGACTTTGCCACTGAGAGGTCTGTAGCGGCGGAGCAACTCGATGAGGACGACGGTTTCCAGTCTCCAGCCCACATTCTCGCCGGAGTTGGCCTGTCGACCGCCGCCCATGAGCGCAACGTCCACGGGGTAGAGTTTCTCGTTGCGGATACGCAGATGCGCCTTGCGTGACCATTTGTGGATGGTGATGAGCAGATAGGCGCGGCACAGGTGGTCGACGTAGGTTTTGACGGTGTTGGGGGCACGGTCCAACTCGAGGCGCGCGCCAAGCGTATGGGGATTGAGGACCGCGGGAACGACGCTGAGCAGATAATCCGCCACAATGCGGATGGAACGCACGGAACGTTGGCGGAGGCGTTGGCGGATGTCGCGCTCGAGGATGCCGTCTATCAAGGCGCTGACGTATTCCGGTGCGGAGGCGCCTTCTGTGAGCAATTCGGGGAAGCCGCCCTGGCGGAGGTAGGCGTCGAGCACACGCTGGCGGAGACCCGCGCCCAACGTCGTCTTGTCCGCAGGGTCGACCCCGTGGAAGGCGCAGAACTCGGCGAAGGAGAGCGGGAAGAGCTCCACGGCATGATAGCGACCGACCATGTGGGTGACCAGCTCGCCGGAGAGGAGTTTCGCGTTGGAGCCGGTCACCAAGACGTGCATCCCTTGGCGAAGCAGGCGGTTGACAAAGAGGTTCCACTCGGGGATGTTCTGCACCTCATCCAAGAAGAGCACGTCAAAGTCGCCGTTTAGTGCGTAGAGCGTCTCCAGGACCGCATTGAGGTCTTCCCCGCGCAGGGAGGCCAGGCGTTCATCATCAAAGTTCACGTACCCGAAAGGGCGCCCTAATTGAAGCACGGCGGACTGGCAGAGGGTCGACTTTCCACTACGCCGCACGCCGATGACTATCTGGGCTAAGGCGCTGTCCAAATGGATTTGCCCCTCCTCCACTCGGCTGACGAGCCGCGAGCGGTCACGATCAAGCAGTTCTTTCTGCTGATCTGCAAGCACTTGTTCCAAGTCTTCCCGATTCATCGCTTCGCTCCTTTCGCCTTAAAGTATAGCAAAGCGACAAAGAAATTGCGTTAACTCGACACTTGAAGGGGTGAGAAATTGACTTAACTCGACAGTTGAGGGGGATAGAAATTGCGTTAACTCGACACTTGGAGGGGTGAGAAATTGACTTAAGTTAGCGGAGGGTACAAAAAGGGCCCCCGGGTGGGGGCCTTTTGGAGGGGAAAAGATGTCGCTTATTTGGCGACGATGTTGACGAGTTTGCCGGGGACGACGATGACCTTGGCGATGGTGAGGCCGGCGGTGTGTTTTTGGACCTCGGGGGCTTCGCGGGCGGCGGCTTCGAGGGCGGCGCGGTCGAGGCCGGCGGCGAAGGAGCCGTCGTGGAGGGGGGTGGGGAGGGTGAAGCGGCTGTCGAGGAGGGTGAAGTCGGGGTGGCGGGCGAGGAAGGCTTGGATTTGGTGGGCGTCTTCCTCGGACTCGATGGAGCAGGTGGAGTAGACGAGTCTGCCGCCGGGGGCGAGGAGGGAGGCGCAGGCCTCGAGGATTTGGGCTTGGAGGTCGACGGCGCGGCGGAGGCGGGTCGGGGTCCAGGCCCAGCGGGCGTCGGGGCGGCGGCCCAGGACGCCGGTGTTGGAGCAGGGGACGTCGAGGAGGATACGGTCGAAGGGTCCGCAGGTGAGGTCTTGCGCGGGGAGATTGGTGAGTTCGACGCGGTCGAGGAAGCCGCAACGGCGGAGGGTGTCGCGGAGGGTTTCGGCGCGGTCGGGGTTGGGTTCGTTGGCGACGAGGCGAGTGCCGTCGGGCCAGGGTGCGAGGCGGGCGGCGATTTGGGCGGTCTTACCGCCGGGGGCGGCGCAGGCATCGAGGACGCGTTGGCCGGGGCGGAGATCGAGGAGGTCGATGGCGTGGCGGGTGGCGGGGTCTTGCGCGACGAAGTGGCCCTCGGTGAAGCCGGGAAGGGCGTCGAGGCGGGTGCCGTGGGGGACAATGAAGAAGTCGGGGTCGTCGGGGTGGGGCTCGCAACCGGGCGGCGGAGAGAAGGGCGGCAGGGGCCGGAGGACTGTGCGCGGGGGCTCGGCAAGGGCTTCGGCGACGGCGGTGGCGCGGTCGGGGCCGAGGTCGCGAAGCCAACGCGTCCAGAGGGCCTTGGGGAGGTTGAGGCGGACGTGGGCGGGCTGGGCGGCGAGTTCGGCGACGAGGGTGTCGCGTTCGCGTTGGAGTCGGCGGAGGACGGCGTTGACGAAGGCGGCGGCGCTTTTGCCGATGGGCTTGGCGGCCTGGACGGTCTCGGCGAGGGCGGCGTGGTCGGGCACGCGGAGGACGAGGAGTTGCGCGGCGCCGATGAGGAGCGCGGCCCAGAGTTCACCCTGCGGCATCCGCTTGACGCACCGGCCAACAGCCCACTCCAGACTGGCCTTATGGCGAAGCACCGCCCCCACCAACTCCAGTGCAAAGGCCCGCCCAGGCCCCTCAGGCAACGCCTGGGTGGGGTGGTCACCCCGCGCCTTCCATAATGCTAGTGCGAAAATCGCATCCCGACGCGGCGAAGGACAAGAGAGAACAGAGAACGGAGAACAGAGAACAGAACGCGCGTCGCCGCGCGACGGGCGAGGCTTCCGGGAAAGCGGTTTAGTGGGAGATTCCATAAAACGAAAACAGAGAGGCGCCCTTACGGGCGTCAATGAGAGCGTTTGGTTTTGGTTTGGGTGTGCTGATACTCAGCCAAAGCGTGCAAAGCCTTGCCAAGTCCTTCCGTGAGGAGGAGCGCGGGTTTTGTTTGCTCACGTGAGAGAAGTCCAACACGCTCTGCGATGAGTAGTTGAGTCTGAACCTCGGCGCGAGAACCGGAAGCGATTTGGAGAAAGTGACGAAACTCTTTCGGGGTGTTTCTAGAATACCCTTCGGCGATGTTTGAGGGGATGGAAACTACCGCGCGGCGGAGTTGGTCACCGAGCGCGAACCGTTCCTCCTCAGGCAGGGCTTTGCACAGTCTGTAGACTTCGACAACCAAGTCCATGCCTAATTGCCAAACCTTTAGGTCGCGGTGACTCGCCATCTTCTTTTCCCGATTACTTTGGCGCCCGCTTGCGGGCGTTCTGTTCTCCGTTCTCTGTTCTCCGTTCTCTTATTTACACGCGGCGGCGAAGGCGGGTTGGGCGCGGAGGATGGTGCCCATGGGGATGGCGGAGCAGAGGCGGATGTGGCCGGGCATGCCGAAGCCGCGGCCGGGGACGGCAATGACGCCACCTTCGAGGAGTTTTTGACAGAAGGCAAGGTCGTCGCCGTCGGGGGCTTCGGGGAAGAAGTAGAAGGCGCCTTGGGGCATGGCGAAGCGGACGCCGGCGGCGGTGAGCATGTCGGCCATGGCGCGGCGGCGCTCGGCGTAAGGAGCGAGGTCGACGCACTCATCGAGGAGGGCGAGGGCGAGGCGCTGGCCGAGGATGGGGGCGTTGACGTAGCCGAGGGTGCGGTTGGTGAGGGTGACGGCGGCGAGGAGGGTGTCGGCGCCTTCGAGGGCGGGGTTGACGGCGATGTAACCGATGCGCTCGCCGGCGAGGGAGAGGCTCTTGGAGAAGGAGCCGAGGACGATGGCCCAGGGGCTGAGGCGGAGGAAGGGCGGAACGGTGGCGCCATCGAAGGCGAAGACGCGGTAGGGCTCATCGGAGAGAAGGAAGAGGGGGCGGTCGCGGTCGGCGTTGAGGGTGTCGACGGCGGCGGCGAGGCGGCGGAGGGTGGCCTCGGGGTAGATGGCGCCGGTGGGGTTGTTGGGGGAGTTGAGGAGGATGGCGCGGGTGCGGGGGGTGACGGCGGCGAGGAGGGCATCGGGGTCGAGGGCGAAGTCGGGGCCGCGCATGGGGACGGGGATGAGTTTGCCGCCGAAGTGGCCGCAGTAGAAGCCGTATTCCACGAAGTAGGGGGCGGGGACGAGGATCTCGTCGCCGGGCTCGAGGATGGCGCGGAAGAGGGCGACGAGTGCGCCGGCGGCGCCGACGGTGGCAATGACGTGCTTGGCCTCGAGGGGGACGCCTTGTTCGCGGGAGAGTTTGGCGGCGAGGCCGGCGCGGAACTCGGCGAGGCCGGCGTTGGGCATGTAGCCCAGGCCGCAGGGGCGGATGGCGTCGTCGGCGAGGGCGCGGAGGGTGTCGCGGGCCTTTTCGGGCGGGGGAACGTCGGGGTTGCCGAGGGAGAAGTCGAAGACGTTGTCGGCGCCGCGGGTCTTGCGGAGCTCGTTGCCGGCCTCGAACATCTTCCTAATCCAGGAAGCATTGTTCATGGCCGCGGCGATTTCGGAGGAGATGAGGTGTTTCATGGAATCACACTTTCTGGAAACCTTCCAAGGTGAGGCGGGCGAAGGGAATCACCGGAAGGGGAAGAAAAGCCAGGGCGAGGAAGGGGTTGGCGAGGGTGGCGCCGGTGGCGCGGGCGGCGGCGCGGAGGGCGGACAGGGCGTCGGCGACCTCGGCGGCGGGACGGTCGGACATGAGTCCGCCGATGGGCAGGGGGAGGAGCGCGGCGATTTGGCCTTCGATGGCGACGGCGAAGCCGCCTCCGCAGTCGCGCAGGGCGTTGGCGGCGAGGGCCATGTCGGCGGGGTTGGCGCCGACGATGCAGAGGTTGTGGCTGTCGTGGCCGACGGTGGAGGCGATGGCGCCGCGTTTGAGGCCGAAGCCGTGGGTCCAGGCGTGGCCAATGCGTCCATCGGTGCCGTGGCGGGCGACGAGGGCACAGGGGAGGCGGTCGCCGGCGGCGTCTTCCCAGGCGAGGTTGTCGGTGAGGAGCGAGCCTTCGCGGACGCCGATGACGCGGGGCTGCGGCGCCACGGCGAAGTCGTCGGCGGTGAGGGCGCGGCAGCGGACGGAGCCACGGAAGGGCGCAACGTCGGGTTCCGGCGGGCGGGCATCGAAGGCGGCGTCGGAGACGACCTTGCCGCGGCAGACGACGCGCTCGACGGTGCAGGCGTTGAGGTCGGAGAGGAGGGCGACGTCGGCCAGGAAGCCGGGGGCCAGAAGGCCGCGGTCGCGCCAGCCAAAGTGGCGGGCGGGGCTGAGGCTGGCCGCGCGGTAGACGGCGAGGGGGTCGCAGCCGGCGGCGATGGCCTGGCGGATGGCGGCGTCGAGGTGGCCTTCGTCGCGGATGTCGAGGGGGTCGCGGTCGTCGGTGCAGAGGCAGAGGCGGTCGCAGAGGGTGAGGGAGAGGAGGGGCGCGAGGTCGGCGAGGTTGCGGGCAACGGAGCCGGCACGGATGAAGACGGTCATGCCGCGGCGGAGCTTGGCGAGGGCCTCGGGGACGGCGCTGGACTCGTGGTCGTTGGCGAGGCCGGCGGCGCAGATGGCGTTGAGCGTGTCGCCCTCGGCGAGGGGCGCGTGGCCATCGATGGGGCGGCCGGAGAAGGCGGCGAGCTTGGCCAACGCATCGGGGGCCTTGCCGAGGAGGCCGGGGAGGTTCATGAACTCGGCCAGGGAGGCGTCATCGGCGTAGGGTGCGATGGCCGCGGCGTCGAGCACGGCCCCGGCGGACTCCGTGGGGAGCGCGGGCACGCACGAGGGGATTTGGACTTGCAGACGCAAGAGCATCCCGGCGGCGGAGCGGCGGAAGAAGTCGATGGCCGCCGTGCCGCCCACGTTCGAGAGCTCGTGCGGGTCGCAGACCGCGGCGGTGACGCCGTGGGGCAGGACGAGGCGCTCCCAGGCGTAGGGCGTGACGAGGGAGGACTCGATGTGGCAGTGGGCGTCCACAAAGCCCGGGACGGCGGTGAGGCCCGTCGCGTCAAGGGTTTCGAGGCCTTCGTAGCCTTCGCCCACGGCGGCGATGCGCTCCCCGCAAATGGCTAGGTCGGCCCGTTCCAGCTCACCGGTGGCGAGGTTGAAGAGCCGTGCGCCCTTGATGACCAAATCGGCGGGTCGCCTCCGCATGGCGACATCGATGCAATTCGCGAGTTCGGACGCGTCCCTCCTCACGGAGGTCCGCTGGAGAACGGAGAACGGAGAACAGAGAACGGATTCGCCCTTATCGGGCGACGGTTGGGCCGGCTGTTCGTGGCGAGTGGTGGGAGCATTCATAACGAAAACCTCGAGGAGCCTTTGGGGTGACGGTCTGAACGTTTGGGGAAGGTCTGGTTGTGTTGGTATTCCGCCAGGGCATGCAAGGCTTTGCCGAGACGCTCCGTGAGGAGAAGCGCGGGTTTGGTCTGTTCCCGCGTCAACAACCCGACACGTTCGGCAATTAAGAGCTGGGTTTGCACCTCTGCGCGAGACCCGGAGGCGATTTGGAGGAAGTGACGAAATTCCTTCGGGGTGTTGCGAGAGAAACCCTCAGCGACATTGGAAGGAACGGAGATGACGGCGCGACGAAGCTGATCCGTGAGCGCAAAGCGTTCTTCGGGCGGCAGAATCTTACAGAGCTTATAGACTTCGACAACCAGGTCCATGCCGAGCTGCCATACGTCCAAATCTCTGAAGCTTGACATCGCGTTCTTCTTTCTGTCACTTTGTCGCCCCGCAGGGGCGTCTGTTCTCCGTTTTCCGTTTTCCGTTCTCCTACACTTCCAGAAATGGAAGTGGAACAGATTGTTCTGCAACGGCGAGGGTGGGGGACAGGCCGCGGGCTTTGAGGGCGCGGGCCATGCAGGAGCGGGCGACGGCGGGCTGGTTGCACTCTTCGGAGAGGTGCGCCAAAACGAGGGCGCGCAGGTTGGACGAGGCGCAACGGGCGATGGCTTCGCAGGCTTGGTCGTTGGAGAGGTGGCCGGAGTCGCCGGCGATGCGCGAGATGAGGGCGAAGGGACGGCCGGACTCGCGGAGCATCGTGAGGTCGTGGTTGGATTCCAGCACGAGCGCGTCGCAGGCGGCCAGCGCGGCGGCGACCTCACCGGAGACGAAGCCGAGGTCGGTGAAGTAGCCTAGGCGCGCGGCGCCGTCGTCCAGCGTGTAGGCGACGGGCTCGGCGGTGTCGTGGCTGGTGCGCACGGGGGTGACGGTGAGGCCGCCGAGGGCGAAGGGCACGCGCGATTCGAAGAGCGTGAAGTCGGGCGGCGGCGATTTGCCTTCCAGTCGGCACTGGCGCTCGACGACGGCGGCGGTGCCCTCGTTGGCGAAGACGGGCGTGCCGTGACGGTCGACGAAGCGGGCCAGTCCGCGCACGTGGTCGATATGCTCGTGGGTGATCAGGATGCCGTCCAGACCATCGGGACTTTCGCCCACGGCCGCCAGGCGCTTCTCCAGGTCGCGGCAAGAAATCCCGGCATCGATGAGCAAGCGCACGCCGCCGCCCTCGACATAGGTGGCGTTGCCTTTGCTGCCGGAAGCCAATACGCAGATTCTCATGCGGTGCATTATACCAAAGAAATATGCTATACTGACGCGCGATTGTTTTTACCAAGGGACCCCCGTCATGGAAGAGAAGTATCCGTTTCACGCGATTGAACCCAAGTGGCAGAAGTATTGGGATGAGCACGGCACCTTCAAGTGCGACGCGCACGATGACAGCAAGCCCAAGTTTTACTGCCTGACGATGTTCCCCTATCCCAGCGGCCACATGCACGTGGGCCACGGCCGCAACTACATCATGGGCGACGTCATCACCCGTTACAAGAAGATGCTCGGCTACAACGTCCTCTCCCCCATGGGCTGGGACAGCTTCGGTCTCCCCGCCGAGAACGCCGCCAAAAAGTTCCACGTCCACCCCCACAAGTGGACCATCGAGAACATCCGCGAGATGAAGCGCCAGGTCCGCAGCTGGGGCGTCGGCTACGACTGGGACCGCGAGATCGCCACCTGCCACCCCGACTACTACAAGTGGACCCAGTGGGTCTTCCTCCAGGCCTACAAGCTCGGCGTCGCCTACCAGAAAGAGGCCCCCGTCAACTGGTGCCCCCTCTGCACCAACCTCGCCAACGAAGAGGTCACCGCCGACGGCCACTGCGTCCGCTGCGGCCGCCCCGTCGAAAAGAAGAACCTCAAGCAGTGGTTCTTCCGCATCACCCAATACGCCGACCGCCTCCTCAAGGACCTCGACCTCCTCGAAGGCTGGCCCGAGAAGGTCCGCCAGATGCAGGCCAACTGGATTGGCAAATCCCAGGGCGCCAAGGTCACCTTCAAGGTCACCGAGACCGGCGACGACTGCCCCGTCTACACCACCCGCCCCGACACCATCTTCGGCGTCACCTTCATGGCCATCGCGCCTGACCACCCCCTCCTGAAAAAACTCCTCCCCGGTTCCCCCCGCGAAGCCGAGGTCAAGGCCTTCGCCGAAAAGCTCGCCAACATCCCCGCCGCCGAGCGCTTCTCCGACGCCCTCGCCAAGGAAGGCGTCTTCACCGGCTTCCACGTCACCAACCCCTACAACGGCGACACCGACATCCAGCTCTGGGTCACCAACTACGTCGTCTCCGACTCCGGCACCGGCATCGTCATGGCCGTCCCCACCCACGACCAGCGCGACTGGGACTTCGCCACCAAATACGGCATCCCCAAGAAAATCGTCATCCAGAACCCCGAGAAGACCCTCCGCCTCGAAGACATGACCGCCGCCTACGTCGAAGACGGCACTCTCGTCGACAGCGGTGACTTCACCGGTATGCCCAACCGCGACGCCATCAAGGCCATCACCCAGCGCGGCGTCGACCAAGGCTTCGCCGAATTCACCACCAACTTCCGCATCCGCGACTGGAACGTCGCCCGCCAGCGCTACTGGGGCGCCCCCATCCCCATCGTCCACTGCCCCCACTGCGGCCCCGTCCCCGTCCCCGAAGACCAGCTCCCCGTCCGCCTCCCCGACGACGTCGACTTCAAGAGCGACCAAGGCAACCCCCTCGCCCGCCACGAAGGCTTCATCAACACCACCTGCCCCAAATGCGGCGCCCCCGCCAAACGCGAGACCGACACCCTCGCCCAATGGCTCTGCTCCTGCTGGTACTTCCTCCGCTACATCGACGCCCGCAACGACCAAGCCCCCTTCGACAAAGCCCTCGTCGACAAATGGATGCCCGTCGACCAATACATCGGCGGCGTCGAGCACGCCGTCCTCCACCTCCTCTACTCCCGCTTCGTCGTCAAAATCCTCAACGACGCCGGCGCCCTCGACTGCGTCGAGCCCTTCAAAGCCCTCTTCACCCAGGGCATGATCTGCAAGCGCGACGAAAACGGCGTCCTCAAAAAGATGTCCAAATCCGTCGGCAACGTCGTCTCCCCCGATGAACTCATCGAGGCCTACGGCGCCGACACCGTCCGCCTCTACACCCTCTTCATCGGTCCGCCCGAGCTCGACGCCGAGTGGCAAGACACCGCCATCCAGGGCCCCTACCGCTTCCTCTGCCGCCTCTGGAAAAAGGCCTACGACGCCAAACCCATCGTCCCCGCCACCGACGAGCCCGTCGACGGCGCCGCCCTCGACCCCGCCCAGCGCACCCTCTGGCGCAAACTCCACCAGACCCTCCAGGGCGTCACCGACTCCATCGAGCATGGCTTCCGCTTCAACACCGCCATCGCCCAGCTCATGGAGCTCATGAACACCCTCGACAAAGCCAAGGTCGACGCCACCTCCACCCCCGCCGCCAAGGCCCTCCTCCGCGAGACCATCCTCACCATCGCCCGCATGATGGCCCCCTTCACCCCCCACATCGCGGAAGAAATCTGGTCCGAGTTCGGCGGCCAAGGCTCCATCCTCGATGCCGGCTGGCCCGCCGTCAACCCCGAAGCCCTCAAGGAAGACGCCATCGAGATCATCCTCCAGGTCAACGGCAAGATGCGCGGCAAGATCACCCTCCCCGCCGGCCTCGACCGCGCCGCCCTCGAAGCCGCCGCCCGCGAAGCCCCCGAGGTCCAAAAACACACCGCCGGCCTCACCATCGCCAAGGTCATCGTCGTCCCCGGCAAGCTCGTCAACATCGTCGCCAAATAAGCGACCCTCGGCGACATCAAGCGCGCGGCTCCGCATGGGGTCGCGCGTTTTGCATCGCGCACACAATGCATAGATTTGCTAAACTAACATCGTTATGACCTTCACATCTATTACCATCGAGAACTTTCGCGGCATCCAATCGTTCACGTGCGACCGGTTGGCCCGTGTGACGCTCATCGTCGGTCGTAACAATTGCGGCAAGACCTCGTTGCTTGAAGCCTTGGACCTTCTGGCCAATCGCCGAACCACGCAAATCGGACCATTGCTCAACGCAAGGCGCCAGCTCGATACCCAACGTGTGGCAGATTTAGACGTACTCTTCAACAATCCCACCAAGCCTCTCACGATTCAAGCTTCCGATGTCTCCGGCATGACACGCGCTGTAACCATTACTCGAATGACTGAGGAACAATCCACCTTTGTCACTCCAAAAGCCAATGCCGTAATTACGCCTGAGCCGCGCTATAGACTCGAACAGACCTTTCACGATTGCCCACCAAACGCCCCCGAAACGTCAGGCTTGCTGGACTTCACTGAAGAACCAGGGCCAGACGAATGGTTGTTGCGTTTCCACACTGCACCAACCGCGACTCAAACATTAACTGATCCAGCCTTCGCCTTTGTCTCGGCCCAACGCTTTGACATCAGTACACCTTTTCTTACTGAAGTTATTCTGCAACGTTCTGAACACATGCTCGTGAATGCTCTCAAGGGGCTTGATTCACGCATTCAGACACTCCAACTGGTTGACGACAAAGTGATGGTTGGCTTGGAAGGTGTGCCACGTCTGCTCCCTGTCCAAATCATGGGTGATGGGGTGAGACGCCTAACAGCAATCTTATCTGCTCTCTGGGTCTGCCGGGGAGGGTGCGTCTGCATTGACGAGATTGACAATGGGTTGCACAACTCCGTCCAGCCACTTGTCTGGGAGACGTTGATCCGTTATGCGCAGGAGTGGGACGTCCAAATCATTGCCACTTCCCACCACCTCGACTTGCTCCAGGCCATCGACAAGGTGTACAAAGACAATCCGGACGCTATCCCGCCCCAGGATTTCGCTTACATCGTCCTTTCCCGCGAAGGAGGCACTATTCGTCCCTACGCCTTTGATCTCACCGACCTCACCTCGGCGATTGAGCTTGGCTTGGAGGTGCGCTGATGGAGGCCATTCAGATTCTTGTCGAGGGCGAAACCGATTGTAACTTTCTGAAGGTCCTCTTGGCTCATATGCCAGACCTTCCCTTCTCACCCTCGCTGACATCGCCCAAGGCGTGGCAGAAAGGCGCATCCGAGAAGGTTCCTTTTCAGTATGCGCACTTGACGGATGACCTGATTCTGATCCTCACCACCGTCAAAGGTTGGGAGAAGATTCGCTCTTATAAGATGGTGCTTGAGAATCGCACGATTGATGGTGTTCCCGTCAGTATTCAAGCCTCAGCCTTTCTCTTCGATGCCGATGCGCCCACAACGCAGTTCGGCGACCCCTGCAATTTCGGCGGCCACACCGCGCGCCTTGCCAGGCTCCGCGAACTGTGCGCGAAAGCTGCTTCACAGCCTGAAATCTTCCTCTTCCCAGACAATCAACGAGATGGCACGTTTGAGACGCTCCTGTTGGACCTCATCCCAGAGGCTCGTAGGCGTGAGTTCATCGATGGATGTTGGGGTGCTTATTGCGATTGTGTCAAAGCGCACAACGCGCCCTATCAACCCACCCTCAAGCACGCCATTGGCCAATACGCCGCTCGCTTCGAGAAACGGGCAGCCACCAAAAATCAGCTCTACGACTCCACCTTCGCGGATGAGTCCATGTGGAATTGGGACTCTCCTGCCCTTGACCCTCTCAAACGCTTCCTTACTGCCTTTCTTGTCCCTCACCCGCCGAGTTAACGCAATTTCTCATCCCCTCAAGTGTCGAGTTAACGCAATTTCTACCCTCGCCAACTGTCGAGTTAAGTCAATTTCTCAGGTTCGGTTCGCTCTCGGCATCGCCCTCTTTGTGTCCTTCGTGTCCTTTGTGATTTAAAAATACGCTGGCAGTCCAGCTCTGTGTATCTCTGTACATTCCTCTGTGTGCCTCTGTGATCTAAAGACTCGCTGGCAATCCTGTCGGCGGCAGCCGGCCCCTAATCGGCTCCAATCGGCGTAATCGGCGGTTTCCTTCCTGCGTTGTTTCTCTGTTGTAATTACCTTGGATACAATTGGTCATATACAGGGAAACGGGCCGTAATCCCAATGAGGGACAATAAGGGCAATTCCAACGGAGGTTGGAAGGTTTCACAAGAAAGGAAATCGCATGAACCCGAAAGGTTTGTTTCTATCCGGCGCCTTGATGGCCGCCCTGTGCGTGAGCGCGGCGCCCCCGGCGCCCAAACAAAGCTCGGAGGCAACGGTTATCGGCACCGAACGTGCCATTGCCATCGCCACCGTGCAGGCGAAGGCCGCCCCCACGGCCATCACCAAACTGGTCGTCAAACGCGACCAGGATGACACAACCCAGGTGGAAACCTACGAAATCGAGTTGCGCGCCAACGGCATCGAGTTCGATTACGTAATCGCCGCCGCAGACGCCACCATCCTCGCCCAAAAACAGGAGGCCGAAAACCCCAACGACCGCGAGGAGGACGAAGACGAGGAGGACGACAACGACGATTAAACATTTCTCCACTTCCTTTCCATGAGCACCATAAGGCCACGCCACGGGGCCTTTTTTGTGCCTGCACAAGACTTAGACCGCGCGTTTCCGAAATTTCTCATTGTAGAAACGCCACATCTGACACTCCCGCGCAGCGGTCGTCACACCTCTCCGTACGCCTCCGCAATCAGCCCCTGCACCCCCCTTTCTGAGACCCTATAGTGGTCCGAGGTCAACCACTATAGTGGTCGGAGGTGAGACCCTATAGTGGTCGGGGTCGAAACCCTTAAGGGTCCGCGAAGCCCCCTTCTCGGGTCTGGCCGATAACCAATGAAAGTTCGCACAAAAGCCAGGTTTATCCCATTCAGTGATAACGCTTATACATTGCCTGTTCTCTCCGACAGACGTGCCTCAGGCATTTCCAAGCGCACCTCGCGGATAAACGCGTCGCTCTCCGGCTCCTTGCCAATCAGCAGATAGTCGCCATGCGGCGTGGGCAAAACGCGCGTGCCCTGGGTCGGCAACAGCCGCCGCCGCGCGAATTCGCGCTCGAGCGTGGCCCGAAAGCCCTTGGGGAAGGCATAGGTCACCTTGGGCCTCACCGCGGCCCAATCGGTCGTGTCGCCCTTGGGGAGCGGCATCACAATCGCGTTGGCCTGCGGGGAAGAGTAGAACTCGCCCTCAATCGGCAAACGATTGGCCGGCACGCAGAAAGAACCCTTCAGATAGAGTTCGTCATAGAGCTCCCGGGGCAATGCGATGGGGGCCTCGGCACGCCCATGGTAGAAAGCATACGTCTGCCCATGCAGGTCGTCCGCCTGCCACCGATAGAGCGCCTGATGGAAGAAACGCGCCAGAGGCCCGCACGCCACGCGTTCATGGCAGGCCACGCCATCGGGCGAGGCCAAAAACTGTTGCGTGAAGGCATCGAAGTTCGCCTTGATCCGGACCCCAAGCACAATCAGCGCCGCGCACAACGGCACCATCGCCGCCGCCATTCCACCGGCCAGCCAACGCGGCGGACGGAACTCCCGCACCACCACCAGAAGCGCGAAGAGATTGGCGCACCATAGGCTCCGTTCTCCATTGAACCCCACCAGCGAAATCATCAGCACACTTCCCAACATCACCAACAGCTCAAAGGCGTTGCGCCGTGCCATCCCCAAGCGATCCCGCATGAAGACAAAGCACAGAATCAGCACCCACACACCCTTCAACGCAGCCCAAATCTTGAGTTGCGTCAGGGCCAAGGCGTGGAGCGAAAAGCCTCCCCCCATCGCGCCCTCTGCCCGGTCAAGCGACGAGAGCACAACCAACAGCGCCCCAATCCATAGCACCCATAAACCAACACCTTCGGCAACGTCAGCGCACGCAGATGCAGGAGTGAATAAAGCCCCAAGGCGAAACAAATCGGCAACGCGAAGGATTCCTGCGTCCACCCGCACAACAGGGCAAACACCATCATCGGCGCAATGCCCCATGCCGGCGGCGGGCCGGCCTCCAGCCGCTCGCGGAGCAGACAGAAGGCCAACGTCGCCGTCCCCGCCCAAAGATAATTCACGCTCCCCGCGCACCACAGATACGCCTCCCCCTTGCACAGGACAAGAAAGACCAACGCGACCGCAAGGATTGTGGAACGCCACTCCAGACGCCACGTCTGCCGGCCCAACCTGAGCAACAGGAGCAGCAACGCCCCCATCATTGCCGTGTTGGCCACATTGAATGCACCCTTCCCCAACCATCCCGTGAACGCCCGGACAAAGAAATGTACCACAGGCCGATAGCCGTCTTGCAGATTCTCAGTCCAAACTGCTTTCAGGTTTCCCAAATGTGCCGGCACCCCCTCCGCCACTTCTCGCACAGACGAAAGTCCATAGGTACAATCATCTGAACAAAACGAATAACACGCATTGAGCACAAATACCACTCCCAGAAATGCAAAGAGCGCACCCCACGCCAAAAGAGTTCCCTTCATGATTCTCATTACACGCTCCATGATAATTGCCGCCTCTTGTTACTTCCTAGGGAATCTCATGCCTTACACCGTCGCCATCCCCATACTGCAACGCTGACAAGGAGAATGCCGACAAGCGACAGGAATGACACCCAAGCGGAAATGCGCTGAAGGGGCGTCCCGGCATACCAAACCTTCAATTCACCGGTCTTGCCATCTGTCTGCACTTCAACGCAACCATTCTTGCTCTCGCGCACAGCACACGGCTCGCCATTCAACGTAGCCGCATAACCGTAGTAGTACCACCGCGGTACAAGTGTGGTCGCATCAGTACGTTCAATCGTTGCACAATACGGACCATAGTTCGTGGAATCCGTGGGTTCCTGCCACATATACATGGGGTTCTCGCCTCGGGCTTTCACCTCTTTCTCCCATGCACACGGAAGATATTCATAACCACCACCAATGTGTAAGGACGCCTCCGCAATGGTCTCGCGTTCACCCATCCACGCCAATGCGTATCGCCCAAAGGTGTTTGTCAACGCGCAAACCAAGGCGATGGCCACCCCCATAGCGAAGAAACGCCGCATTCCATCCGAAGCATGGCGCGTAAGCCAGGCCGCCACCAACAATGACAGCAAGGGGAGGCAGATGATATAAAGGCGCATTGGGAATTGCATCCAAGAGAGGAAGGGCGCAGTCCAAACCAAAAGTGTGTGCGATGAAAAGAAAATTGACGTAAACACTAACGTCACCACCGACACCTTTACCCACAACCGAGCGTGCCACGTCTTTTGGAGCAGTCGGTCACGCCAAATAGCAATAGCCAAAGGCACCAGAATCCATCCCCAGCATTCCACCATACCAGGAGGGATTGTTGCCCAACTACCAAGTAGCGGAGCCAACATCGTTTTACATATTGTGTATGAAAAGAAGAGTCCAATAGGGCGGATTGCCAATGTTTTCCAAAAGGTGCTCGTGTCAGCTGAAAAACCAACAAGGTCAGTCATCGCTTGTTGCTCCAGGAATGGCATCCAATACCACGCCGTCACAAGCACTGTCAGAATGGCAGCCAATGCCAGACAGAGAATCCGCTTCCAATGCTTAATCAAAAAGAAAACTCGAAACAGGCATAAAGCCAATGCGAACAAAATCAACAGACACGAAGAAACAAGATGACTGCAGATAAGCATCGTCATGCCAAAGGCCAACCAGATGGTTGCAGACCACATTCGCTTCGTGCTTATCTTGTCCTCTAGAATCAAGACAATCAGCGGGAAGAGCACGCACGGCGTAAAAGCCATTCCAAACGTGCTACCAATTTGTCCCCAAGTGAGTAAGTTGGTTGAAAAGGAGGGGACAAGGAGATAGAAAGAGGTACAAATCAGGCGTTCCCGACCACGCAGGCCAAACCAACCACTCATCCCCCACATCATCCCAAAGGTCAACACACCAAGCGAAAAGACCAGTGCCGCATAGCACACTGTCAGCGAAGCTCCCGCGAGGTGCAGGAGTGCGAAGGGAATCAGAAAAAGGTCGCAATAGAAGAGCGGCGCCGCATAGCCATAGCCATCGCAAAATGATTCATAGAGCCGACAAGGATATCCTCCTCCGGCGGCAAAGTGATTGGCCAAACCGTCAATACGTGCGACATGAAAGAGCGTGTCGTTACCCGGCACATAGGGAAAGAGCAAGCAGAACACGAGCATCCCAAACGTCAGACAAAAGAAGGCCGGCCAAAAGAAGCCATACTTCCGGAAGAATGCTTTGACCATGTTTACTTCTCCTCTTTGATGAAATAGAGGGGGCGGTGTTTAGTCTCGGAATAGGTTTTGGCAAGATAAGCCCCGAGTACGCCGATGAAGAAGAGCTGTAACCCACCCGAAAAGACGATAATACAGACCAGCGATGGCCAACCGCTAACGGGGTCGCCGAAGAAGAACGCCCGAACAAAGACGAAGAGCAACGCCAAAAAGGCGAATCCGCAACAGAGAATACCCAATATCGAGGACACCTGAAGGGGTTTCGTAGAAAAGGCCAGAATGCCCTCCAGACTATACCTCACCAATTTCCAAAATGACCACTTCGTCTGCCCTGCCACACGCTCCACGTTCGGGAAGGCAATCCACTTCGTATCAAAGCCGACCCACTGATAGATGCCCTTGGTGAAACGATTAACCTCCGGCAAGGAAAGAATTGTCTCCACCACCTGGCGCGTCATCATACGGTAATCCCGGGCACCATCCACCAAGGCCACGTCAGAGAGATGGCGCATCACCCAGTAGAAACGTCGCGCGAACCACGAACGCACAGGAGGTTCACCTTCGCGCGTCATGCGCCGCGTTGCCACGCAATCAAACCCTTCCTCCTCGATGCCCCGCACCATCTCCGGTAACAGACTTGGCGGATCCTGCAGGTCCGCATCCATTGTCACAATCAAATCCCCCTGCGCCTTACGCAACCCTGCCAAGAGCGCCGCCTCCTTCCCAAAGTTTCGCGAGAAGGAGACGTAATGCACACGCGAGTCCTTCTCTGCTAACTTCCTCAGAATCCGCAAAGTTCCGTCCGTTGAGCCATCATTGACGAAGAGAAATTCCAAGTCTGAAAGCTTCGTCTCATCCACCGCGCGCACGAAAGCCTCGATGCAAGGCTCTTCATTGAAGCACGGCACCACAATGGAGAGTAACAACGTCTTGCTCATTTTCTGTTTTCCTTCTGACGATTCCGGAAGATGGTCTGGACCAGCATTATGGGGAAGCGTAAGGTCGCGCGCAGGGAAGGGGTGTTCGTACCGCAACTTGGGCCATCCAAACCTAGACGTTCCGCGTCCTCACGCGTAACCGCAATAGGTCGATCGGGGAAAGCGATATCGCTCGGACCTTTTTTCTTGACGTGTTCGATAGGATTGCCGGCGCGTTGGCGAAGGAGGCAGTCGACCGTGTACGCTGTTCCATTAGGTGGATAAACCTCCGGGAACCAGTCTGGACTAGTAGGCCAAGTCTTTACTGTCACTTGTGCTTGGGTGACCTTGTAAAGGTCAAATGAGAAGGTCCCAAACGTAACTGTCCGTAATGCCACAATGCCGCCCAAAGCGATTGTCACACACACCAAAACCGCCACACCAAGCCACTGCGTCAGCCGTAACCGTCCCTCTAACAGCATACATCCAAGCAACACTGGCAGAATGGGCAGCCAAAGATAATAGCGACTATAGTTGTAGCAACGGCTTGGCGTGAGTACCGCGCAAATAAAGAGTAACCATCCCACCAACGGCCATACTGGATGACGAATCTTCCATAAAAGCCCTGTCATCACAAACGGGAAGGCCGCAAACACCAGAATGGGCGACTTCACTAGCGCTCTCAGTGAAGGCACTGCCCCCTCCGGTACGGTCCCTAAATCCGATAGGATATTTGTCTGGCTCACATCCAACGTAAACGAATGGAAAGGATAAAGCGGACTCCCTTGGCAGACCCAACCGGTAAGATAGGGATGAAAGTTCAACCATAGCACCACAATTGCCAACCAAGGGAAAAGAACCAGGAACACCCGTCTCATTTCCTCCCATCGCCGAAACACAAAGAGCCCTATCGCTAGTGCACCCCAGATAAGCACACAATAGCTAGCATGGTTAGGCTTCGTGCACAGCAGAAACACCGTGCACACCGACATCCAGAAGTACTGACTCTGCCCACGCAATGACAAAACAAGCGCAAAAACAAGCGCCACATACACAAACGCGCCCAAAGCATCTGTTGGGCTCCAAATGAAGTTGCCCCGATAGCACGCCGCGAAACTCGCCAAGAACAAGAGGATCCCCATCCATCGCCACGAAGGAGCAATCAATCTGCCAACTCGAACAGCCAACAGTGCCACCAATGGAAGAAACAGGAATGCTTCCCAAACGAACCCGCCCAACGACCCCAAAACGCTATCAACCGAGGCCGCCCATGCAGCATTGAATACTGGCAAGAAAAAGACATGGTAAAGTCGCACATCCCCCAAATCCAATCCCACTGCCTCCGCACTTTCTGTCATACGATAAAGTACGGGGTTCCATCCATCCTCCAACAAGAAAACCTGCGGAAAACGATAAAGCCAGTCATCCCCAATACCGCCTAGCGCAAACGCATCTGCTAAAAAGAACGAAACTATCAAAAAAAGCACAGCTCCAAGGGCACCTCGCCATCCCGTTCGCCACAACGCCACAGCCAACACCACAAATAAACCAATCGGCAGTGCCACCGAGAAAAGCGACAACTTAAACGGTAACCCCGAAACCGCGATACCACCCGAAACAAGCGGGAGCAAACAACACCACACCATCCCCCGTAACCACGCGCCACCTTGACAATCCTGCGTCACCCCACTGCCCCCGATTAGGCAGTAGACCACAAACTCCCTATATCGGGTCCACAAAGACTCGATCCGCTCGCGCAAATGCGCCATCTTTACTGTCATGGGCATGAAAAAAGCACGCTCCCTTTGCGTGCTTTATCTGAGGCCCTAGGATGTGCCCGTAAGCAAACCCGCGAAGAGAAGCGTGCCTATAGGACGGCACGCCTCGCCTAACACGTTGCTTGCTTACAGAAATTTCCTAGGTTTCAGATAAAGCAACCTTGTTACGCTTAGCGTAGGTGGTACTACGGCTTTCCCGTAGCGTGTCAATAGTATAGCAAAAGCAGACTTGCCGTATCGTCACTTATACTGTTCGGCAATACTATCCGGGGAAGTTTTTCCGCGAAGACGGTTTGGCGTGGAAACCCTACGGGTTCCATCGCTCCCGCCGGTCACGCCGCCCTTGGGATTTCCACGCTATCGCGCCCCTGAAGGGGCGCTCAAAGGGGGAAGTGGAAGCTTGGCTGATTAGCTTTGGTATTCGTGGTGGAGCTCTGCCCCACACCCTTGCTTTTCTTAAGCCGAGAAAGCGCGAAACGGAGGGCGGCGGTCGCGGTCAGCGGCGAAGCCGTAGAGCGACCGATGGAGCCCGAAGCGGTTCGCGCTCACAATGGCGTCTTTGCGGTCCCAATTTTCCCGCAGACACTCCTACAAGGGTCTGCTTGCTGACGGTTCTTGGAGGTCTTGCGTGTTTACTTGCGGGGGAAGGCGGCGTCGAAGGCGGCGCGGAGACGGGTGGGGGTGACGTGGGTGTAGATTTGGGTGGTGGCGACGGAGGCGTGGCCGAGGAGTTGGCGGATGTCCATGAGGGGGGCGCCGTGTTCGAGGAGGTGGGTGGCGTAGGCGTGGCGGAGGGTGTGGGGGGTGGCTTGGGTGCCTTCGGGCAGGAAGGCGTGGATGCGGCGGTGGACAATGGCGGCAATCAGGGGACGGCCGGCGCGGCGGCCGGTGGGGCTGAGAAGGAGCGGGGCGCGTGGGGCGAGGAGGTCGGCAGCGAGGTCGCCTTTTTTGTAGGTGAGGGCGAAGTGTTTGCGGGCTTGGAGCCAGCGGAGGAGTGCGGTGTGGGCAGGGGGGCCGTAGGGGACGACGCGTTCTTTGTTGCCTTTGCCGTGAACGCGGAGGGTGCGGGCGTTGAGGTCGGCATCGTGCAGGTTCAGCCCGATGAGTTCGGCACAGCGCAGTCCGCAGCCGTAGAGCAACTCCAGCGCCACGCGGTCGCGGAGGGAGTCGAGGTCGTTGCCGTCGACATCCTCAATCAGTTTGTTGAGTTTGACTTCGGGGAGGGTCTTGGGGAGGCGCTTGGGGCGTTTGGCGGGCGGGAGGGCGTCGAGGGGGGAGGCCTGGATGCGGTCTTGGTCGAGGAGCCAGTTGAAGAGGGAGCGGATGGCGGCGGTGTGCTGGGCGAGGGTGGCGGGGGCGTAACCGCGGCCCTCTTGGAGGCGGCGGAGGTGGTCGGCGAGCACCGTCGCGTCCACGCTTGCCCAGTCGCGGATGCCCCGGCGGCGGAGGTCGTCGAGGAACGGCGCGAGGGCGTTGGCGTAGGCAGCGCGGGTGGCGGGGGAGAGGCCGCGGGCGTACTGCGCGGCATCTAAGAAGGCATCGAGGTCGTGGGCGAAGGCGTCAGGCGAGGAGCTCGTCATAACGGTTGGCCCAGTAGGAGATGATGAGGTCGGTGCCGGCGCGGGTGAGGGCCAGGGTGCTCTCGCGGACCAGCTCGCGCAGGTCGCCCCACCCGGCGCGGGCGGTGGCGATGAGCATGGAGTATTCGCCGCTGACGTTGTAGGCCGCGACGGGAAGAAGAGTGCGGGCCTTGACGGCGGCGATCATGTCGGTGTAGAAGAGGGCAGGCTTGACCATCAGGATGTCGGCGCCCTCCTGTTCGTCGAGCGCGGATTCCAGGAGCGCGTTGCGCGGGTTCGCGAAAGAGGCTTGGTACCCCTTACGGTCGGTGGGGGCGCCGGGGACGGGCTGGGGCGCGGAGCCTTCGGCGTCGCGGAAGGGCCCATAGCAGGCGGAGGCGAACTTGGTGGAGTAGGCCATCAACAGGGTGTCGTCGAAGGCGTTTTCGGCGAGGGCTGCGCGGATTGCGGCAATCTGCCCATCCATCATCGCCGAGGGGGCAACGACGTCGGCACCGGCGGCGGCGTGGGAGAGCGCCACCTTGGCCAGGCAGTCGCAGGCGGCGTCGTTGTCGATGGAACCGTCGGGGCGGAGCGGGGCGCAGTGGCCGTGGTTGGTGTAGGCGCAAAGGCAGACGTCGGTCATCACGGTGAGGCCGGGGAAGGCGCGCTTCAGGGCGCGGACGGCCTGTTGCACCACGCCGCGCTCATCCCAGGCCGGCGAGCCGCCGTTGTCCTTCGGTCGGTCGGTCTGCCCAAAGAGGAGTACCGAGCCGATGCCCTGACGCACGACGGGCTCGACGGCCTCGCACACGCGGTCGACGGACCAGTGGAACTGTCCGGGCATGGAGGCGATTTCCTCTTTGATGCCGGTGCCCGGGACAACGAACATGGGCCAGCACCACTTCGCGGGGCCGGGGATTTCAAGGTCGAACATTGCGCGGATGCCGGCGGTGCGCCGGACGCGGCGGAGACGCAACTCTGGGTAAGCATTCATGCCAATAGTATAGCGCGATTTCGCCCATCCCGTCACGCTCCTTCTCCACGAAGACACGAAGGAACGCAAGGGCCTGGGCGCTTCACCGTTCGGCGCGTTGCGCCTCATTACCGTGCCCATCCCTTGCGTTTCTGTGGACTGCGGGGTGTTTGCCACGCTTGCCGCGCGCTTCGTTCTCCGTTCTCCGTGGGCGTGGCCCGCCGGGCCCCGCTTACACTACGATTTGCATTTCTCGGGCAAATGTTATAACATTAGGGTACAAGGTAAATAAGATGGCAAAGCAACAACCCAAACTTAAGGTCGCGATGGTTGGCGGCGGGAATGAGTCCTTTATGGGGCGCATTCACCGCGCGGCTATCGAGGCCAGTGGCTGCCTGGAGCTGGTCTGCGGAGCCTTCGGTTCTACGCGGCAACGTTCTTTCGAGACGGGCAAGGCCCTGGGGTTGGACCCCACCCGTGTCTATGGTGTCTATCGGGATTTGTTCCGGCGTGAGGCCAAGGTTGACGGCGACGACCGCGTGGACCTCGTCACCATCCTCGCGCCAAACAACATGCACTATCCCGTGACGATGGCCGCTTTCGACGCTGGCTTCCCCGTCTTCTCCGAGAAGCCCATGAGCTGCAATATGGACGAGGCCCAAAACCTCAAGCGCCGCACACTCATGAGCCCCCAGCTCTACGCTACCGCCTACGTCTTCCCCTTCTATCCCGCCCTGCGCGCACTCCGCGAGGCCGTCCTCGCCGGCACTGTCGGTAACCTGCGCCGCGTTGACGTTCGTTACTATCATGGCTGGATGGGCATTCGCCTGGAGACTTCCGGCAACCGTTCCGCCGGGTGGCGCGTCGACCCCCGCCGTTGCGGCGCGGCCGGTGCCGTCGTCGACCTCGCCGGTTCCTGCGCTTACCTTGCAGAGTGGACCACCGGACGTGAAATCGCCGCCCTCTGCGCCGTTGGCCGCCCTGCCGTCGCCGGTCGCATCCTGGACGACGATGCCACCATCCTTCTGCGCATGGACAATGGCGCTCTCGGCCACATCGCCGTCAGCCAAATCGCCCTTGGCGAAGCCGACGGCGTCTGCCTCTCCATCTATGGCGACAAGGGTTCCGTCCACTGGTCTCAGGCCACCGCGAACACTTGGGAGCTCGTCACCCCCGATGGCGTGCGCACCCGTCAGACCGTCAAAGGCGCCCCCGCCCCCGAGCCCGGCCCCGGCCGCTTCGGCCAGCCCTATGGCGACGACGCGGCCTACATCGCCGCCCTTGCCGCCGCCTACAAGGACTTCGCCCAGGCCATCCTCGCCGAGCGCGACGGCAAGCCGCGCGACAACCTCTATGTCGGCGTCGACCCCGCCCTTCGCGTCGCCACCTTCAACGCCATTGCCGCGCGTTCCATCGCGCCCGGCGCTGATGACTCCACCGCCAAGTGGCTTGATTTCACCGTCCCGAAGGTCGAACTCTTGGTCTAACGCCCCCCGCCCCCGAAGCCCCATTTTGAGCCCATGGACTGCAAAGACATCGCCGCGCTCCTGAACGACGAGCTCCGCCCCAAACTCTATCGCGATTCCTCCCACAACGGCCTCCAAATTGAGAACGAAGGGCCCATCACCCGCCTCGCCGTCGCCGTCGATGCCAGCCTTGAGACCTTTGCCGCCGCAGACGCCCTCGGCGCCCAGATGCTCATTGTCCACCACGGTATCTCCTGGGGAGACAGCCTCGCCCGCATTGACGGCCTCAACCGCCGCATCCTTGCCGATGCCCTTCGCCGCAACCTCGCGCTTTACGCCGTCCACCTCCCGCTCGACGCCCACCCCCGCCTCGGCAACAACGCCCAGATTGCCACGCTTCTCGGCCTCACCCGCACGCGTTCCTTCATGGACTATCATGGGCAGATGATTGGCGTCGCCGGGCTCCTCCCCACGCCCCTCACCCGAGACGCCTTCGCCCAAGCCGTGCAAGACGCGCTCCAGCCCCCTCGCCTCACACGCTTTGACTACGGCCGCGAAATCATCCACACCGTCGGCATCTGTTCCGGCGGTGCCGCCGAAGGCGTTGACGATGCCGCCCGTGAAGGCCTCGATGTCTATCTCAGCGGCGAGCCCACGCTCCAGGCCTACAACCTTGCCAAGCAGTGGGGCCAGAACGCCCTCTTCGCCGGCCACTACGCCACCGAGCGCACCGGCCCCCGCGCCCTTGGTGCCTGGCTCACCGAGCAAACCGCGCTCCCCTGCCCCTTCATCGACCTCAACCTCCCTTGGTAAGGGCGGCGGTGGGGGTAGCGTTTTGCGCTTGCACGGGTTGATTAGCTGATTGGATGGCGGTCCGCCCGTCGCGTGCTTGTCGCGCGCTCTGTTTTCTGTTCTCCGTGGCCGTGGAAGGTTTGTCGCTTTGCGCCTGTACGGGCTTTCTTGGTGGGGCTCCGTCTATTCACCCGGGGCGAACGGTTTACCAAATGACAGGTCTTTGGCAAAGGTGCGTGGTGCAGTCATGAAGCAACCACGCCTGATCTTTGACAACTGAATATCTGTATTTGTATCGAATGATTGACCACAGGGGCCAGTCTCACGACGTCCTTATTTATATAAGGTACAGTTTGGCCCCTTGCAGATTGACGCGGGAAAAAGAAATTTGCCGTCTGGACAACGGCTTCGCCCGTCGCGCGCTCTGTTTTCTGTTCTCCGGAACGGTCATCGGGCCGCCCCATTTATGCTATCATTAAGAAACCATGGAATTGCGAATGATTGTTTTGGAGTTGGTGCGGCGTGCGGCATGTGAGTTGCCGGACGACGTGCTGGAGGCTTTGGCGCGGGCGCGGGAGACGGAGTCCGAGCCGGCACGGGGAACGTTGGGGACGATTCTGGAGAATTGTCGGGTGGCGCGGGAACGTGGCGTGCCGCTCTGTCAGGACACCGGGACGTTGACCTTCTTTTGGCGCGTGGCGCCGGGGACGCGGCAGGGGCCGCTGACCGAGGCGGCGGCGTGGGCGGTGCGCGAGGCGACGGTCCGCGGCTGGCTGCGCAAGAACACAATTGACGCACTCACGGGGGCCTCGGTGGACGACAATGTGGCGCCGGGCATCCCGGTGCACCACTTTGTCGAGACCGACGGTGTGCCTTCGGTGACGCTGATCCTGAAGGGCGGGGGCAGCGAGAACATGAGTCGGCAGTATTCCCTGCCTGACGCGCGGCTCGGCGCGGGGCGCGACTTGGCCGGCGTGCGGGCGTGCGTGCTCGACGCGGTGCAGTCCATCCAGGGCCAGGGGTGCGCCCCGGGTATCCTGGGTGTCTGCATTGGGGCTGACCGTGCGGAGGGTTACGCCGTGGCCAAGGAGCAACTCCTGCGGCCATTGGGCGACGTCTCGCCGGTGCCTGAGCTGGCGGTGCTGGAGCAGCGCTTGCTGGAGGAGGCGAACAGTCTGGGCGTGGGCCCGATGGGCCTGGGCGGCAAGACGACTTTGCTGGGCGTGAAGGTGGCGGCGCGGACGCGTCTGCCGGCCTCTTTCTTTGTGACCATCGCGTATGGGTGCTGGGCCTGCAGGCGGCACACGGCGCAATTGGAGGGATTGGCATGAGGACAATCGACTGCGATTATTTGGTGGTGGGCAGCGGCATCGCGGGGTCGATGGCCGCGATGGGCCTGGCCGGCCACGGGCGCGTGCTGTTGGTGACGAAGGCGGCGCTGGACGAGGCGAACACGGCCTATGCCCAGGGCGGCATCTCCTGCGTGATGGGGACCGACGACACCTTTGACCTGCACGTGGCCGACACGTTGGACGCGGGCGCCGGGCTTTGTCACGAGGACGTGGTGCGGCGCATCGTCGAGGCCGGGCCGGCGTGCCTGCGCAAGCTGATCGACATGGGCGTGCCCTTCACCAAGGGCGAGGGCTCGGCCTGCCCCGAGGGGTTCGACCTGACGCGCGAGGGCGGCCACACCCGGCGCCGTATCCTTCACGCGGGCGACATCACGGGGCGCGAGGTGGAGCGCACGCTGGCCGCGCACGTCCGCGCCACCAAGGGCCTCCACGTCTGCGAGAATACCCTGCTCATCGACCTGGTGACCACGCGTTTCCTCCACGACCAGAGCGGCGAAAACCGCGTGGTGGGCGCCTATCTGCTCAGCACGGAGACGGGCGAAATCTGGGCTGTGCGCACGGGCGCGGTCATCCTCTCCACCGGCGGCATCGGCAAGGTCTACCAATACACCTGTAATCCCGACATCGCCACCGGTGACGGCATCGCCGCGGCCTGGCGCGCGGGCGCCAAGATCCGCAACATGGAGATGGTGCAGTTCCACCCCACCTGCCTCTTCCACCCCAAGGCCAAACGCTTCCTCATCAGCGAGGCCGTGCGCGGCGAGGGCGCCATCCTCGTCACGCGCGACGGCAAGCCCTTCATGGAGAACTACGACCCGCGCGGCTCGCTCGCTCCGCGCGACATCGTGGCCCGCGCCATCGACAACGAGATGAAGAAGCGCGGCGACCCCTACTGCTGCCTGGACATCCGCCACAAGGGCGAGGCCTACCTCAAGGAGCGTTTCCCGGCCATCTACGCCAAGTGCCTGGAGTTCGGCATCGACATGGCGCGCGACCTCATTCCCATCGTGCCCGCCGCGCACTACCTCTGCGGCGGCATCGCCGCGGATGTCGAGGGCCGCACCACCCTGCCGGGTCTCTACGCCATTGGCGAATGCGCCTGCACCGGCCTCCACGGCGCCAACCGCCTCGCCAGCAACTCGCTCCTCGAGGCCCTCGTCTGCGGGTGCACCTGCGCCGATGCGCTTTGCGCCCAGCCCGTGCCCTCCGTCGCCCACGTCACCATCCCCGACTGGGTCTACGGACACGCCGTGCCGACCGACGAGGCCGTCCTCGTGGCCCACAACTGGCAGGAGCTCCGCACCTGCATGTGGGACTACGTCGGCATTGTCCGCACCGACAAACGCCTCCGCCGCGCCCTCCGCCGCGTCCGCAACCTTCGCGAGGAGATCAACGAATACTACTTCGATTACCTCGTGACCGCGGACATCCTGGAGCTCCGCAACATCGCCGATGTCGCCGAGCTCATCATCACCTCCGCCATGGCCCGCCGCGAAAGCCGCGGCCTCCACTACACCCTCGACTGCCCCGACCGCCTCCGCCTCGCCAAGGACACGGACCTTGTCCGAGCCCCCGAGAAAGAGTGGTGATGGGCGGGGCACCGCCCCAGAGAACAGAGAACGGAGAACAGAGCGCCCCTGCGGGGCGACGGATTGTCCGCCGAGAAACCATGCACGCACAGGAGATACAGGAGATTCAGGAGATGCAGGAACGCGCGGCAAGCGCGACCGACGAAGCCTTTGTTCCCCGTTTTCTGTTCTCCTAACTTATGAACGTCTGGATCAACAACCCCTTTGACAATCTGCCGGGCGAGGGCCGCCGGCCCCAGCGGTACAACCTGCTTTGCCGCGCGCTGGCCAAGGCCGGCCACACTGTCACGTGGTGGAGCAGCGACTTCTCTCACGCCACCAAGCGTCCGCGCCGTCTGCCGCCTGTCTACGACGCGCCCGAGGGATTCCGCGTCCGCCTGGTGCCCACGTTGCCCTATTTCGATAACGTGGGGTTCCGCCGCGCCCGCAGCCACCGTCTCTACGCCGCCGATTGGGAAGAGATGGCCGTGAACGGCGTGGCCCACGGCGCTTTCCCCAAGCCCGACCTCGTGCTCACCTCCTGGCCGCCCATGGAGACCGCCGACGTCGCCCGCCGCTTCCGCGACCGTTGGGGCTGCAAGGTGGTGCTCGACGTGATGGACGCTTGGCCCGAAAACTTCGCCCGACTCATCCCCGGCCCCGACTGGTTGCGCGACATCCTCTGGCGTATCCTCTGCGCCCGCGCCATCCGCCGTGCCCGCCGCGCCTATCGCGGGGCCGACGCCGTCAGCGCCGTTGGTGTCACTTACCTTGGCCTGGCCATGCGCTACGGTTGCCGCGCCCCCCGCCACCTCTGCTACCACGGCATCATGCGCATGAACAACGGCGCCACCCGTTACAGCCTCGACGAGACCGAGCCCCTCCGCCTCATCTATGTGGGCAACATGGGCCGTTCTTACGACCTCCCCACCGTCGTCCGCGCCGTCCGCGACCTCTATGCCCGCGGCGAGAACATCCGTCTGGACCTCGCCGGCACCGGTCCCCGCGAAGCCCTTCTCCGCCGCGAGGCCGCCGCCTGCCCCGCTATCCGCTTCCACGGCTACCTCTCCAACGAGGACATGCAGCAGCTCCTTGCCGACTCCGACCTCGCCGTCATCCCCATGTTCCCCGATAGCCGCGTCGCCGTGCCCTACAAGCTCGCCGACTACACCGCCGCCGGCCTCCCCATGATCTGTTGCCTCACCGGCGAGACCCAAGCCCTCATCGAGCGCTACGGCGCCGGCACCCAATATCGCGCCGGCGACCAAGCCGATTTCACCCGCGTCCTCACCGCCTACCTCCACCAGCGTTCCCGCCTCACCCGCGAAGCCCTCGCCTCTGCCCGCCTCGCCCGCGAAACCTTCATGATGGACGCCATCTACCCCGAATTCGTCCGCTTCCTCGAAGAACTGTGTTTAGATCACAGAGGAACACAGAGGGATTCACAGAGGGACACAGAGAATCTAAAGGAAACATCCCATGAAGGCTAACGAGCTCCCCCAACACATCCAGGATGAGGCGAGCGTATCGTCTAGCATTGCCTGTTGGCACGTCGCAGACGTGCCGGGGGTGCAGGGAGAACTTCTCCCTGCCGGGGTGTAGGGCAGCGCCCCACGCCACTGTCTAATCAGCCAATCAGCTAATCCTCTGTGAATCTCTGTGTCCCCTTTCTTACGGAGCCCCGCCTATGAACCCGAAACAACAGATTTTGGCCAACTTGCTTAAGCGCACCGGGCTGCTCAATGACGCCCAGGTGGAGATTTTGCTTGCCTCCGACTTGAGCGAGGGGCTCCCCGCCACCGTCGCACGCCTTGAAATGGCCAAAGAGGCCGACTTCCTCCAGAAGTTCGCCCCCCTCCTCGGCCTGGAATACGTCGACCTCGCCAAGACCCGCCCCACCGATGAGGCCCTCCGCCTCCTTCCCGCGCGCGCCGTCTACCAATACAACGCCCTGCCCCTCGCCCTCGAAGACGGCGCCCTCATCGTCGCCCTCAACGACCCCATGGCCTCCGCCGCCATTGACGGCCTCCGCCTCGCCTGCGGCCACCCCATCCGCGTCCGCCTCGCCCCCGCCGAAGACATCGACAAAGCCATCAAGAAATACTACGGCGTCGGCGCAGAAGCCATCGAGGCCATGATTGAGGACGGTCGCTACGACGTCTCCGACACCGAGGCCAACATCTCCAAGATCGACGTCAACGAGATGGGCCAAGAGGCCTCCATCGTTCGCTTCGTCAACCAAATCATCGCCGAGGCCGACCGCCAGGGCGCCACCGATATCCACGTGGAGCCCATGGAAGACGAGCTCCGCATCCGTTACCGCATCGACGGCATGCTCCACAAGGTCGACGTGCCCCCGCAGATCAACCGCCTCAAGGCCGCCATCATCTCCCGCCTCAAGGTCATGGCCAACCTCGACATCGCCGAGAAGCGCCTCCCCATGGACGGCCGCATCGGCATCCGCCTCAACGGCGAAGACATCGATATCCGCGTCTCCACCTGCCCCACCGCCTACGGCGAATCCGTCTCCCTCCGCCTCCTCCAGAAGGCCGGCAACTTCGTCCAGCTCAAAGACCTCGGCATGTCCGAGCGCGACTTCGCCCTCACCAACAAGCTCATCACCCGCCCCAACGGCATCATCCTCGTCACCGGCCCCACCGGCTCCGGCAAGTCCACCTCGCTTTACGCCTTCCTCCACGAAATCAACAAGGTCAACGTCCGCATCATGACCGCCGAGGACCCCATCGAATACGAGATGAAGGGCATCAACCAGGTCCTCGTCCGCTCCGACATCGGCCTCACCTTCGCCCGCGCCCTCCGCGCCTTCCTCCGCCAAGACCCCGACATCATCATGGTCGGCGAAATCCGCGACGGCGAGACCGCCGACATCGCCATCAACGCCTCCCTCACCGGCCACCTCGTCTTCTCCACCCTCCACACCAACGACGCCGCCGGCGCCTTCGCCCGCCTCATCGACATGGGCGCCGAACCCTTCCTTGTCGCCTCCGCCGTCGCCGGCGTCCTCGCCCAGCGCCTCGCCCGCCGCCTCTGCCCCAAGTGCCGCCAAGAGGCCCCGCTCAAACCCGGCTGGTGGGACCAACCCGAGCCGCCTCCGCAGGACCATGTCTTCGCCCCTCAAGGGTGCGACGCCTGCGCCCACACCGGCTACAAAGGCCGCGGCGCCATCTTCGAACTCCTCCACGTCTCCGAACGCATCGGCTCCCTCATCATCGGCCGCCACTCCTCCGCCGACATCCGCAAAGCCGCCATGGAAGAAGGCATGGCCACCCTCCGCCAAGACGGTTGGCGCAAAGTCTTCTCCGGCTTCACCTCCGTCGAAGAACTCTTCCGCGTCACCGAAGATGCGAAGTGAGGGGCGCGCCCCGTTTTCCACGAAGACACAAAAGAACGCAAGGGCCTGGGCACTTCACCGTTCGCCCCTTCGGGGCTCACTACCGTGCCCATCCCTTGCGTTTCTGTGTTTCCTTGGGAAACGGCCATAGACACCTGCAACAGGAGATGCAGGAATGCGCGGTAAGCGCGCGACCGGCAAGCTTTTTTCCCGCAAAGACGCCAGTGCGCGCGAAGCCTGATGGGCTAACGCCGGTCGCTTTGCGGGCTAAACGCCCGCTGATCGCTCCCTCCCGCCCATCGTCTTCGCGCTTGGTCGACTACCGCGTCGTCCTTTGGCACGTCGCAGACGTGCCTGCGGGTGCAGGGGAAATTGGAAGCTTGGAAGTTTAGAGGCTTGGAGGCTTGGCTTTCTTCAGCGCTATTCCGTCGTGCTAGTTGGCACGTCGCAGACGTGCCGGGGGTGCAGGGAGAACTTCTCCCTGCCGGGGCGTGGGGCAGCGCCCCACACCCTCCAATCAGCCAATCTCCTAATTAGCCAATCAGCTAAAATCCCCTTTGTGTCCTTTGCGGCTCTTTGTGTCCTTTGTGGTAAATCCATTCTGGCAGTCCTGCCGGCGGTAGCCGGCCCCTAATCGGCTCCAATCGGCGAAATCGGCGGTTCCTCCTTCGTGTATCTTCGTGGTCCTTTGTAGTCCTTCGTGTCAGCCCCGCAGGGCAAACCTTTCACATTCTTCCACCACTCCGCCCGTCGCCCCGCAGGGGCGTCTCCGTTCTCCGTTTTCCGTTCTCCGTTCTCCGGGGTGGGGCGCACCAGCGCCCCGCCCCTTTGTTATAATAAGGCCATGGTTACGATTCTGGATTATGGCGCGGGCAACCTCACGAGCGTGCGGTTGGCCTTCGAGCGCCTCGGCGAAACGCCCACTTTGATTACCCGCGCGGACGAGTGGCGCGGCGGTCGCATCGTCTTCCCTGGCGTCGGCTCCGCGGCGAGCGGCATGGCCGGCCTTCGCGCCCGCGGCTTCGATGCCCTCCTCCGCCGCGCCGCGGATGAAGGCGTGCCCATTCTTGGCGTCTGCCTGGGCATGCAACTTCTTCTGGAAGGCTCCGAGGAAGACGGCGGCGTGGAGGGCCTCGGTCTCATCCCGGGCCGTTGCGTCCGCTTCGACCCCACGCGCGACCCCACCGCCAAAATTCCCCACATGGGCTGGAACACCGTCGACCAGACGCCCCATCCCCTCTGGGCCGGCATCCCCGACGGCGCCGCCTTCTACTTCGTCCACTCCTTCTTCGCACGCCCCGCCGCCGAGACCGACATCGCCGGCCGCACCGAGCACTGCGGCGAGCGTTTCGCCTCCGCCCTCACCCACGGCTCGCTCTTCGCCACGCAGTTCCACCCCGAGCGCAGCGGCGAGGCCGGTGCCGCGCTCCTGCGCAACTTCCTTTCCTGGGAGGCCCGCTGATGCTCCTGAAACGCCTCATTGTCTGCCTGGACGTCCGCAACGGCCGCGTCACCAAAGGCGTCCGCTTCCAAGGCAACGTCGACGTCGGTGACCCCGTCGAGATGGCCGCCCGCTACTGCGCCGACGGCGCCGACGAAATCGTCTTCTACGACATCACCGCCTCCGCCGAGCGCCGTGCCTGCGACCTCGATATGGTAGCCCGCGCCGCTCGCGCCCTCAGCGTCCCCTTCACCGTCGGCGGCGGCATCCGCGGCGTTGAGGATATGCGCGCCGCCCTCCTCGCCGGTGCCGACAAGGTCTCCCTCAACTCCCTCGCCGTCCAGACCCCCGACATCCTCACCCAGGGCGCCAAAGCCTTCGGCAGCCAATGCGTCGTCCTCGGCATGGACGCCAAGCGCGTCCCCGTCACCGCCACCATCCCCAGCGGCTACGAGGTCGTCATCCACGGCGGTCGCACCCCCACCGGCCGCGACGCCCTCGCCTGGGCCAAAGAAGCCGTCGACCGCGGCGCGGGCGAGATCTGCCTCAACGCCATCGACACCGACGGCGTCCGCCAGGGCTACGAGCTCGACATCACCGGCCTCGTCGCCCAGGCCGTCCCCGTCCCCGTCATCGCCAGCGGCGGCGCCGGCGCCATCCAGCACCTGGTCGACGTCTTCCAGATTGCCCGCGCCGATGCCGCCCTTGTCGCCAGCATGGTCCACACCATGGGCTTCACCTGCCAATCCATCAAAGACGGCCTCCGCCAGGCCGGCATCCCCGTGAGGTGATCATGCGCAACGAACGCTTCGACGACGCCGTCAACGCCATCCTCTCCACCGACACCCGCTACCCTCGCGAGGCCTACACCCTCATCACCGCCGCCCTCGACTACACCCTCCGCGGCATCCACGCCGACCGCCGCGCCCAGGACGACGACGGCCCCCACGTCTCCGGTCAACAGCTCGCAGAAGGCCTCCGCGACTATATGCTCAGTGAGTTCGGCCCCTTCGCCAAAGGCCTCCTCGACGACCTCAACATCAACTCCACCGACGACATCGGCGAGCTCGTCTACAACCTCATCGAAGTCGGCGCTTTTGGTAAAACCGACTCCGACAAAAAGTCCGACTTCCACGCCGTCTACGACTTCGAAGAGACCTTCGTCCTCCCCTTCCGCTGCGAACACGACTGAGGAATGTGCTATACTGATTCTCAGAAAGGAGCGAAAGATGGTCACGCGCGCACAACAACCCATGACAACGGTTCGCCTTGGCGCAACCGTCCCCGGTAAGTTTGCCGGGCCCACGCAAATCCCCTGGATTCGCGAGCTTGAGTTGGATATTCCAAACGTCGCATTGGAAGATTGCGGCGAAGGGCGCTATATTCTCCGGCAACTCTCTGAACAGACCTTGGAAGGTCTTCGGGAAGATCTCGCAGATGACGGGGATTACTACTCGGATTTCAAGGATTTTCTTAGAGCAACCGAGTCATGAGCATCAAACAGCTCTTCTTCTCTAAGCGATTTCAGAAATCCTTTAAGAAGCTCCGAATGAATGGGCTTAATCCATCTTTGGTGGAGGATGCCATCACGTGGATTCGTAATGGGTATCAGCCACCGGATCCTACTTATCGTGATCATGCGCTTTGTGAGAATCTTGCGGGACTGCGAGATTTGCATATTCGTGGGGATTTGGTATTGATTTATCGTATTGATGGGGATTGTTTGCGGTTAGAAAATATAGGCTCTCATAATCAAGTCTTTGGAAGATAAGCGACTGATAAACATTAGGAGTTCCCTTCCCTATGTTCTCTATCTAGTATCCGCCCCATCCGTCGCGCGCTTGCCGCGCGTTCTGTTCTCTATTCTCCGTTCTCTATTCTCTGGGGCGGTGACAACCGCCCCTCCCGTTCTCTGTTCTCTTAGTTATGCATACTGATTGGCGCGACGCCCTCCTCCCCCTCCTCAAGACCCCGGAATTCGCCCGACTCCGCGCCTTCTGGGAACACGCCTACGCCACCGACCCCCAGACCCTCCCCCCGCAAGACACCCTCTTCTCCGCCCTCACCCTCTGCCCCCTCGCCGACACCCGCGCCGTCATCCTCGGGCAAGACCCATATCCCACCCCCGGCCACGCCCACGGCCTCGCCTTCTCCGTCCGCCCACCCACCCAGCCCCCGCCCTCCCTCCGCAACATCTTCACCGAGATCCAATCCGACCTCGGCCGCCCCGCCCACGTCCACGGCGGCGACCTCACCCCCTGGGCCAAGCAAGGCGTCCTCCTCCTCAACGCCATCCTCACCGTCCACGCCCACGCCCCCCTCTCCCACGCCGGCAAAGGCTGGGAACCCTTCACCGACGCCCTCATCCGCCTCGTCTCCGAACGTCGCCCGCACGTCGTCTTCCTCCTTTGGGGCGCCAAGGCCAAGGCCAAAATCCCCCTCATCGACGCCTCCAAGCACCTCATCCTCACCGCCCCGCACCCCTCCCCCCTCTCCGCCCACACCGGCTTCTTCGGCTGCAAATGCTTCTCCCGCGCCAACGCCTGGCTCACCGCCCAAGGCCTCGCCCCCATCGACTGGTGAGGGGCACAATGCGTCCCCCTTATGCTATACTGTAGCCGAGGAGCTGAGCTATGGAAGAAGAGAAGATCGCGCAGGGAACCTATGACTTCCGCATTATGCGGGAGGATGGCTTTCGTTATGTGGATAAGACCGCGTTGCTCTATCCGCTCATCACGCGTGGGCGGGATGCCTTCTTTTTCATCTCGCGCCCGCGGCGCTTCGGTAAGTCGCTCATGCTCTCCACGTTGGAGTATCTCTTCCAAGGCCGCCGTGATCTCTTCAAGGGCCTCGCCATCGATCGGATGGACTACGACTGGGCAGAGTATCCCGTCCTGCATTTCAACTTCGGCACGATGGACGTGACGACGTTCGACAGCTTCTACTCTACTTTTGTGGCGCGTGTCATGCAGGCCTTCAAGGAAGCCAAGGTCACCTATGACCCTGCGTTTGCCCCGGGGGACAACTTCGCCAATGCCATCCGTTCCCTCGCCCAGGACCGCGGCAAACCCGTGGTCATCCTTATTGATGAGTACGACGCGCCCGTCGGAGCCGCCCTAAACGACATCGAGAAGGCCGAGGCCATCCGCGCCAAACTCTCCGCCTTTTACGGTGAGATTAAGAACAACGTCGGTAACATCCGTTTCATGATGATGACCGGCGTGACGCGTTTCACCCAGCTCTCCGTCTTCTCGGCGCTGAATAACCTCACCGACCTGACGATGGATAGTCGCTATGCCACGCTCCTCGGTTACACCGACGAGGAGCTGGAGGCCAACTTCAGCAAGACGTTGCACCGCCACGCCGCGGTCATGGGCCTCTCCTACGAGGACTATCGCGAGAAGCTCCGCTGGTGGTACAACGGTTACCGTTTCGCCCGTTGGAACACGGCCAAGGTCTACAACCCCTTCGCCATTGGCCAAACCCTTGGAGCCTGCGAACCCGAGTTCATCGGTACATGGATTGCCACTGGTCAGACCTCCGCCGTCATCAACTACTTCACAAACAACCAACTCGCTGAGAGGGACTACGAGAACGTTGAGGGTGTTACCGAGGAAGATTTGGATGTCTGCGGATTGGAGAATATTCGTCCCGTTGCCATGCTTTATCAGAGCGGGTATCTCACTATCAAGGATTACCGCACCCCTTACTTCACCCTCGGCTTCCCGGACGAAGAGGTCCGTCGCGCTTTCAACACCCAGCTCGTTCAAAAGTTTGCCGGGAAGAAAGACAACGACTACCGGAACCTCACCTGCTTGGCGCTGATGAAGGGCGATGTCGCGACCTTCCTTGGACGCCTCTCCGACCTCTATGCCCACCTCGCCTATGGCCCTCAAGAGAATAGCATCCACGAATTCTCCTATCAGCGCATCCTCTACGTCCTGCTGACCTCCGACGGCTCCTTCCGCGTCACCGCCGAGGACCGCCAGTCTCACGGTCGCGCTGACCTCGTTGCCGAGACGCCTGAACGCGTCTTTGTCTTCGAGCTGAAGGTTGACGGTACGCCCCAAGAGGCCATCGAACAAATCAAGGAAAAGGGTTACGCCGAGCCCTACCGCCACTCCGGCAAGGAAGTCCACCTCATCGGCCTCTCCTTCGACGGCAAGAGCCGCCACCTCACCGGTACCGCCACTGAACCGCTGACCTAAGCACGAAGACGATGGGCGGGAGGGAGCGATTAACGGGCGTTTAGCCCGCAAAGTGACCGGCGTTAGCCCATCTAGCTTCGCGCATACTGACGTTCTCGCGGGAAAAGGAGGCCTGCCACTTTCCCCTGACAGTATTGTCTCTGGGACGCGCCAGCGCCCCTTTCATGTCTTTGTGGAAGACCGTCCAACCTTCTATACCCAACCCTCCACACATAAATCCTTGACAGAGTGGGGGTGATATTCTATCAGCAGTTGTACAGGGTATAATCCCCAACCCCGACCTCTGTAAAGGACGTCTGATATGAAACGTGTGTTGTTTTCTCTCGCGGCGGCCCTCGCCTTGGCCGTCCCCTCCTTCGCGAAAGTCGCGCAAATCGGCGATAAGACCTACGACTCGCTCGCCGAATTCTTCGTCGCCTTCCAGTCCATTCCTACTGGCGTTCCCACCACGATTACCTTATTGGCGGACGTGGAGGTCGATACGCAAATCGTCATCCCCGGCGGCAAGGACATTACCCTCGACCTCAACGGTCACACCTACACTTTCAACCCGACAGGCGATAACAATTTCTACGCCTTCTTCCTACAGCAGGTCAACGTCTCCGATCCTGCCGTCTCCCTGACCATCGAAGATACGAGTGCGGAGCAGACCGGCACCATCAAGGCTATCGGCAAGGCCAATGCCTGCATCAGTGCCACTGATGCCGCACTCACCATCCATGGTGGCCGCTTTGTGCAGGAAGGATCCTTCGAGTATGCCGTCTTCGCCACCGAAGGTTTGGTCATTGATCCCGCCGAGGGGCAAACGGTCGAGTTCCCCTCTGGTGGTGTCCATATTCGCCGCGCATCTATCTCGCCTTATAAGGAAGAGGGTGCCACCATTACCGGTGGCAATTTTGTCGCCGATAATTGGTATGCGCTCTATGTGGGCGAGACCTCCGGCGGCACAACCGTGAACATCTCCGGCGGCACCTTCACCGCCGGTAAGAGCGGTGCCAGTGTTTGCTTTGATGTCCCCGCCATCGCCAACATCTCCGGCGGTGACTTCTCTTCGGGTAGCCTTTCCATCACCCCGGACGGCGAAGGTCCCAAGCTTGCCGTTACCGGCGGCATCTTCAAAGACCCCATTCCCTTTGCCGACTGCGGCGTTGGATGTCTCCCCGCCCGCGATGAGAACGGTAACTACACCGTCTCCACCGGCAATGTCGCGGCCATTCAACAGAGCGATGACTCTTACGTGGGCTATCCGAACGTTGCTGCGGCCATTGCCGCAGCCGAGAATGGCGCCACCGTCACCTTGATTGATAAGGGTACGTTGAGCGAGGCGTGCACAGTTGCGTCCGGCAAGGCAATCACCTTGGATTTGAATGGGCAGGACATCGACCTCACGATGGATACCGCGCAGTTCACCATTCCCTCCGGTGCGACCTTGAATGTCGTCGGCAAAGGCACGCTTCGCAACACGACAGTCAACTATTCGCGAGGCAACCGCATCTTTGAGGTTCGTGGCGCGTCCGAGGACAATGGCACAAAGGCAATTTTGAAGGTTGGTACGGACGTCACACTGGAGTGCACCTGCGGCATTGTGGTGTTTGGTACAGCCGATACGCCCACTGCGGCTTATGGCGTGGAAGTCGAGGTGGCCGGCACCATCAACAACAAGATGTACGCCATCACCACCAATGGACAAATCACGACCACAGAGGGCAACGTCCCGGTCATCAAGGTGACGGGCAAGCTCAATGGCCCCAACGCGGTCGGCATCTATGCCGCCGGCTATGCCAAGTGGGACCTCGCTACCACAATCGACGCGGACGATGTGCTTTCCATCAAGAGCGGCGACTTCACCATCGCGGGCGGTTCCTACACGTCTTCTGCCGTTTATGCGGTCCCGCCCAGTGCCAATCCCGGTGGGAATGAGACGACTGGTGCGGCCATCAGCATCACCACGTCCGACGGCTATGCACAGAAGACCTCGGTGAACATCACCGGCGGCACCTTTATCTCCGAGAACGGTTACGCCCTCTATGAGGGTATCGCGAAGAAGGCCGATGGCACTCCCGCCGCCGAGGCCTCCACTGCTGTTATCTCTATCACCAACGGCACCTTCACCGGTAGCAAGACGAACGAGACCATCACCGCTGACATCGCCATCACCACCGCCAAGGATAAACAAGTCGTCTCCGGTGGTACGTTTAACAAAATGCCGGACGATGCTCTCCTTACTCCGGGCTTTGTCTTCGTTCCGCAGGAGGATGGTACCTTCGGTGTCATCGAGGGCTCCTATATCGCCTCCATTGGCGATGTGAAGTATGCCGACTTCAATTCCTTCTTCGCCGCCTTCAAGGCGATTGAGGGCTCCGAGAAGCCTACCACCGTCACGCTTCTGGCTGACCTCACCGGCGAACTGGCCGTCCCCGGTGTTGTTCCTGTCAAGGCGGGGCGGAACATCGTCTTCGATCTCAACGGCCACACGATGGAGACCGCGCTCCAACAGGGTAGTTCCACCAAGCACTATTACGCCATCGAAAACTCCGGCACGCTCACCATCAAGGACTCCTCTGCCGCGCAGACCGGCACCATCCGCGCCCGCGGCGTGTCGAACTTTGCCCAAGGCAATTTGACGGTTGAGAGCGGTACGCTTGTTGCCATTGACTCTGATGGCGGGGCGGCCCTTTGGAACGAGGGTGACGCCATCGTTTCCGGCGGCAAGTTGCTTGTGGAGGATTTGGTTGGCAACTTGCCCGCTATTCGCAATGAGGTAAAGGCCACGTTGGTCGTCAAGGGTGGCGAGGTGCAGGGCCAGAGCCGTCCTGCGGTTATCAACGTTGGGACAATGACGATTGAGGGTGGTCTGTTGTGGAACACCCAGTGCAATGTGACTTCAGATGGGAAACACAAATCTCCTTGGTATTATGCTGTCCTTGTCGGTGGTAATGCTAATGCCTCGCTGAAGATGATCGGCGGCACCATCCGTGGTACGCAAGGTGCGCTGACGTTCATCGCCGGCAAGGGCGAACTGACCGGTGGCCGTTGCGAGACCGTTCCTTGCATCTATCATGGTGACACGGGTGGAAACATTTGGCATGCGCTCTATCTGAGCACCACAGAAGGTCCCGTAGACGTGACCGTTGGCGGGGACTTCGTGGCCCAGTCCGATGGGCGCGAGGCCTTCGTCATCGGTGGTAACAATGAGGACACGCAGAAATACACCTGCAAGGCCACGGTGACCGGCGGCACCTTTATCGGAGATGAAGAGTCTGGCTTTGCGGCTCTGCGCGTGAACAATCAGCGTAAGGACGGTGTTGAACCGATTATTCAAGGCGGCCATTTCGAAGGCGGCATCGTGTCGGTGGCCGACACCGGGTTTGAGCCCATCACGAACTTCGTTTCTGGTGGCACGTTCAGTCAGGCTGTAGAGCTGGGCTACTGCGCCGAGGGTTTCATCCCTGTGGCTGGGACCGAAGGCAAGTACACTGTCGATGGCACGGCTGTTGCGGCGGTGGCCAATACGGAGACCCCGGGGACCTACAAGGGCTATGGCACGCTCGCGGCGTTGGTCAAAGGGGTGACCACGAATGGCACGGAGGTGCTGATTGTGAAGCCCAACAATCTCGGCGAAGAGATTGAACTTCTCAAGACCGCGACGGGCGGCAACCATGCGGTCACCGGCGCGACGGCCTATGAGGTGGCTGAGACGCTGGGCGGAACCTTCAAGGTTCAGGATAGCGAGATTGTCTATGCCTATCAACTGGGCATCGCCGACTTGGATGTTACCGAGAGTGGTATCAGCGTGACGGTGCGACTGGAGGAAGACGGCACGGCGGTCACCCGTACGCTGGAGGGCCGCAAGGTGCGCGTTGTCTCCGACAAGAAGGTGTTGGCCGAAACGGACGCGGTCTTTACGGATGGCGCGTGTGCGCTCACCGTCCCGAAGGCCGATCTCCCCACTGGCAACCTGGCGCTCACCGTCTCCGTCGCCCCCGCGGCGGAGACACCTGCTGAGTAAGTTTATTCCTTTCTTCCACACATGGGCCCCGCGAGGACATTGTCCCGCGGGGTTTTTATTTAGAGGTTTAGAGGTTTGGAGGCTTGGATGCTTGGAGGAGCACCGGAGGTTGGAGCCCGAGCCGCCGCCCTTGGCGGCGATGAGATTGGAAAAAGGATTGGGCAAAGCGTCGCCATCGCGCGTTTTCGCGCGCCTCTGCGGGATGATGGATACAGTGTCACCAAACTTCCAAGCCTCCAAGCTTCTAAACTTCCACTTGGCACTTCACCGTTCGGCCCTTCGGGCCTCTCTCCCTATCCCCATCCCTTGCGTTTCCGTCATTTTAGATGACGCGGTAGGACATATAGGACAAGGAGCGGCTTGCGCCGCCCCCGGAGAACGGAAAACGGAGCGTGCAGGCCCGAAGGGACAAACCTTCCACGGCCACGGAGAACGGAACGCGCGGCAAGCGCACGACGAACGTGGCCGTTTCCAAACTTCCAAGCCTCCAAACTTCTAAACTTCCATTGTGCGTCCCGCGTGCGGTAGCACGCCCCTAATCGGCTCCAATCGGCGAAATCGGCGGTTTCATCCTGCGCTTGTGTGGGCCCCCTAAAAGGGCCCTCTCTGGACCCTTAAGGGTTTCGGGTCGGACCACTATAGGGTCTCGACCCCGACCACTATAGTGGTTGACCTCGGACCACTATAGGGTCTCAGAAAGGCCCCTTAAAGGACCCCGCAGGAGAGGCCTCCTAACAGGAGGTGCAGGAATGCGCAAGCCGCGACCCAACAATCAATTTTGCGTACGCGAGCACGCCCAAAATCTGCACAATCTGCGGGATCTGCGTTTCCCACACTGGCAGTCAGCCGGCGGTAGCCGGCCCCTAATCGGCTCCAATCGGCGAAATCGGCGGTTTTCTTTGCGATGTGGGACCACGTTTCTAAGCCTCCAAGCCTTCAAACGCCAAAGTGCCAAATTCCCCCACTTGACTATGGGAGAGGGATATGGTATCGTATGGGCTTTCAGTGAGGCGGTTTCGACCCACCCGCGGGTGTAGCTCAATGGCAGAGCCCCAGCCTTCCAAGCTGGTCACGAGGGTTCGATTCCCTTCACCCGCTCCAAGCCGGGGTGGTGAAATGGCAGACACAGCAGACTCAAAATCTGCCGCCCCTAAAGCGTGAGGGTTCGAGTCCCTCCCCCGGCACCATTTAAGCCTTGATTGTAAGGCAGTTGTGTGGTCTCCGCTTCGCTTTTATGGCCAAATGATGGCTTCCGGGCGGTTAACTCAGTTGGTTAGAGTTCTTGATTTACACTCAAGCTGTCGGCGGTTCGAGTCCGTCACCGCCCACCAGTTTTGTGCTGCTGTCACTGGTTTGACTGTCAGAGGGGAACCGCCGATTACGCCGATTGGAGCCGATTAGGGGCCGGCTACCGCCGGCAGGACGGCTAGTGTGGATTTCCACGAAGACACGAAGGAACGCAAGGGCCTGGGCACTTCACCGTTCGCCCCTTCGGGGCTCACTACCGTGCCCATCCCTTGCGTTTCCATCGTTCCCTCGAAGAATCGCACGTGTTGGGAACCGCCGATGTTCCGTCGCTTCGCTAGGAAGACCTTGCGGTATTTCGCCGATTGGAGCCGATTAGGGGCCGCCTACCGCCGGCAGGACGTTGCGGTAGGACGTATAGGACCTATAGGACGACTAGGATGGGCGGCTTCGCCGCCGGAGAACGGCGACCTATTTGTCGCGCGCTTGTCGCGCGTTCCGTGGCCGTGGAAGGCTTGGCGCTTTGTGCCTGCACGTCCGTTCTCTGGGGCGCATTAGCGCCCCTCCAATCAGCTAATCAGCCGATCTGCGACAGTGCCGGTGAGGCGGCGGGTCTTGCCATCGAAGGAGAGTCCGATAAGGTGGACTTCCTTGCCGCTGTGTCGGTAGGGCTCGGCGTAACCCTTTTCCTTGATTTGGGCGAGGGCCTCTTGGGGCGTGCCGTCGACTTTCAACTCAAAGATAAAGACACGTTCGGGGGTCTCGGCGACCAAATCGGCGCGGCCATGGGACTGCCGGTCTTCGGCGGTGACGCGGAAGAAGCCGCTAGAGGTCAGCAGGACATAGAGGATACGCTGGAAGGAGAATTCCTGGACGTTGTCTTCTTTGGGACCGTAGGCGAGGTGGGCGTAGAGGTCGGAGAGTTTGCCGAAGAAGGTGGCGAAGTCGGCTCCCATCAGGGCCCGACTGACAATGCTGAGATAACGGTTGTCGCTCTGCCCGGTAAACTTCTGGACGAGCTGTGCATTGAAGGCACGGCGGACCTCTTCGTCGGGGATACCAAGCGTGAAGGTGCCATTTCGGTAGTCTTTGATGGTAAGATACCCGCCCTGATAAAGCATAGCAGTGGGCAGGATATTCTCCAACTCACAGACGTCCAAATCTTCCTCAAAGACGCCTTCGATGTTCTCGTAATCTTGATCGGCGAGTTGGTTGTTCGCAAAGTAATGGAAGACCGCAGAAGTCAACCCGGTGGAAGTCCACGTGCCGATGAACTCGGGGGTGCACGCACCGAGCGTCTTGCCGATGGCGCAGGGGTTGTAGACCTTGGTCGTGTTCCAGCGGGCGAAACGATAACCGTTGTACCACCAGCGAAGTTTCTCGCGGTAATCTTCGTAGGAGAGGCCCATGATCTCGGCATGGCGGCGCATCGTCGGCTCGAAGTAGGTGGTCATCTCGTCATCGGTATAGCCCAACAAGGTGGCGTAGCGGTCGTCCAGCGTTAGGTTGTTGAGATTGTTCAACGCCGAGAAGACGGAGAGTTGCGTAAACTTCGTCACACCCGTCATCATCATAAAGCGAATGTCCGCGGCGCACTCTTTGATTTGAATATAGAAATCCGAGAGCTCGCTGCGGATGTCCGTGGCAAGCTTGATGTCGGCCAGTGCGTGGCTCACCGGCGCGTCATACTCATCGATAAGGATGACCACGGGTTTGCCTGCCTGTTTGGCAAGGTCAGTGATGGCTTGGTTGAAGTTCGCTCCGGGAGAGAGCGCATCATTCCAGGTGCATCGAGCCTCTGTCAACACCTTTTTGACACGGAAACAGAAGTCCGCCTCGAAGGCCTCCAACGTTTTGGCCTTGACGCCGGCAAAGGAGAAACACAGGATGGGATACTCAGCCCAGTCGTAATCCAACTTGTCGATGGCGAGGCCCTTGAAGAGCTCGCGCTTACCGCGGAAGAGACACTCCAGCGTAGAGAGCATGAGCGACTTGCCGAAGCGTCGGGGCCGCGAGATGAAGTAAAGTTTACGTGTGGGGTCACAGGCCAACGCGTGCAATTGCGCGGTCTTGTCCACGTAAATGCATTGCTTCTCCCGTAATTCTCGGAAGTCAGCGGTATCTTGTGCGATTCTCGGTTCCATCTCGCGTTCTCCTCACGCTACAGTATAGCAAAAGGGGCGCAGACGCGCCCCTCAGTCGCCCTGCTGGGCGCGCTGGGCGATCCAGTCGCGGATGGGGGAGAGGGCGGCACGCCAGGCGGCGGGGTCTTCGCGGATGGTGAGGAATTCGCCATAGAGATGGAGGAAGGCGTCGACGTAGAAGGCGGCGCGGTCGAGGCGCTCGTCGACTTCGAGCTTGCGCTTGGGGTCGGCGGGGTCGGCAGGGGGCTTGGCACCGGGGCGGTTGAGGGAGGGCATGCCCTGGAGGGCGTCGGGCTCGGCGCCGGGGGCGGGGGCGGATTCGCCCTTGGGGGTGACAATCTTGAGGGAGCGGAAGGCGAAGTCTTGCGCGTCGACGGTGGCGGTGACAATCCAGTCGCCCTTGGTGAGGGTGAGTTTGGCGCGGCGGAGGCGCTTGCCGTTCCAGAGGGCGATGCCGAACTCGGGGGAATCGAGGGGGGTGCCGTTGCGGAGGAGGGTCTCGTGGCAGCCGGGGGCGTCGTCGGAGGAGACGGTGAGGGGGCCTTCGAACATCAGGCCGCAGCGTTGACCATCGAACTCGAAGACGGCGCTTTCGCGTTCCCAGCGGTGGAAGAGCCAGGTGAGGAACTCGGCGCCGAGGTCGCTGTTGGGGGAGGGCTGGACGTCGGGGTTCGGGGTGAGGGGGATCTGCTCCAGGGCGTTGGCGTCGACGCCGCGGATGCGGTAGGCGGCGCTTTCGGGGCAGCAGAGGACGGGCATGACGCCGGTGGTCTCGCGGAAGAAGGGGCAGAGGAGCTGGATGGAGGCGTCGTTGAGGGCGGAGGCGAGGAGGCGCTGGTTGCGCAGGTCGATGGCGCACTCCATGGAGGCGAAGGCGGGCTGGGCGTCGCGGAGGAGGGCCTCGGTGACGCGTTCGCGGACTTCGGTCTTGGCGGCGCGGGGGAGGATCTCCACGTCGCGGGCGCGGCGCTCGACCTCGAGCTCGGCGAGGAGGGTGGCGCGGAGGTAGCTAGGGGGGACGGCCTTGCGGGCGGTGACGTGGGCGAGCCAGAGCCAATCGCCGCGCCAGCAGTGGGCCTCGGTGAGGTCGCCATCGAGGGCGTGGAGGGGGCCGGCCCAGCCGTGGAGGGGCTGGTCGCCCACGAGGGTCTTGATGGGCGGGAGGGGACGGGCGGCGAAGCGCTCAATGTCGCCGGGCTCGAAGCCTTTGGAGAGGTAGAAGGCGTGGAAGGACAGGGAACCGGATTCGAAGCCCATGGGGTCACTCCGTGTCGTCGGCCAGGCGCTCACGGAGGCGCACCAGCCAGATGGTGATTTCGTAGAGGATGCACATTGGCACCGCCATGATAATCTGCGAGAGGATGTCCGGCGGTGTGAGGAACATGGCAACGGTGAAGATGAGGATGATGGCAGCGCCGCGATGGCGCCGGAGGGTCTCGGCGCGGATGATGCCCAACCAACCGAGCGCCAACAGGATGAGGGGGAACTGGAAAGCCAGGCCGAAGGCGAGGAGAATCTTGAGGATGATGGAGACGTAGGCGTTGGCCTCGAGGATGGTGGTGGGGACGTTCATCCAGGCGTTGAAGGCGATGAGCATCTGGAGCGCCAGACGCAGGGTGAAGCCGTAGCAGAGCCACACGCCGCCCACGAAGAGGAAGAGGCCGATGCTTAGGACGAAGAGAATCAGGTTGCGCTCATGGCGCTTGAGGCCGGGGAAGATGAACTGCGCCAGGAAGAAGAAGATGGCCGGGAGGGCCAGAATGGTGCCGCCCCACAGCATGGTGGACATGAAGATGTTGAAGCCCGCCGTCACGTCCAGGCCCTGCACCAAGACCTGCCCTTCCAGGCCAGCCTGCGCCAAGGGGCGTTGCAACGCGCGCATCACCCACGGCGCGAAGGGCGCCACAATGAGCATTCCCGCACCCCACGCTACGACACTGCGCACGATGCAGTTGCGCAGGTCGATGAAGTGCTCGATGAAGGGGCGCGGCGGGTCTTGCTCCTCGGCGTGGGCGCGGTCGGCCTCGGTCTCGGTGAAGAAGCGGCGGAAGAGGCGCGCGGCCAGACCGTTCTTGGCCTTGTTATCGGGCTTCGACTTAGCCACGGCGGGTCTCCTTTGGCTCCGGCGGGGTCGGCGAGAGGCCGAGCGAGCGCGGCGCGGGAGGCTGGTCCGCACGGCGTTTGGGGGCGGCGGGGGCCTGTTGCTTGGCGGCGGGCTTGGGTTCGGGCGGCGGAGTGGGCTTGGTCTCGGTCACCGGCGGCGGGGTGGGGGGTGCTTCGTGGGGCAGGCCGCCGGGGATGGGGGCGGCGCCCCAGGCATCGTCTGGCGAGGCGGCCGGCGGGGGCAGGTTCTGGCTGTCGTAGGTCTGCTCGGCCTCGGTCACAGCGCGGTCAATCTCCGCGCCCAGCTCTTCGTCGGTGGGGACCAAGTTTTCAAGGTCGCCGGTGGCGGCGTTGAGGCGGCTCTCCACACCCTGATCCATCGTCATCAGCTGGCGCTTGAATTCATCGCCCGCGCGGCGCACCACGCCCATCCAGTGACCAATCTTCCGGGCGGCCTCCGGCAGACGCCGGGGCCCCAGGACAAGCATCGCCACCAAGAGGATAATAAGGGTTTCTGAGAAGGACATGGCACGTCCTGTGTACACCACGCCCCGCGCATGGGTGACCCACGCGCAGGGCCGCGTGCGACTCCCTTATTTATAGGGGACGAACTCGGCGCGACGGTTCAGGCGGTAGGCCTCTTCCGAATGGCCGGGGTCGGCGGGCTTCTCTTCGCCGAAGGCGCGGGTCTGGATGCGGGCCGGGTCGATGCCATAGGCGGTGACGTACTCGCGGACGCCGCCGGCGCGCTGCTCGGAGAGGGAGAGGTTGTACTCATTGGAGCCGCGCTCGTCGCAGTGGCCCTCGATGACCAGCACGCACTGGGGGTTGTTCAGCAGATACTGCGCGGCGGCGTCGGCCTTGGCCAGCTCGTCCGGCGGCAGGGTGTAGCTGTCAAAGGTGAAGTAGAGGGGCTCCAGGCCGGCGTCGGTGACGCGGCTGTAGCGGTCCTCGAAGTTCCCTGTGCCGGCGGCGGGGTCGGCAAAGGCGCCCACGTTGGGGTCGTTGGGGTCATAGGCCGCGGCGTTGGGGTCCACGGAGAGGCCGTCGTCGCCGTAGTAACCGTCGCCCAGGGCCTCATCGCCCGCGCCGGCGCCGGCGGACTTGGTGGCGCAACCGCCCAGGACCAGGCCGGCGGCCAACGCGCTCAGGAAAAAGGAAGTACGCATCGTTTGCTCCTTTGTTTGTTTACTTGCTCCAAGCGGGATTTAGCCATTGGGCCCCGCCCCCGGAGAAGGGTTTGTAGGGTTCAGCGCCGCCTTCGGCTGCGTCAAGCACCCAGATGGAGGCCTGGCGGCCTTGCGTCCGCGACGTCACCACATGGCGGCCGTCCGGCGCCCAAGAAGGGGATTCGTATTGCTCGTTGACCGGCGTCAAGAAACGGGTCGATTCCTCCCCGCGCGCCGGGTCGATCACGGCGATGCGGTAGGGGCACCCGCGCTTCGTGGCGAAGACGATGCCGTTCTTGCCCCAGTCGGGCTGGACATTCTCGCCGCCGCGCAGAGTCAGCTGGCGCGACCGCTTCGTCGCCACGTCCACCACGTAGAGCTGGGGCGAGCCCGACTTGTCGGAGACGTAGCAGATTTGGCGGCCGTCGGGCGACCAGCAGGGGCTGGCCTCCGCCGCGAGCTTCGTCTCGGTCAGGCGCGTCAGGCGGCGCGTCCGCGTATCCATGATATAGAGTTCCGGGTTGCCCTGGTGCGAGAGGATGAGCGCCATCTGGGCCGGGTCCGCCGGCGAGGCCGCCGCGCCCGTGCTCAGCCCGCGGAAGGAGGCCAACGGCCGCACCTGGCGCGTCGCGATGTCCACCGTGTAGACCGCGGGATAACCCTTGCGGTAGCTCGTGAAATAGACCGTCCGGCCATCGGGCGCCCAGCGCGGCCCCACGATGGGCGCGCCGTCGTTCGTCAGGCGGGTCAGGTTGTGGCCGTCATAATCGCAGATGTAGAGATCCTCCATCGCCTGGCCGTCGCGGCGCGTCCCGGTCTTCGCCACCATCACAAAACGGCTCTGCGCGATGCCCTTTTCGCCCGTGGTCGCGCCCACGATGGCATCCGCCAGCTCATGGGCGTGGCGCCGGCCCTGCGTGGCGGAATCCGCCGAACGCACCCAGGCGAAACGCTTGCCCGGCCACGCCACCGTCAGATTTTCCGAGATGCCGCCCTCACCCGCGGCGCTTCCCGTCACCTTCACCTGCGCGTTCCCTTCCGTCAGGCGATACCAGCCGCAGCGCAACAAATCATTCCGGAGCGTCGAGACGAAGGTCGCCCCCGCGCTTCCCACGCCCTGCGCCCCCGCCATCGAGAGCGACTGCCGCGCCGTGCCTTCCACGCGCACGTCAATGACCGGCCCCGCCCCCAGGCAAAGCCCGGTGGCCAACGCAACGACAATCCCAAGAATCTTTCTCATATCCCTATAATCATACCAAAATCTTACCTCCGCGTGCACCTCGTCCGGGGAAGTTTTTCCGCAAAGACGGTCTGGCGTGGAAACCCTGCGGGCTCCATCGCTCCCTTTGGTCGCGCCGCCCTTGGGATTTCCACGCTATCGCATATTTTAAATGGAAGCTTGGAGGCTTGGAAGTTTGGACAGGCCTCACGCTGCGCGGCACTCACAAAGAACACGAAGAACCACAAAGAGACACAAAGAAGGCGGCGCAGGGGGCGGGCCGTGCGTGCGCGCAAGGCGCACGTCCGGCCCGGGGGCCTGTAGGAGCATGGCGGGCTTCGCACGCCACGCTTTGGGGAAATGGGGGCGCTGGCGCGCCCCAGAGAACGGGGAACAGAGCGTGCAGGCCCGAAGGGACAAACCTCCCACGGCCACGGAGAACGGAACGCCCCTGCGGGCGACAGGCGAAGCCGTTGTGCAAAGCGGCGACAGCCGCAAAGGCCAAGCCTCCAAGCCTCTAAACTTCCAACCTTCTACCAAATGACAGGTCTTGAAAATGACATATCTTGCTATAGGGCGTGTGGTTGATGTTGATTTAGAGGAGGCAAATGACAGGTCTTTGGCAAAGGTACGTGGAGCAGTCATGAAGCAACCACGCCTGATCTTTGACAACTGAATGTATGTGTTTGTATCAAATGATTGACCGTTGGGAACCGGTCTCACGACAGCCTTATTTATATAAGGTGTAGTTTGAGGCCCTGCAAGGTCGACGAGGACAAACACCTTCGCGGAAAACTTTCTCCGGACTGTACCGCTTCACCCCCCACTTGCGCGGGAAGGGCGAATAGGGGTACAATAAAGAAGTAATGGACAACCCCCCAACGAGGAACGCACCATGAAGAAACTCGAAGGTTTGATCGCCGCGCCGCACACCCCTTTCAACGCGGACGGTTCCGTGAATCTGGACCTCATCCCCAAGCAGGTCGACACGCTGTTGAAGCAGAAGGTCATCGGCGCCTACATCTGCGGCACCACGGGCGAAGGCATTTGCTGCTCGGTGGAGGAGCGTAAGCAGGTGATGAAGGCGTGGGTGGATGCCGCGCAGGGGCGGCTCTTCCTCATCGCGCACGTGGGCGCGCTTTCCATCGCCGACGCGCGTGAGTTGGCGGCCTATGCGCAGGAAGTGGGCGTGAGCGCGACCTCGATTGTGCCGCCGAATTTCTTCCGTCCCGGCTCCATCGACGCGCTGATCGACTACATCAACGCGGTGCTCGTGGCCGCGCCGAACCTGCCTTTCTATTATTACCACACCTCGATGAGCGGCGTGAACTTCGACATGGAGCAGTTCCTCATCAAGGCCGACGGCAAGATTCCGCAGCTCGCGGGCATCAAGTTCAACTATCCCGACCTCTATATGTTCCAGCGCTGCCTGCGCGCGTGCGGCGGGAAGTATGACATCACCTGGGGCATCGACGAGTGGTTCGCCGGCGCGTTGGCCCTGGGCGCGAAGTCCGCCATCGGTTCGACCTACAACTACGCCGCGCCGCTCTACTATGGCATCTGGGAGGCCTATCGCAAGGGTGACCAGGCGGCCATCGACCGCGGCATGGGCAAGGTCTGCCGCATCGTCGACCTGCTGGTGAAGTATGGCGGCGTGGTGGCCGGCAAGGCCATGATGGCCATCCACGGCCTGGACATGCCGACCGTGCGTCCGCCCCTCACGAACCTCACGCCCGAACAGCGCAAGGAGTGCGCCGACACCGTCGCCGCCATCCTCGCCGAGTAAGGAGACTGCCATGCTCAGCACTGAACGCCTACAGAAGCTCGAGGCCGTCTACCACGACGGCCTGCTGTGCGACACCGTGCCCTTCTGGATGGAGCACGGGTGGGACAAGGAATACGGCGGAATCATGACCGGCGTCGACCGCAAGGGTGACCGCATCGATGACGACAAGGGCGTCTGGCAGCAGGGCCGTTTCGCGTGGATGCTCGGCTTCCTCTGCAACCACGTCGAGCGCCGCCCCGACTGGGAGGCCGCCGTCAAGGGCACACTGGAGTTCCTCCGCAAGTATTGCTACGACCCCGCCGATGGCCGTATGTACTTCCACATGACGCGCCGCGGCGACCCCATCCGCAAGCGCCGCTACGCCTTCTCCGAGAGCTTCGCCTGCATTGCCTACGGCGAGTATGCCAAGCTCACCGGCTCCGAGGAGTATGCCGACCTGGCCCGCAAGACCTACAAGCTCTACGGCGACCACGTCGACACGCCGCCCAAGTTCACCGGCGTGCGCCCGACCCGCGGCCTGGGCCACCCCATGATCAACATCTCCACCTGCCAGCGTCTCCGCGACAGCATCGGTTACGAAGAGGCCGAGGCGCGCATCGACCAGGCCATCGCCGACATCGTGAAGTATCACCTCAAGCCTGAGATCCGCTGCGTGATGGAGACCGTCTCGCCCGAGGGCCAGATCATCGACCACATCGACGAGCGCACCCTCAACCCCGGCCACGCCATCGAGGGCGCCTGGTTCATCATGAAGGAAGGCAAGCGCCGCGGCCGCCTGGACTACATCAACATCGGCCTGGACATGCTCGACTGGTCTTGGGAGCGCGGCTGGGACAAGGAATATGGCGGCATCCTCTACTACCGCGACGTCTACAACCACCCCGTCAGCGAGTATTGGCAGGACATGAAGTTCTGGTGGCCCCACAACGAGGTCTGCATCGCCACTCTCCTGGCCTACCAGCTCACCGGCTCCGAGAAGTACGCCAAGTGGCACACCCTCGCCCACGACTGGACCCACGCCCACTTCCCCGACAAGGAGTACGGCGACTGGTTCGGCTACCTCTCCCGCGACGGCCGCGTCTGCTCCGACATCAAGGGTAACCTCTTCAAGGGTTGCTTCCACGTGCCGCGCATGCAGTACGAGTGCTGGCAGCTCTGCCGCGAGCTCCTCAAGGACGGCCCGCTCAACCTCGTCAGCCGCGATTGACCGCGGCTGACGGGAAGCTTGGGAGCTTGGAGGTTTGGAAGTTTGGCCCTGCCACGCGGGGCGCGGACTTCTTAGGCGCCCATTAGGGCGCACCAAGCCTCCAAGCCTCTAAACCTCCAAACTTCCGGACGCCCCATGGACACGCTCAACGAACTGATTTCCATCTTCATGGACCCAGTGCTTTTTTGGCAGCTCTTCTGGTATCTTTTCGCCGGAGTCTGCTCCACTGTGGTCAGCTTCGTGGGCTACTCCGTGCTCTTCCGGAAGGGCGGACTCGGCAACGTCCCCAGTAAAATCATCTCCTGGTTCGCCGCGGCTACGGTGGCCTTCCTGCTCATGCGCTGGCTCGCTTTCGCAGGCACCGAGTCCGGTTTCTGGGAGTCGGCCTGGAAGATGTACTCCAGCCGTATCGTCACCGCCGCCCTCACGGTGGTGGTCATGTGGTGGCTTATCGACAAGTGGCTCCGCTGGGACCTCCGTGACAAAGAGCGCGTCAAATCCGACTACGGTTGGTGGCCCGAGATTATCAACCTCATCGTCACCCTCGTCGAAATCGCCCTCAACTTCTTCATCGCCAAGTTCTGGGTCTTCTAAGGGGCGCTAGCGCGCCCCGGAGAACAGTGAACAGAGAACGGAACGCCCTCACGGGCGGCGGGTAGATTACCGCCAAACTTCCAAGCCTCCGACTCCGCACTTCACCATTCGGCGCATTGCTCCTCCCTACCGTGCCCATCCCTTGCGTTTCTGCGTTTTCTTGAAACATCCTTAAAAAGAAAAAGACGCCCCTCCGGGCGCCTGATGTATGTTTCAGGCAACAAGAAATCAGCGCGACTCAGCAATCTCCCGTCGTACGCCGTCGAGGGCTTGCCGCAACCAGGCGCGGGAACGTTCGCGGTCGGCCTCCAAGGCCACCTCATCAAAGGTCACCCGTTCGCCACGCTCAAACGATGCCAGCGCCTCCGCCACGCTCTCCGCGACAAGCGGCCCCTTTGCATAAGCATCGGCGAAATCCAAAATGCGGGCAAAGATGCCTTCCCGACTATCTCCTCGTTGCCCCGGGGGCGGAAGGAGTCGTATATTCTTGCCGAAGAGGGAGGCAAACATGAGTCCGTGAAAGGAATCCCCTAGCACCCATTCTGCGCCATCGATGGCCTCCAGGAACTCAACCGGGCCGTCACCGCAATGCAACCGCACCAGAGAGCCCACGCGCCGCAAAGTGTGTCGCAAGTGGGCAAAGGCCTCCCGTCGAGACCGCGGCACGTCAAAGGGATGGAAGCTGAACAACACGTGTACTTCGCATCCCATCTTTCTGGCGAAGGCTTCCAAGTTGTCCCATACCTCAAAGAGATCGACATTCACAAAGTAGCACGCCAACACCGGCTTGCGCGGACGGCGATGCGGAGGGATCAAAGCCCGCCATTGCGACGCCGGGACCAACTGCGTGGGGTCGAGCACCTCCGTGGCCTCAAACCCCAACGTCCGCACCATACCGACCCCACTGCGCTCGCGCACACTGATGGCCGAAAAGCGCGCAAATCCAGCACGATAGATTTCATGCCATTTCTTCGGGATTTCCGTCATCCCGAAGCTTGCCGCGTAACTGATTGCCTTGATCGATGGGGCACCCTCAAGTAGGAAGGTGCGCGGGTCCTCACGCCATTCGCAACGCCAGACTTGGTCGCTTCCCACCACCAAACAATCCAATCTCAACTCTTTGTTGCGCAACTCTTCCCACGCACAGAAATGGTAAGGCGACAGGCGGAAGTGTTCCCGCAGAAACGCCACTGTTCGCTTGCGTCGCTTCAGTTCTGCAATCTTGTCACATCCCATCAGCTCCGCCATTGCCATTTTCAGGCAGGTTATGGGCGTCAAGTTACACAGTTGTCCGAGCAGAAACCAATTCTGAGAATCCAACCATTTGTCCACTACAATGGCATCTTCGCCCATTTCGCGCAAAGCTTCCTGCAACGCGAAGGCTTGGAGGACGCCGCCGTAGTTGAGCTGGGAGTGGAAGGTCAGGATACCCAGGCGAAGCGGGGCCAGTCCGTCTGTACGGGGGGGGGCATCCACTTGTGAAACGTCTGCTTTCATGACGATGATCTCAGATCAAGCTCTTTCGCGCCTAGCGTCCTCAGAAAGAGAAGGCGCGGCGGACGGCGGAGGAGAGGTCGGTGGGGTCGGTGATGTCTTGGTGAAGAATAGGGGCGTCGCGGAGTTTGGCGACGAGGGGGGCGGGTTCCTGGCCGGTGAGTTTGGCAAGGGCGTCGGCGGCGGCGAAGTCGTCGGCGGGGGCCTCGCCGGTGATGGCGCGCAGAACGGTGATGGGGAACTTCCAGGGGCTGGCGGTGGCGGCGATGACGGCGGGGCGGCCGGTGGGGGGCAGCTCGCGGGCGACCTTCCAACCGATGGCGGTGTGGGGGTCGAGGAGGTAGTGGAAGCGTTCCCAGGCATCGGCGATGGCGGCCTCGGTCTCGGCGGGGTCGGCCCAGCCGGCGGCGAAGGAGGTTTGGAGGTCGTGGAGGGGATAGCCTTCGATTTGGTACCACCCCTCGGCCTTGAGTTGGGCCATCCAGGTGCGGAGCTCGACATCGTTGCCCTTGTTGAGGAGCCAGAGGAGGCGCTCGATGTTGGAGGAGAGCAGGATGTCCATGGAGGGGGAGTTGGTGACGGCGAAGTCGCGGCGGGCGTCGTAGCGGCCGGTGCGGATGAAGTCGCAGACCACACGGTTCTGGTTGGAGGCGACAGCAAGGCGGCCGATGGGGGCGCCGAGGAGGCGGGCGTACCACGCCGCGAGGATGTCGCCGAAGTTGCCAGTGGGAACGATAACGTCGAAGGGGCGGGCGAGCTTGCGCGCGGTGTCAAGGTAGTAGGCGACCTGCGGGAAGAGGCGGCCGATGTTGATGGAGTTGGCCGAGGAGAGGCGAGCGCCGGCGGCTTGGGCGGCGGCGTTGAGGGCGGGGTCGGCGAAGGCGGCCTTGACCGCCGTCTGCGCATCGTCGAAGTTACCGCGGATGGCGCAGGCGGAGACGTTGCCGCCGGGGCAGCAGACCATCTGGCGGCGCTGGATCTCGGAGATGCCGGAGGCGGGATAGAAGGCAACGAGAGAGGCTCCGGGGACACCCGCGAAACCGTTCATGGCCGCACTGCCGGTGTCGCCGCTGGTGGCGGTGAGGACGCAGACGCGCTCCAGGCCCTCGGCGCGCGCGGCGGCGGCCAACAGGTGAGGCAACAGGGTGAGGGCGACATCCTTAAAGGCCAAGGTAGGGCCGTGGAAGAGCTCCAGGAAGGCGACGTCGCCGCAGTCACGCAGAGGCACTGGATTGGCGGGGTCTTCAAAGCGAGCGAGGGAGTCGGCAACGGCGCGGGTACGGGCCTCGGCGGGAAGCTCAGGGAAGAAACGCGCAAGGAGGGCCTCCATGGTGCCGGCGAAAGTGTCGGCGGGCGCGAGGGGGGTGAGCGGCTCTGCGGGAACATAGAGGCCGCCGTCAGGTGCGAGGCCGGCGAGGAGTGCGTGGGCAGAATCGACGGCGGGCGCGCGGCCACGGGTGGAGACGTAGTTCATGAAGTTCCTTTCAGACGCGTTGGGTGAGGAGGACTAAGGCGCGCTCGATTTCGGGGTCTGCGCCGACGACGATAAGGACGTCCCCCACGTTCAGGATGGTGTCGCGCCCGGGGGAGACGTTGAGGCCGGAGCGGCGGGAGGTAATGGAGATGACGGCGGCGCCGGTACGCTTGCGCAGGTCCAGTCCACCGAGGGTCTGCCCGGCGCACACGGCGCCCGGAGGAATGGTGACGGTCTCGGTGTGGACGGCCAGGGAGATCATGGAGATGGGGTCTTCGGGCGGGAGGGCGTTCACGTCAAAGGCCTCTTTCAGCGTCTCGTGCGAGGTGCGGTACTGCTCACGGAAACGTCCGCCGAAACGAATGATGTAGAGGCCGACACCCACGATGAGCGGCACCAACACCCAAGCCGTGCGGACGAAACCGCCGCAGAGGGACGCCAGATAGATAGCCAGGAACATCCAGCCGGCCACCTTGAGCGTGGTCTTGATGAACTTGCGCACGCCGTGCAGACCATAAACCTCGCCCTTAAAGGGCTCATCAGCGGCATGGCGGGCAATCTCGCTCCACGTATGCCCGGCGGCCCAGATACCGGGGGAGCAGACCAGAAGCGCCGCCGCCGCACAGGCCAACCCGCCCAACGGCAGGTGCGGCACCAGCCCATCAAGTTCCCTCAGGAAGCCATTGACCGTGGGGATGGTAGCAACAAGATAAACAACCGCAAAGACAATCAAAATCATCGCCAGTTGCAACCCCAGAATCACCACATGGCCGCGCAGGTGCGCCAGGAGGGACTGCCCGCCCTCGGAGGGACGCGCGGCAAGGTTGGTCAACCAGCGCCGATACCAATGGAGCAGGTCATGCATGCGGACGGGGAAGGCCCGACTCAGCTTGGCGTAAAGGGTGTCGGAAGCACGCAACAGATAGGGGTTCGTGGCCGTGCAGAGGAGCGCCACGCCAATGGCGATTTGGTAGAGCGGCCGTTCGCTCATACCGCCGGCCATGGCGATACCCGCGATGATGAAGGAAAACTCCGCCACCTGGCCCATGCCCAGACCCACCTTGAAGGCGTCGCGCGGCGTCTCGCCCACCAAGAGACAGGCCAACGTATTGTTCACCAGCTTGAGCACAATCATCGCCAGCGTGATGAAAATGATGACATGAGCGTTGGCGAGGAGCACCATCGGCTCCACCTGCAGACCCACCGAGACAAAGAAGACCGCAGCAAAAAGGTCAGTCACCGGCCGCACCACGCGCTCGATACGCCGGCGGCTCCGTGCTTCGGCGATGATGGCGCCGGCCAAGAAGGCCCCCACCACGAGCGAGAGGCCCAGCCCGTTCTGCGCGAAGCACGCCACACCACAGCAAATGCCCAGCGCCGCCATCAGCACAATCTCGTCGCCAAAGCGCTCGGTAACGTAGTTCATCAGGCGCGGCGCCAACAAGATACCCAACACCGTCACGCCCAGCAGGAAGAGCGCCAACACACCCAGTTGCTTACCGATGTCCAACATCAACGCGCCCCAGGCCACGCCTGCGCCGCCGTCCCCGCCCAGACCTCCGGCCACACCGTTGAGCACCGCGATGAGCAAGATGGCCAGCACGTCCTCAATCAACGCGATGGCGAAGGTGCTATCCGCAAAACGTTTGCCTAGCCAGCCCAGACTGTCCAGCGTCTTGGCGGCGATGGAGGTGGAGCTGTCGCAGAGAATCAAGCCCAACAGGAAACTCTCCAGCGGTCCCCACCCTAACATCTGCCCCACGCAGAAGCCGCCGATGACCATGAAGGCAACATCCCACACCGCAGGGAAGACCACCGCCCCGCCCAGTTGCCGCACCTTACGGAAACTAAAGCCCAAGCCGATGGAGAACATCAGGAACATCACACCCAAGTCCGACAGCATCTGGATGTTGGCCGTCTCATGAATCCACGAGACGCCAAGGTTCGGGCCCACAATCATGCCCGCCAGGATGTAACCCACCGTCAGCGGCAGGTTCCAGCGTGAGAAGAGTAGCCCCACCGTCGCCGCCACCACAATGACAATGCTCAAATCCGCGAAAAAGGTCATCTTATACCGCTCCGAAAAAGGCCTTCAAGAAGTCGATCCCACGCCGCAAGGCTTCCCCCGACACGTCTGGTGCCGGCTCCAACACCCGCAGCAAACCCGGTCGCGACAAGAGCGGACGCAAGGCCGCCCAGTCCACCCCGCCCTCGCCGGGCGCACGATGGTCCTCCTCCAGACCCGACACATCGTGCAAATGCGCGCCCACAGTGCAATCGCCCACCAACGCCAAAGTCTCCGCCTGTGGCCAATCGCCCACGCGGGCCTTGCGCTCGCCATGCCCCACGTCATACCACGCCCCCAAGCAGGGACTCGGGAAACGGCGCCGCAGGAAGTCCAGCTCCGCCGGATCGGGAAAGGCCTCAAGCCCCGGCAGATTTTCGAAGGCCAGGGTCACCCCCGCCTCCTCGAAATGCGGCAAAACCGCATCCAACGAAAAGGAAAGTGCGTCCATCCACCGCCCTGCGGCCTCCGCACGCCAGGCCCGCTCCTGTTCCACCAGGTCAAAATCCGGACGACCGCCCCGTGCCGCGAAGGCCTCCGAGAGTTGCGACCGATAGGGCGCAGACCCCAGGAGCAGACGCGGCCGACGCAGTTCCACGCGGCCCCCATGCATCACCACCGCTCGCGCGCCGAAGCGCACTGCGCAGTCCAGTGTCGCAAAGGTCGCCCGCACCGCCGCCGCCCGCCGCGCGCCATCCGGCTCCGCCAGCGAGAAGGATTCCGGCCCCGGGAAGGGATCCGACACCGACGCTGGGCAAAAGGCGTGCACGCTCCCCACCGTCAGTCCCTCGGCGGCGATCGCGGCCTCCCACGCCTCCACCTCCGTCTCGCGCGTCAGATAGCCCAGCTCCACGCGGCCCAGGCCGAACCCGCGCACCGCGGCGGCCATCGCGGCCGGCGCCAAGCGGCGTCCCGCAAAGTAAGAGGTGGAAAGCGCCAGGTCGTCCATCAGCCCAGAATCTGCCTCCGGAGCGCCTCGAAATCCTTGGCCTCCTTCGCCGCCTCACCCTCCAACGGCGCCCAGCCCGCGGGCTGGTTCGCATAGCGCGGAATAAGGTGGAAGTGGACATGGCCCACCGTCTGCCCCGCGCACGCGCCGTTCAGCTGCATCAGCGCCAAGCCGTCGCACCCCAACTTCTTGCGTAGCAGACAAGCCACCCGCTGCACGGCCGGCATCACCCCCGCCAGTTCCTCCGGCGGCAGGAAGAAGAGTTGCTCCGCGTGAAACTTCGGCACCACCAACGTGTGCCCCTTCCCAAAGGGATTGATATCCAGGAAGGCATACGCGTGCGCATCCTCGAAAATCTTCGTCGAGGGGATTTCCCCCTTGATGATCTTGCAAAACAGGCAATCTTCCATAAAGCCTCCTTATGGCCGCCTATTTTACCAAAATCCCTCTCCCCGCGCGGATTCTCAAAAGACTCCAGCAATACTGTCCGGGGAAAGTTTTTCCGCAAAGACGCAACGCTTACAGGAAAGGTCTTCTAAAGGCTACCTGAGCGCGAAACGGAGGGCGGCGGTCGCGGTCAGCGGCAAAGCCGCAGAGCGACCGATGGAGCCCGAAGCGGTTCGCGCCTCCCCTTGCGTCTTTGCGGTCCCCAATTTTCCTCGGACACTATTGGCTATTGGCCGTGAGGCTCGCCTTGGGAAGGTCTGTTTGATAGAATAAAAACGATGACGAAGAACCCAGACGAGATGCCTGAAGAGTCTGTGCCGCGGCGCGGCATGGTTCTGGGGAAATATCGTTTGGTGCGGGAGTTGGGGCACGGTGGGATGGCCAGTGTGTGGCTGGCGGCGCATACCATCTTGGGTGCGCCGGTGGCGATGAAGATTCTGGCGCCGGGGATTGTGGCGCGGGACCCACGCTTCATGGCGCGTTTTCTGCGGGAGGCGCGGCTGGCCGGACGTATCCATCATCCGCATCTGGTGACGGTGCATGATGTGGGGCGCGACCCCGCGACGGGCCTGAACTACATGGCGATGGAGTATCTCCCCGGCGGGAGTGTGGCCGCGCTCTTGGCGCGTAATGGACCTCTGCCGGAGGCCAACGCCCTGCGCATTGTGACGCAGGTGGCCGGCGCCCTCGCTCAAGCCGAACGTTACGGCATGGTCCACCGCGACATCAAACCCGACAATATCCTCTTCGATGAGAACGGTGAGGCCAAGCTCTCCGACCTGGGCATTGCCAAGGCCAACCTGGACGGTTACGCCAAGACCCTTACCCAGACCGCCGCGGTCTTCGGCACGCCGGCCTACATGTCGCCCGAGCAGGTGCGCGACACCGGCAAGGTGGACATCCGCGCGGATATTTACAGTTTGGGCGTCGTCTTCTACGAGATGCTCTCCGCCACGCGCCCTTACGCCGGGGACTCCGCCGTCACCGTTCTCCTTGCGGTCGTGGAGGGCAAGGATCCTCCGCCCGACCTAGCGACCTTGCGACCAGACCTCTCGGCCGACACCGTGGCGCTGGTGCGCCGCATGATGGCACGCGACCCGGAGGAGCGTCCCCGCACGGCGGCGGCGTTATTGGCCGAGCTCCGTGCCCTGAGCGGGGCTACTGCCTCGCAGGCGTTGGACTCCGCCCTGTCCGCAACGGTGCCGCCGTTGCCTCGGCCCGATGCCCCAGTGAGCGCCGCCCCCACCCTCCCGGCGGGCATTGCCGTCTCGCCGGAATCCTGGGCCGATACGATTCCGTTGGATGCGACCGATGTGCCGACGTCTGCGCGGTTTTCTTGGAGCAAGCTGTTGCCTTGGATGCTCACGGTCGTGGCCATTGGGGTTGCGGTTGTGGCGGTGGGGATGGTGTGGGCGATGGGCCGCCGCATGGCCCAACAATCCGAGCCTCTCGCACCGTCGGTTGCACCCGCCGTGACGGAAACGCAAGTTGCAGAGTCTCAGCAGCAGGCTCCGAAGGCTTCCGCGCAGGCGGAAACGCGCAAGAAGTCGCGGTCGCGGATTCTTGCGCCCTCCCAGCTAACCACCGAGGAACTTGTTGAATTGGAACGTGCGCGTATCCTTTCCCAAGGGGCGCCCTCTTCCAAGAATATGTTTGGTATCTCCGACGACCTCGGGCCTGAGCCCACCTATATCATCCTGCGTAGCGACTCCGGCGACGAGTGATTGTCTGACTGCCAGAGGGGCGCTAGCACGCAAACGCAAGAGATAGTCAAGGGCGTGAGAAGTGCCCAGACTCTTGCATTCCTTTAGTGTCTTTGTGGAGACGGATTCCGCCTTTATCGACGGCGGCGGAGAGGGAGGTCGGCGAGGAGTTCGCGGAGTTCGGCGGGGACGAGGAGGCGGGCGAGGAGCAGATAGAGGACGCCTCCAAGGGCGATGGCACAAGGAACAGTGAGGAAGAGCGAGAACCCGCGGGTCGCGAGCCAAGTGTGGGCCGCCCAGACGGCGAGACCCATGAGGGTGGCGGCGAGGAAGGCGCGGATGGCGGACCAGGCGAGGGCGACGAGGTTGGGACGGAGGCCGCGGCGCCAGAGAATGGCGAGGAGGATTCCGGTGTTGGCGAAGGAGTTGAGGACGGTGCTGAGCGCGATGCCGACGTGGCGCCAGCCTTCGGGGAGGAAGAGGACCGAGGCGAGGTTGAGGAGAAAGTTCCCGAGGATGCACCAGGCGGCGACCTTGACGGGGGTCTTGAGGTCTTTATGGGCGTAGAAGACGGGGATGACGGTCTTGGCGGAGGAGAAGGCGATGAGGCCGAGCGCGTAGGCGGTGACGGCGCGGGCGGTCCAGAGGGTGGATTGGGCGTCGAAGGCACCGCGCTGATAGAGGAGGGCGACGATGGGTGCGGCGAGGGCGATGAGGCCGAGGGCCATGGGGGCCATGAGGACCAAGAGGTTCCGCATGGAGCGCTCGAGGGTGGCGAGGAGGGCGGCACGGTCGGCGGCGGCGGCCTGCTTGGAGAAGGTGGGGAGGAGCACGGTGGCGAAGGCGGTGCCGAAGAGGCCGAGGGGGAGGTAGATGATGCGGTCGGCGTATTCGAGGGCGGAGGGGGCCCAGGGAGCGCCGTAGTAGGCGAGCCAGCCATCGATGCAGATGTTGATTTGGGCGAGGGCGATGCCGAGTGAGGCCGGGCCCATCTGGAGGAGGACTTGGCGGACGTAGGGCGAGGTGCGCCAGCCGGTGAAGGTGAAGCGGAGGCGGTAGCCCACGGCTCGGAGGGCGGGGAGCTGGAAGCAGATTTGGGCGAGGCCGGCGAAGAGGATGCCCCAGCAGACGACGTTGATCTGGGCGGCGGCGCTGTCGAGGAAGGGGCAGACGCCGACGAGGGCGCCAATCCAGCAGAGGTTGAGGATGACGGGGGTGAGGGAGGGGACAGCGAAGCGGTCGCGGACGTTGAGCACGGCGGAGACGATGGCGGCCACGCAGATGAAGAGCGCGTAAGGGAGCATGATGCGCGTGAGCGGCATGGCAACGTCCCATCGGCCACCGGGCTCGGCGGCGAATTGTACGGCATAGGTGGCGGCGATGCCGAGGCCCACGAGGAGGGCCAACACGCAGACCAGGATGCCGAGAATACGGGAGAGGAAGAGCTGGGCGCGTTCGGGGCCCTCGGTACGCTCAATCTCGGCGAAGACGGGAATGAAGGCGGCACCGAGCGCGCCCTCGCCAAAGAGGCGGCGGAAGAGGTTGGGGATGCGGAAGGCGATGACGAAGGCGCTCTGGATGGCGGAGGTGCCAAAGAAGTGCGCCATGACAATCTCGCGCACCAGTCCGAAGACGCGGCTGACGGCAGTCATCGCGCTGACGACACCCACTTTGCGGAGGATGCTCATGGAGCGCACCTCCGTGAGGTGCGCTCCGGAGAACGGAAAACGGAAAACGGAGCGTGCAGGCGCGAAGCGCCAAACCTTCCACGGCTACGGAGCGCGCGACAAGCGCGCGACGGGCAGAGCGATGGGAGAGTGTGGAGGGTTTGCCCTGCGGGGCTGACACGAAGAACCACGAAGGACCACGAAGGTTCACGAAGACTGCCAGGATGGGGGAACCGCCGATTACGCCGATTGAAGTCGATTAGGGGCCGGCTACCGCCGGCTGACTGCCAGGATGGGAAACGCAGATTCCGCAGATTTGTGCAGATTTGGGGCGTGCTGGCGCACGCCGATTGATTGGACAAAAGCGTCGTCGGTCGCGCGCTTGTCGCGCGCTCCTGCATCTCCTGAATCTCCTGTATCTCCTGTGCGTGCATGGTTGTCAGTGGAGGTCTCAGATGGCCCGTCGCCCCGCAGGGGCGGTCTGTTCTCCGTTTTCCGTTCTCCGTTCTCCGGGGCGCGTCAGCGCCCCTTTACAAGTCGGCATCGGGGTGCCTCTCGAAGGGCTTGAAGCAGATGTGGGAGACGGCGTCGTGGAAGTTCTCGGCGCCTTTGAGAATCTCGATCTCGATGCGGAGGTAGTAGACCGGGACGGCGACGTTGGTGAGGCGAGGGAAGCGGACGGCGTCCTTCTCGGTGGTGACGACGGCATCGCAGCCGAGGTCGGCGGCACGGTTGATGACGTTGATGATTTCCTGGGTGGCGTAGCGGTGGTGGTCGGCGTAGCGGACGCATTCGAGGAGCTCGGCGCCGTAGCCGCGGAGGAAGCCTTCAAAGCTCTGGGGGACGGCGATGCCGGAGAGGGCGAGAACCTTTTTGCCGGCGAGCCAAGAGAGGTCGCGATTGGTCTTGCCGTAGACATTCTTGAGGCGCTTGGGGGCGTGACGGCACTCGATGATTTCGGCGTGGTGATTGAGCTTACGAATCTTGGCGCGGAGGGCGTCGGAGTTGCCGTCGCTCTTGGTGATGAAGATGAAGTCTGCGCGGCGGAGGTTTTGGATGCCTTCGCGGAGGACGCCGCGGGGGAGGAGGTTGCCGTTGCCGAAGGGGTTGGTCTTGTCCACCAGCACGATGTCGCGGGAGTGCTTGAGGCGCTGGTACTGGAAGCCATCGTCGAGGACGAGGGTGTCGCACTTGAACTTCTTGATGGCGTAGCGGCCAGACTTGACGCGGTTGCGGTCGACCAGGACGACGACGCCGGGGAGGTTGGAAGCGAGCATGTAGGGCTCGTCGCCGCCGGTCTCGGAATCGAGGAGGACGCGGCGGCCATCGCTCACCACGAGCGGGGGGTCGATGGTGTCGCTGAAGAGGCGCTGGAGGAAAGGCTTCTCCTTGCGGCGGTAACCGCGCGAGAGGATGGCGACCTTGCGGCCCTGGCGGGTGAGCTCACGGGCGAAGATTTCCACCACGGGGGTCTTGCCGGTGCCGCCGGCGGTGACGTTGCCCACGCTGATCACCTGGCACCCGAGGGGCCAACGGCGCAACACGCCGATGCGGAAAAACCACATCCGCAGGCGGACGATGGCGCCGTAGATCTTCGAGATGCCCTTGAGGACGGCCAAGAGGAATTTAGGCCAGAAGCCACGCACCTTCTTGTCCGCGCCTTCCTGCTGGATGAGCGGGATGACGAAGCTTTCCAGGCGCTCGATGAGCCTCACCCGGTTGCGCGCCACGGGTTACTTCTCCATCGCGCACTTGTCGTGGCAGCAGGCGCAGTTGCCCTTGCAACCGCCGTGGCCGCTCAGGGAGATGTCTTCGCCGGTCCAGCAGTAGGTGCAGATTTTCGGGCCGATGCCGATGGACTTCTCCACGTCGGCCACGCGCTGGAAGGCCAGGCTAGTCATGCCCAGGCGGCGGCGGATTTCCTCGACCATGCGCTTGTAGGGCTCGCCGTCGGGGTCGCGATACTTGCGGATGTCCGCGTCGGGTCCGTCCAGCTCCAGGATGATGCGGCGGGTGATGAGGTCCATCACGCTCTCGGTACGCGAGAAGGTCAGGAACTTGCACTTGTAGAGGAGCGGCGGGCAAGCGATGCGCACATGGATTTCCTTCGCGCCGGCGTCGAAGAGGCGCCCCACCTGATTGCGCAACTGCGTCCCGCGGACGATGGAGTCGTCGCAGAAGATGAGGCGCTTGCCCTCGATGAGCTCGGGCACGGGGAGGAGCTTCATGTTGGCGATCTTCTGGCGGAGGCTCTGGTCCGGCGGCATGAAGCTGCGGGGCCAGGTGGGCGTGTACTTCACAAAGGGACGCGCGTAGCGGATGCCGCTCTTGAAGGCATAGCCCAACGCGTGCGCCACGCCGGAATCGGGGATGCCCGCCACGTGGTCGGCGTCCACCGGGGCCTGCTGCGAGAGGAAGGCGCCGCTACGATAACGCGTACGCTCCACGCCCACGCCCTCGTAGGTGCTCGCCGGGTAACCATAATAGACATAGAGGAAGGAACAGATGGCCGACTCCTCGCGGCCCTCGCGCACCGTCTCCACGCCGTCCAGGGTGATGGCCACGATTTCGCCGGCCTTCAGGTCACGGACGCGCTTGTAGCCCAGGTTCGGGAAGGCCGCCGTCTCCATCGTCACCGCGTGCGCGCCGCCCTCCTTCTCGCCCAACACGATAGGCGTGCGGCCGAAACGGTCGCGGGCGGCGTAGAGCGTGCCGCGCTCGGAAAGGAGCAGGAGCGAGCAGGAGCCCTCCACGCGGCTCTGCGCATAGGCCAGGCCCTCCTCGAAGGTGTCGCGTGTGTTGATCAACATCGCCAGGACCTCCAGCGTGTTGATCGTGCTGTCCTTGCCCAGTTCGCAGAAGTGCGTCGTGCGGTCACGCACCAGCTCCTCGACAATCTCGTCCAGGTTCGTCACCAGGCCCACGAAGGCCAGCGCGAACATACCCAGGTGAGAGCGCACCAGAATCGGCTGGTCGTCTTGGTCGCTGATGACGCCGATGGCGTAGTTCGGGTTTAGCCCCGCGAAACGCGTCGCCGCGCGCTCGAACTGTGCCCGGAACTGTGCGTTGCGCAGATTGTGGATGGAACGGTGGAAGGCCTTGCCCGCGTAAACCACGATGCCGCCGCGCACCGTTCCCATATGCGAATGGTAGTCCGTCCCGAAGAAAACATCCGAGACGCACCCTTCATTCGCCACTACGCCAAAAAATCCGCCCATAGCCGAAGCTCCTCTCAAAATGAAAAACCACCATCCATTTTACCAAATCCCCGCCAGGGGCGCTGATGTGCCCCGCCGTGCAAGACTGCCCGAGGACGCTTTCTCGTCAATCTGTAGGGCGTCAAACACTACCTTATATAAATAAGACCGTCATGAGACCGGTTACCTGCGGTCAATCATTTGATACAAACACAGACATTCAGTTGTCAAAGATCAGGCGTGGTTGCTTCATGAGTGCACCACGCTCCTTTGCCAAAGACCTGTCATTAGTATTTCCTAAAAGCATAACAATGCTTGCACACGTAGCACGATATGCCATCGTCTAGACCTGTCATTTGGAACACCGTGTTATCAGAAAATGAAAAACCGCCCGGGTGGGCGGCCTTGTTTGTGCCAAAGGAGGAATCAGGCCACGCGGCGTCGGAGCGCCACACCGGCCACGCCTAACGCCAAGAGCGTCAAGGCCGTCGGCTCGGGCACGCTGGGGTCGGAAGCCGGTGTCGTCGTCAGCTCGAAGTCATAGGTCGTCTCATCGGGGAACTCACGGTCCAACGGGCGGCTATCTTGCCCGGCGCGGAAGGTGATCCAGTCGTTAATCTCCACGCCCGAGGCGGTGGTGAGGAGCGTGTCATTGACATATACCGTCAACGTCTGCGCCGCGTCGTTGTACTCGAACATCAGCGAGAGCGTCCCATTCTCCATCAGCGAGGAGAGGTTCGCGGATGTGAAATTACCGGTTCCGGTGGTGCCCTTAAAGAGGCCAATCTGCTTGGAAGCATTGGTCTGCAGGTTCCAGACGGTGCCGGCACTGTTGAAGGCGAAGAGTTCCATCCAGGCATTGCCGTTTTTCAAGTTCCCGCCCTCGGGCAATGTGTAAGTGACCTGCGCGACGAACGAGGCGTTCCCGGAATAGACAGCCTCGGTTTCGGCGGTCCAGCCAGTCGTCCCATTCCCGAGTGTTCCACTCTGGGTGAGCTCCGCCTGGCTCCAATCCCAATCCGTGGATGCGGCCTGGGCCACGGCGGCCAAGGCCGCGCAAGTAAAAGCGACAACAAACTGCTTCATCAAAATCCTCCTATATAAAGGAAACAGTTATAGCCTAGTCTACCCCCCCCCGTTCCGTCAGGCCTTTTTCGGTGACCTCTCAAGAAAAGAAGAGCCCAAACAGGTGCCCGAGTGCGCCTTTTTTGGGGATTGTTCTAAAAATACACTGGCAGTCCAGCGTGTACTAGCACACCCTTAATCTGCATGAATCTGCAAAATCTACGGTAGCCGTGGAAGGTTTGGTGTTTCGCACCTGCACGCCCCACTCTGGCAGTCTTTGTGAGCCTTCGTGGTTCTTCGTGTCCTTCGTGTATTTCTCAAAACACACCACCTCTGTTCACTGCTTCGCCCGTCGCCCCGCAGGGGCGCTCTGTTTTCTGTGGCCGTGGAAGGTTTGTCCCTTCGGGCCTGCACGCTCCGTTCTCCGTTCTCCGTTCTCCGTTCTCTGGGGCGCGTCAGCGCCCCTCAAAGGAGGTTCTGGCCGGCGGCGGGGTAGAGGATGGCAGACTTGCCAATGTGTAGGCTTACGTACGGCACGGCCGTGCATGGTTGGGCATGGATTGGGTAACTGACAAACACGTGGCAAGGTTCTCCAAATGCGTGTATAGGTGGAGGCTACGCTTTGCAATGCTTTACAATCACGTGTTTGTGGATTGAAGACCAAGACTTCAAATCCGAGGGCTCTCACGCATTTGACCGGAGTGGCGAGATCGGAATCCCCACTGACGAGGATAAATGTCTCAGCTTTTCGTTCGTAAGCATCTGCTAGCATCCCACACGCGATATTGACATCGGTTCCTTTTTCTTCCGCCTTGAGGACTTGGACAAAAGGAGGAGGAGGCGTTGCATTGGGCATTGTTTTGGTGGAAAGAAGATAGAAACCTTCCTCAATGGAGAGGCGGGGTTCTTTTCCCGCGAGCGCCTCAAGATAGGCAGATTGGCTTACCATTCCATGAGGGTCGTTTGGATTTGGTTTGATTCTAGCGGTGAAATAGCGGATTTGGCGGACTTCTCGTTGCCGTCCGGCGAGACGGTCTGCGAAAGCCCCTAAATCAAGCCAGCGCCAAGGGGTGTTTCTCAGAAGGCCATAGTAAAGGTTAAAGCCGTCGACATAACAATGGTTGGCTTGAGCATGGCAGGACCCTTAAAAAAAGAGCCGCCACAGGGGCGGCTCGACCCGTTTCGCCTTGACTACTCCGGTGGATTACGGCACAAAGTATAGCATAACGCGTGATTGGTTGCAAGGGTCAAAGGAGGTTCTGGCCGGCGGCGGGGTAGAGGATTTGGCCGGTGAGGGAGGGGACGGAGAGGAGGAGGGTGACGCAGGCGTGGATGTCGGCGAGGGTGGGGCGGGGGGTGAGGCATTCGCCGGCCTTTTCGCTGTGGGCGGGGTCGGGCGGGGGGAGGACGGGACCGGGGGCGATGGCGTTGACGCGGGTGGCGGTGGCGCGGCCCCAGGCGAGGGCGGTGCGGCGGAACCAGTCGGTGAGGGCGCGCTTGGCGGCGAGGTAGGGGCGGAGGGGCGCGGGGTCGTCGGCGGCGTCGTGGGCGACGCGGGCGTCGAGGAAGAGGATGTGTTGGGCGTGCGGGAAGCGGGCGTGGAGGGCTTCGGCGAGGGCGATGGGGCCGTGGGCGTTGGCGCGGAGGAGGCGGTCGGGGTCGGCGGCGGGGCCGATTTGGAAGAGGCCGGCGAGGTGGAGGATGGCGTCGGGCGCGGGGTCGGCGGGGAGGGCGGCGACGGTGGGGTGGGGGTCGAAAGCGGGGTCGGCGAAGTCGCCGTAGTCAGCGCGGGTGAGGATGCGGACGGTGTGGCCGTCTGCGCGGAGGCGGGGCTCAAGCCCGGCGCCGATGCGACCAGGACCGGTGAGTAATAGGTGCAGGGGAGGACAGTGGAGGGGCATGGTCAGTGGAGGGGAGAACAGAGAACGGAGAACGGAGAACAGAGCGCCCTAACGGGCGACGGAGGGAGCGGTGGGGAGGGGCGGCACAAATCGCACAGGAGATTCAGGAGATACAGGAGATTCAGGAGCGCGCGTGAACGCGCGACGGATAGGCTGCGGTACAAAGCGGCGAAGCCGCCGTCCTAGTCGTCCTATATGTCCTATAGGTCCTACCGCGTCGCTTTCCAATCTTCCTCTCAGCGTCCATTTGTTGGCATCGGGCGGAAAAATACGCTGGGGAAACCGTGATAGTCTCCCCTGCGTGTGTTTGTCGCCCTTTGGGCGGCCAAGCTTCCAAACTTCCAAGCTTCCGGCTAAGGGCGGATGCCCTTAGCCTTGGGTTGGGGACAAGCCAAGCGTATGAGGTTGGGTGGGGGAGAGGCCGGGGGTGGGCTTGGGGGCCGGCTGTTGGGGTTGCTCGGCCTTGCGGGCGCCGCCCTTGGTGGACTTGGGGGCGAGGAGGGCGGAGAGGTCACGACCGACGAGTTTGGGGGCTTGCTCGACGGTGGTCTTTTCGGCGCAGAGGGAGATGACGTTTTCGATCATCTCGATGCCGAGCTCGCGGTGGGCGTTTTCACGGCCACGGAACTTGAGGGAGATTTTGACCTTGTTGCCCTGCTCGATGAAGCCGAGGATTTCCTTGACCTTGCGGTTGAGGTCGCCGACGTCGGTGCCGGAGTGGAACTTGATTTCCTTGACTTGGGTGGCCTTGGCGTTTTTGCGGGCCTGCTTCTGGCGGATGGACTCTTCGTAGCGGAACTTGCCGTAGTCCATGATTTTGCAGAGCGGGGGCTGCGCGGTGGGATTGATCTCAACGAGGTCGAGCTCCATGGATTCGGCGAGTGACTGGGCCTTGCGGGTGGGCATGGTGCCAAGCATTTTGCCGGTGGGGTCGACGACGCGGACCTCGGGCACGCGGATTTTGTAGTTGGTGCGGATGAAGGAGGCGGCTTTGCGGCCGCTCTGCTCCTGCCGGGGTTTGGGGGGTAGTGCCAAGGTGGCGGCTCCTGTTGGGGTTTCCTGTTGTTGTGTGAAGGGTTAGGGCTGTTCGGCGATCTCGGCGCGGAGGAGGTCGATGAAGGCCTCCGGGGTCATGGTGCCGAGGTCGCCCTTCTCGCGGCTGCGGACGGCGACCAGGCCGGCCTCGGCCTCGCGCCCGCCGATGACGAGCATGTAGGGGGTCTTGGCGAGGGTGGCCTTGCGGATCTTGGCGCCGATCTTGTCGTTGTCCCAGTTGCCCTCGGCGCGGAGGTCGGCGGCCTGGAGTTTGGCGAGGACCTCTTGCGCGAAGGGGAGCTGGGCGTCGGTGATGTTGAGGACGGCGGCCTGGACGGGGGCGAGCCAGGTGGGGAAGGCGCCGGCGTAGTGCTCGATGAGGATGCCGAAGAAGCGCTCGAGGGAGCCGAGGAGGGCGCGGTGGACCATGTAGGGCTGGTGCTCCTTGCCGTCTTCGCCGGTGTAGGTGAGGTGGAAGCGCTCGGGGAGGTTGAAGTCGAACTGGATGGTGCCGAGCTGCCACTCGCGGCCGAGGGCGTCCTTGATCTTCATGTCGATCTTGGGGCCGTAGAAGGCGCCGCCGCCTTCGTCGACCTCGTAGGCGAGGCCTTCGCTCTCGAGGGCGTGGCGGAGGGAGTTGGTGGCCTGCTCCCACTTGGCGGGGTCGCCGACGGCCTTCTCGGGCTTGGTGGAGAGGTAGGCCGAGATGTCGGTGAAGCCGAAGCGGCGGAGGATCTTGAGGCAGAAGCGCACGGTGAAGCGGATTTCGTCCTCAATCTTCTCGGGGGCGCAGAAGATGTGCGCATCGTCCTGCGTGAAGCCGCGGACGCGGAAGAGGCCGTGGCGGACGCCGTCCTTCTCGTAGCGATAGACGGTGCCGAGCTCGGCCCAGCGGAGGGGCAGGTCGCGGTAACTATACTTCTTAAAGAGGTAGGCCTGGATGTGGAAGGGGCAGTTCATCGGCTTGACGTAGTAGGCCTCCTGCGAGGTCTTGTCGCCGTCGCCCTCGGTCACGCTCATGGCCGGGAACATGCTGTCTTTGTAGAAGCCCAGGTGGCCGGAGGTCTCCCAGAGGTTGGAGCGGCCGATGTGGGGGGTGAAGAGCATCTCGTAGCCGTGGCGGAAGTGCTCCTTGCGCCAGTAGTCCTCGATGGCGACGCGGATGCGGGCGCCCTTGGGGAGCCAGTGGGCGAGGCCGGGGCCGACGCTCTCGGTGATGGTGAAGAGCTCGAGCTCCTTGCCCAGCTTGCGGTGGTCGCGGCGCTTGGCCTCTTCCAGGCGCTTGACGATGGCGTCGAGCTCCTTCTGCGAGGCGGCGGCGATGCCGTAGACGCGCTGGAGCATCTTGTTGTGCTCGTCGCCGCGGTAGTAGCTGCCGGCCACGCTCATGAGCTTGACGGCGCCGATGCACCCGCTGTGCTCCACGTGGGGGCCGCGGCAGAGGTCAACGTAGTCGCCGGTGCGGTAGATGGAGATGGGCTCGCCCTCGGGGATGTCGGCCAGACGCTCCAGTTTGTAGGGCTGATCCTTGAAGAGTTCCTTGGCCTGGTCGCGCGTGAGTTCTTCGCGCACAAAGGGAAGCTTGGCGCCGATGAGCTTGCGCACGGCCTTCTCGATGGCCGGGAAGTCCTCCGCGCTCAAGCGGTGGGGCAGGTCAAAATCATAATAAAAGCCGTCGTCGGTCGCCGGACCGATGTCAATCTTCACATCTTCGAACAACGAGCACACCGCCGAGGCCACCAAGTGGGCCGCGCTGTGCCGGATCTCTTCAATCGTTGCGCTCATGTTTGCTCCTTGAAACAACCCCGCATTATACAGGATTTGGGTGCGATTGCGCAAATGGGTGGGTGCAATGCGCCCACCCATTTGCTTGGAAGTTTGGAAGCTTGGAGGCTTGGAAGCTTGGAGGAGCCCCGGAGGTTTGGGCCTGAGCTGTCGCCTCCGGCGACGATGTGACCGGACGCTGCGCGGCACCCGCCGTGCAGGCGCGAAGCGACAAACCTTCCACGGCTAAGGCGCTGAAGACCCACAAAGAGCACAAAGACTGCCAGTGTGGGAAACCGCCGATTACGCCGATTGGAGCCGATTAGGGGCCGGCTACCGCCGGCTTCCAAACTTCCAACAAAATAAATCTTGCCCCCCCCCTTCTGATATGCTATAGTAGCAACAGTCTCGGGCAAGGTGCACGAGATGTTAGTTGGGAACAAGAGACAATGAAACGCATCCTTTTTACCGTGGCCCTTGCCACACTCACCCTCGGCGCCGCCCAGGCCGTGAACTTCGATTGGACGAATGCCACGTCCGTGACGACTTCCGGGGCTAAGGGTTCGTACACGCTGAATTTGAACGGTGCGACCTCTTGGGCCGCCAAGGTCACCCTTTCAATTGGCGCGGGCTTCTCCTTCGCCCAGTATCCGAGTGGTGACAATCAGCGTTATCCTAGCCTCTTTGGCGTTGCGGACTCCGGCTATCTGATGATGAATATGTCTTCTTCCACCGCGGGTAGCAATGGTGGCGTCACCGCCGGTGCTGTTACCGGGTCGATAACGCAGGGGACTTCCGTCAAAATTGAAGCGGGGAAGTCGTATGAGCTCATGCTTACGTGCGATGGAACTACGCTTTCGCTCTACATCGACAACACGCTGATTGGCACGGTCACCAATCTCCCGGTCGGCAATCCGGTGATTCTTTGGGGGCAACGTACCTCTAGTGGTAATGCACCGTTCGTGAATGGAAGTAATGATGCCTCTGATGTCACTTATAGCAATATGCTAGTGACCACCAAGGAGCAGCAGATTATCCCTGAGCCGACGGCGCTGGCGCTGTTGGCGCTGGGCGTGGCCGGGTTGGCTCTCCGCCGCCGCGTGGCCTAAGGCCTTCGCCAGTTTGCAAAAAAAGCCCCGGATTCCCGGGGCTTTTTGTTGTCTCGTGGGCCCTTCCCGCTCCCCCCTCAAAACCCTCTCCGCGGACCCTTAAGGGTTTCGGGTCGGACCACTATAGGGTCTCGACCCCGACCACTATAGTGGTTGACCTCGGACCACTATAGGGTCTCGGAAGGGGGCGCTAGTGCGCCCCCAGAGAACGGAGAACAGAGAACGGAGAACGGAGCGCGCGCAAGCGCGCGACGGAGAAGTTGAGGGGGTGTGGGGCGAAGCCCCTCCCAATCAAGCCAAGCCTCCAAGCCTCTAAGCTTCCAAACTTCCCTGGTGCGTCCAGCCGGCGGTAGCCGGCCCCTAATCGGCTTTAATCTGTGAACTACCGAAGGTCTTTCGAGCGAAGCGAAGAAACATCTGCGGTTTCTTCGGAGGCGTCTTCTCACACGACGCGGTAGGACATATAGGACCTATAGGACCACTAGGACGGGGCGGCTGACGCCGCTTATACAACGACTTATCCGTCGCGCGCTTGCGCGCGTTCCGTTCTCCGTTTTCCGTTCTCCAGGTCTGTGCACCGAGGCTACTTAGTCCTTACCGCAAATACGCATCCAAGCCATCGGCGATGGCGCGGAGGGTCTCGGAGGTGAAGATGGCGTCGTTGGCTTCGAGCTGGGTTTTGCGTTTGCAGAGGAGGGCGTAGTAGTCGTTGAGGAGGGATTTGAGGGAGTCGGGGGCGTCGGTGCGGAGGTAGGAGACGAGGGCCCAAGCGACGGCGTAGTGGTCGCCGATGGAGCCGGAGTAGAACTCCTCTTGGCTCATGTCGAGGAGTTTGCGGAGGCCGGCGGGGGAGCGGAGGGCGACGGCTTGGCGGGCTTGGGCGCGGCGGCGGGAGGGGCCGGGGACGGCGCGGCCGCCCTTGACGGTGAAGGTCTCGAAGAAGGTGGCGTGGCCTTCGTTGAACCAGATGGGGACGGCGGCGTTGCCGGGGGTGATGAGGAAGAGGTATTGGTGCCAGCCTTCGTGGAAGGTGATGGAGCGGATGTCTTCGCGGCGGCGCTCGCGGTCGTCTTCCCCGGAGTCGCCCATGACGACGAGTTCGCGCTCGAGGGAGGAGAAGTGGCCGCTGGACCACTCCATGCCTTCGCCGGAGTGGGCGCGGTATTCGTCGGGGTTGGCGAAGACGCGGATGACGCTGGTGGGGACCTTGGTGCCTTTGGGCTCGGGGAGGGCCTGGGTGTAGGCGGCGCGGATGGCGGTCATGTCGGCCAGAAGGGTGTCGAGCCACTTGCGGTCGCGCTTGGGGAGGTCGGTGTGGAGGCGGTAGGGGGGCTTGTCGAGGGTGATCCAGCCGCCGGCGGCCTGGGCGGTTCCGGAGAGGCCGCGGCCGGCGGAGGCGAAACCGGCGAGGGCACGTTGGAGCGGGGTGCGCCAACGAGCGGGCGGGTCTTCGGAGGGGGTGATGATGAGGGCGTAGGGCTGCTGGGGGGTGTCTTTCAGGAAGAAGACGAGGACGGCGGCGTTGCCGGCTTCGGCGAACTGGGCTAGGCGGATGCCGCCGACGGGCCGCAGGGCCTGGGGCTTGCCGCAGGTGGCGCCGGTCCATTCGCCAATCCACATGCCGAGGGCGGAGGGCTTGAGGGTGCCGGTCCGCTCCTGCACTTTGTCGTATTCCTCGCGGGTGACGAGGGTGCGGGGATAGGGGCCGCCGCGGCGGGACTTGGGCGCGACGAGTTCGTAGCGGTTGCCGTCTTTGTCGGCCCAAGTGCCGAGGCGTTGGTCGCGGCGCCAGAGTTGCTCGGGGTCGAAGGCGTCAAACTCGGTGACGGAGCCATCGGGCTTCTGGCTCATGAAACGGTAGGATTCCAACGGCGGGGTGGGGGTGGCCTCCACGCCCTTGGGCAGGCGGATGCGAATCGGCTCGCACGCGACATTCTCGGAGAATTGGGGAACAGCTGCGTACGCAGCTGTAAGAGAACAGAGAACAGTGAACAGGAGGGGCGCTACGCGCCCCGGAGAACGGAGAACGGAGAACGGAGAACGGAGCGCGCGCAAGCGCGCGACGAGCGGGCCGCACAGGAGATTCAGGAGATGCAGGAGATTCAGGAGCGCGCGGCGGGCGCGCGACAAACAGAGCTGGAGCCAAAGAATGTGTACGTGGGGCATCTTATTTTCCTTTCGCTTTCTTTGTCGCCCCGTAGGGGCGCTTCTGTTCTCTGTTTTCTGTTCTCTGTTCTCTGGGGCGGCATAGCCGCCCCTCCCGTTTTCCGTTCTCCGAAGTTCCATTGAGGGGCAGCCGCCCCTCAATGGAACTTCACCGTCACATCCTTCACATATTGGGCGCGGAGGACGTCGGCGAGCTCCTTGACGATGTTGCGGCGGATGTCCAGGGCCATGGGGAGATTGGGGTCTTGGTGGGCGGGGTTGATGGCGGTGCCGACGTCGATGCGGATTTGGTCGGAGGCGAGGAGGAGGTCGCGCATCTTGGTGGCGGGGTTGACGCGGGCGTCTGGGCCGGGATTGCGGAGGAGCTCGATGACCTTGGAGAGGGTGACGCAGCCTTCGGTGACGAGGTCGATGCCGGGGATTTCGGAGCCGGCGGGGACCTCGGGGTCGAGGGCGGTGAGGGGGGTGTCGATGGGGCGGTCGAGCTCGCGGGCGATGAGGTCGGCGGTGGAGCCGCCGGAGACAATGACGGAGACGCCGGGCTGTGTGGCGAGGGCGGCGTAGGCGGCGTCTTGCGTGCGGTCGAAGGGGCAGCCGGTGAGCATCTGGGTGACGCGCGGGCGGCGGTAGTGGAGCATGGCGGCGGTGGTGTCGTCGCCGGCGCGGCCGCCGTCGAGGCGGGTGGCGCGGTCGGCCGCGCCCTTGCAGAGGACGTGCGAGCCGACGTCCGGGGCGATGCGGATGGCCTCGCGGAGCCAGGGGATGACGCGTTCGAGGCCTTGGCCGAAGGGGGTCTCGGGGGCGCCGAGACCGGCCTGGGTGATGCCGTCGGAGCAGAAGAAGAGGCGGTCGCCCAGGCCCATCTGGAAGGTGGAGTAGGAGAGGGTGCGGCCCTCCCAGCGGGGGAGGGTGTAGGGCGTGCGCTCGATGGGGCAGGGCGTGTCGCCGTGGAGGAGGGTGGCCGGCGGGTTCTCGTATTCGATCATGCGGACCTCGCCGCGGGGGTCGGCGCGGATCATGGTGAAGGTGGAATAGGAGATGTGCCGGTCGGGGCAGATGGGCAGGGCGTCCATGATGAGCGTGGCGGCGCGGCGGAGGCCGAGGGCGGCGCGCATGTAGGCCATGGCCATGGTGGCGGTGAGGCTGGCGCAGACGTTGGCCTGCTGGCCGCTGCCGAGGCCGTCGGTGAGCACGGCCACCACCGAGCCGTCGGGCAGGCGCTCGCTGAGGAAGACGTCGCCGCTGCAGACCTTGCGGAACTTGCGGCGGTTGAACCAATCCACCTCGATGAAGGGGGGCGGGGCCCCCTCTTGCGGCGCCTCGCTCATGGCCCGTCCTCCGAATCGATGGGCGCGAACATCTCCACCGCGGAGTCGAGGATCAGCTCGCTCTCGGCGGCATTGCGGCCGAGCATGAAGGCAATCTCCTGGACGGTTTTGGCGGTGTTGGTGACGACGGTGCGGGCCTTCTCGATGAGGGCGCGGCGGTTTTGTTCGCTCTCGGTGACGTCGAGGATGAGCGCGCCGATGACCTCGTGCACGTCCACGTTGAAGATGGTAAGGGAGAAGAGGCGGCCATCGATCTCCACCGTGCGGCGGATGATCTCCTCGCCGGTCTCGAGCACCTTCTGGAAGAGCTGCGTCTGGGGGATGAGGCGGCCGAGGTCGGCGTCGCGCAGACCGGGCTTGGCGTCGTAGGCCAACTTCACGGCGTCGCCCAGGAGCTCGGCGAAGCGTTCGTTGCACTCGATGACGCGGAGTTGCTTGTCGGCCACCACCAGGCCGTAGGGCAGGGCGCGGTCGATGGCGGAGCTCTGCTTGAGGGCGATCTGGCGCATGCGGCTGACGCACATCTGCGGCTCGGCGTTGCCGGCCAGGATGGCGCAGGCCAGGGCGCGGCAGGAGTCGTAGCCGCAGCCGGCGCAGTTGAGTTCGTCCTGCGGGGTGTACTTGCCCAGCGTGTGGAGCGTGGACTGGATCTGCTCCTCCGTGAAGTCGGCCGCGGCGGCGGGCTGGGGACGGTAGTGGCGGCCGACGTCGGGCTTGTCCTCGGGGTCGTCCGGGCCGGTCTTCTTGGCGTGGCGGAGCACGTCGAGCATGCCGCCGGCGGCGCACTTGACGCGCGTCTTGGGCCCGCAGACGCACCCACCGGGACAGGCCAGCGCCTCGATGAAGACGGGCTGCTCCAGGGTCTTGGGGTCGAGGGTGTCGAGCATGGTGCGCAGGGTGTTCACGCCCGTCAGGGTCATGGGCTGGAGCTCGTCGTCGGGCGCCAAGGCGCGGAAGTTACGCTCCACGCTCCGGAGCATTCCGCCCTCGATGGGGTAGTAGGCGCCGTCGCCCGGCAGACGGTACTCCGGGTCGGGCTCGCAGGTGTTGGGGTCTTCCACGCCGGCCATGAGCATCCAGCGGCGGAGCTCCTCGAAGGTCAGGGCCGCGGTCAGGAGTTCGGGCTGCAGGTCGCTCTCGTGCTTCTTGCCCACGCAGGGGCCCACGAAGACGATCGGCGCGTCGGGGAACTCGCGCCGCAAGGCTTTGCTGTGCGCGATGATGGGCGAATCCACCGGCGTGAGATAGGCCGAGAAACGCGGGTGATAGCGCTGGATGAGCTCCACCACCACCGGACACGCCGAAGAAATCTGCAGACGGTGCCCTGTGCTCTTCGCCATCAGCTCCGCCACCCGGCGCGAGACGATGTTGGCCCCCACCGCCGTCTCCCGCATCCGCGCGAAACCCAGCCGCTTCATCGCCGTCGAGAAACGCGCGGGGTCCACGCCGGGGAACTCCGAGGCGAAGCTCGGCGCCACCGAGAGAATCACGTCCTTGCGCGCGCCCACCAGGTTGCGCACCGTCATCAGGTCGTCGCGCACCATCTTCGCGTGGTTCGGGCACGTCCCCACGCACGTCCCGCAGAAGATGCACGCCTCCGGGATAACGACCGCATGGTCGTTCTCCACGCGGATGGCCTTCACCGGGCACCGCCGCACGCACTTGTAGCAGTCGCGGCACTGGGCCTCAACGGAATAAACCGGCGCCAACGCGTTCATCTTACGCCTCCTCCCCGAAAGCCGCGGCCAAGAGTTCCGGCACCGACTGCGGCGTCACCTCGCTGTGGCACACCCCGTCAATCCAGATGTTGGGTCCCTCCCCGCATTTGCCGCCGCAACGGCACCCCTTCAGCTCCACGTCCGCCGTGTGCCCATGCACCGTCAGCCACGCGCGCACGGCGTCCAGGTTCCTGTTGTTCCCGCGCGAGAAGCACGAGCTGCCCATGCAAATCGTTACCTTCACCATAGGGTCTCTCTCCTTTAAGCACTAGTTTATCCCATCCACCGCCCCCCACGCAAGAAAAAAAGGGACGCTGGAGCGCCCCGCTGATTAGCTGATTGGCTGATTGGAATCGCCCCTGTGGGGCGACCGGCGAAGCCGCCGAATCACTCGTTGGCTTGCAACTCCAACAAGAGGCCTCCCGCCTCCCGGTCGCCTTGCTCGATGGCCTTCCGCAACCACACCTTCGCCTGCTCCGTCGAACGCCTCACGCCCCGGCCATAGGCATAGCACGCGCCAAGGGCCCGTTGCGCCTGGGCATTCCCCTGCTCCGCGGCCTTGCGGAGCCACTTCACGGCCTCCGTGTCGGACCGCCTCACGCCTTCTCCATAGAGATAGCACATGCCGAGGTTGCACTGCGCCAAAAGGTCCCCTTGCTCCGCGGCCTTGCGCCACCACTTGACCGCCTCCTCATACGACTGCGCCGTGCCTTGGCCGGTGTAACACTGCCAGCCCAGATTGGTCTGCGCCTGGGCGTTTCCCTGCTCGGCGGCCTTGCGGAACCACGTTGCGGCCTCCTCGTTGGACTGTTTCACGCCGCGGCCACTGGTGTAACACAGTGCGAGGTTGGTCTGCGCCTGGGCATCCCCCTGCTCCGCCGCCTTGCGATACCACTTGGCCGCCTCTTCATCGGACTGCTTCACGCCTTGGCCCTTGTCGTAATAGAAAGCGAGGTTGGTCTGCGCCTGGGCATTCCCCTGTTCCGCGGCCTTGCGCCACCACTTGGCCGCCTCTTCATAGGACTGCTTCACGCCTTGGCCCTTCTGATAATACAGCGCGAGGTTGAATTGCGCTTCCAGGACTCCCTGTTCCGCCGCTTTAAGGAACCACTTCGCGGCCTCCTCATAGGATTGTTCCACGCCCTCCCCATCCGCATAGAAGACCCCCACTTCATATTGGGCCTGTGCGATGCCTTGCTCCGCGGCCTTGAGGTACCACTTGACGGCCTCTGCGTCAGACCGCTCCACGCCTCGGCCGTTGTAATAAGAGAGGCCAAGGTTGAACTGCGCCTCGGCGTACCCTTGCTCCGCGGATTTGCGGAACCACTTCAGCGCCTCTTCGTAAGACTGCGCCACGCCTTCGCCGGTGGCGTAACAGGTGCCAAGGTTGTTCTGCGCCTCGGCGTCTCCCTGTTCCGCCGCCTCGCGGTAGCGTGCGGCCTGCTCGGTGGGGGAGAGGTCCTCTTCGGGCGCCGCGACGGAGGCGGCCCCCCAGAGGCAAACCAAAAGCAACGCAACAAAACGGACTCTCTTCATGCTAACCTCCAACGGACAGAGACAGTATACTCGATTGGAAGTGAGAATACAATGCACCTAAATGGAAGCTTGGAAGCTTGGAGGCTTGGTCTTGTCGGTGAGGCTTCACCCCACCCCCCCTCGCTTCTCTTCTTCCAGCGCGAAGGCGATGGGCGAGAGCGAAGGAACAAATGACAGGTCTTTGGTAAAGGTGCATATGGGACGCTAGTGCGCCCTGGAGAACGGAAAACGGAGAGCAGCGCGCGCAAGTGCGCGACAGAGAGGTTGAGGGGGTGTGGGGCGCTGGTTCACGCTTCGGCAGGGGAAACACCCCCTGCACCTGCGGGCACGTCTGCGACCTGCCAAGAGGCGACACGAGTGGGGGCAACAGGGGCCTTTAGTCCTCCTTCGCGGACCCTTAAGGGTTTCGGGGTGGACCACTATAGGGTCTCGACCCCGACCCTTATAGTGGTTGACCTCGGACCACTATAGGGTCTCGCGGAGGACCCTTTTTGGGGCTTAGACGAGGCGGCGGAGGGAGGCGCGGAGGTAAGCGCGTTCGGAGGCGGTGAGGAGGAACCAAGAGAGGGGGAGGAAGGTGGCCTCGGTGAGGAGGGTGGTTAGGCAGAGGCGACCGAAGGAGGGGGCTATCCAGAGGTGGGGCAGGGCGCCGACCGCCGCGGCGGTCAGGGAGATCCCCGTCAGCGGCAGGACAATGCGCCACAGCCAGCGGCGTGCGCCCATGCCGACCAATCCGCGCGCGAGCCAGACGCCGGCGAGCGAGGCGGCCGCCGAGCCGACGGCAAGGGCCACGCCCGCGGCCAGGACGTTGTGCGCGAGGCTGCCGAGGAGGGCGGCTAAGGGTAGGGTGAGGATGGCCGCGCCGCCGGTGACGGCCTGGTAGCGGGCGATGCGGCCGTTGGCGTTGACGGCGATGAGGTGGCCGGCGGAGAGGCGCTCGAGGAGCGTGGCGGCGAAGATGCAGTAGGCCAGGCCTGTGGCGTCTGGCGGCGGTTCGTCGAGCCACAGGTTGAGGGCGTAGGGGAGCTCGAGGGCGAGGGGCAGGAGGAAGAGGAGGGTCAGGAGGGGGGCGAGCTTGGAGGTGCGGTAGGCCAGCTCGCGCATATGCCCGAGGTCGTCGGCGCCGCGGGCGTTGGCGATGGCGGGGGTGAAGGCGGTGGTGAGGGCGGTGGCGAGGTTGCCGCAGTGGAAGCTGACGGTGTTGGCCACGGAGAGGCCGGCGTTGGCCACGGGGCCGAAGAGGCGGTTGACGAGCACGGCCATGCCTTGCAGCCGCAGGAGCCAGCCCAGCGCCCCGAAGAGGTTCCACCCCGCGAAGGCGCAGAGCGCCCGCACGCGTGCGGCATCCCACAGCCAGCGGAAGCGGGGGCGGCATTCCGGGAAGGCGAGGGCCGCGCGTGCAACAATCATGAGGTCGGGCCCCAGGCGGATGACCATGACCCAGGCGGCGAAGGGCACCAACCAGGGGCCGCTCCCCGCTGGGCGCGTCACCATCCAGAGGACGAAGGCGAAGTTCGCCAACGTCTGAAGAAAGTAGTAGAGGTTCAGCTCGGCCAGGCGCTGCTTGGCGACGAACATGGCGCGGAAGGGCGCGTTGGCCATGCCCACAAAGCAGGAGACGCAGAGGCAGCGGAAGACCCAGCGGCAGGCCTCGACGCGGTCGGGCGGCACGTCGAGCCAAACACGGATGGCCCAGTCGCCGAGGGGATAGCCCACAGCCATCAGCATCAGGGGCAGGAGGATGTGCAGGGTGAGGGCCACGCTGAACCAGCGGCGGCAGTCCTCCAACCCCGCGGCGGGGTCACGGCCCGCGCGCCCCACGGCCACGGCGTAGAAGCGGGCGACGGCGTCGGCCAGGAGCATGTTGAAGAAGTCGATGAAGACGGTGAGGCCGCCGACCACGCCGTAGAGGCCGTAGTCGGTCTGCCCCAAGGCCATGAGGATCCAGCGGCCGGTGAAGAGTCCGCAGACCAACGCCACAAGGGAGCGGCCGTAGCCGGCGGCGACATTCACGAAGAGGCGGCTGGTCTCGGTCATGGCAGGGGGAAGTCGTGCCACGAGGCCAGGCGGATGACGCCTTCGGGATAGTCCTGCACGGGGGCCGAGGGCGGCGGGCAGACGCAGACGCGGCCGATGCCGGCGGCGAGGGCGGCGGTCGCACCCACGCGGCTGTCCTCGAAGACGACGGTCTGCGCGGGGTCGGCGCCGAAGCGGCGGAGCGCGAGCAGGTAGCCCTCGGGGTCGGGTTTGCCGCGGGTGACGTCGTCGGAGGGGACGGAGCGGGACTCGTCCAGGAGGGTCTCGATGGCGGCGGCGCGGAGGTCGTGGGCGATGGTGGCGCGGGGGCTGCCCGAGACGTAGGCGCAGGGGACGCCCGCGGCGCGGAGGCGGCGCAGGAGGTCGATGGCCGGCTGGATGACGGGCGGGCGCGCGGCGAAGAGGGCGTCGAACCGCTTCACCATCATCTGGCCGAGCGCGAAGGCCGAGAGTCCGCCGAGGGCCTCGGGGAAGGCGTCGCGCAGGGTGCGCCAGGCGTCGGGCCAGGCCATGCCGTAGATGAGGGCCATGAGGCGCTCGGGGCGTTGGCGCTCACCGAGCTCCTCCATCGCGAGGGCGAGGGCCTCGGCCCACACGCGCTCGGAGTCGAAGAGCGTGCCGTCGATGTCGAAGAGGGCGAGCGCGGGGAGTGCGGTCATTTGCGCTTCCCCTTGTCGAGGCAGAACTTCGCCACGGGGCAACCCTCGCACTTGGGGCCGATGGGCTTGCAACGCGTCTGGCCGAAGGAGACGAAGATGGAGTTCCACGGCACCCAGAGGCGCTGGGGCAGACGGCGGCGCAGGGCCATCTCGGTCTCCAGCGGCGTCTTGGTGCGCACGATGCCCAGACGGTTGTTGATGCGGTGCACGTGGGTGTCCACGCAGATGGCGGGCAGACCGAAGCCGAGCGCAACCACGAGGTTCGCGGTCTTGCGGCCCACGCCGGGAAGCTCGCACAGGGCCTCGACGGTGTCGGGCAACTTGCCGCCGAACTTCGCCTCGAGCACGGCGGGGAGGTCGGCCAGGTGGCGCGCCTTGGCGTGGTAGAAGCCGACGGGGAAGATGAGTTCCTCAATCTCCTCGACGGAGAGTTTGGCCAGGGCCTGGGGCGTGGGCGCGGCGGGCAGGAGGCGCCGCACGGCCTGGGCGGTCACCTGGTCCTTGGTGCGGGCGGAGAGGATGGTGCCGATCAGCACGCACCAGGGGTCGCGGGTCTGCGCGGCCACCAGGTCCATGATGGGCGCCTCGACCTTCGCGAACTCGGCCGCGAGGGCGTCGTGGATCTCGTCCAGTTCGGCGACGGTGCGGAGTTTCACAGCAGGCTCCTTCCATCGGCGGTGAGGGCGACGAAGGGGGCGGTGAGGCAGGCGCGCCAGGGGTGACTGCCCGCGGCCAGACGCAGCTTGTAGGTGCAGCCTCCGGCGCAGTCGCCGGCCTCGTATTCCAGGATGTGCGCGCCCTGCACCCACAGCTGGCAACCGCCGGCGCCCTCGGCACGGAAGACGACCTCGCGTTCGGCCTCGACCTCAATCACGCCGTGCACCAACGCGCCGCATCCCTGCTTCGGCAGACGCGCCAGGACGGTGGGAATGCGCTCGGGCGGCACCTCGTGCACCGGCATGAGCGTGCGGAAATCGGGCACCCACGGCCAATGTCCCTGGTAAATCCACAGGGCCGGGCGCACCGGGGGCTCGCCGACGGGCGCGGGCATCGCCGCCGCGTCCAACGCCGAGCGGCCGGGGCAACCGTTCTCGGCGAAGGTGGGCGCGCCGCTCGCCGCGGGCGTCCGGGAGGTGGGGATGCGCGAGGCCATGAGGAGCGCGCCCAGACGGGCCGCGACCTCGGGGTTGGCCGCCGCCACATCGCGCTCCTGCCCGGGGTCGTCCGCCAGGTTGTAGAGCTCGACCTTGCCGCCCTTGCCGACGTTGCGGACCACGGCCCAGTCGCCCTCGCGGAGGGACTGCTCCAGGCCGAAGCCCTGTCCGGAACCGCCGTCGACGTATTCCGTGTAGAGGCGTTGGCCCAGCTGACGCCCCGCGCCGGTGAGGAGCGGCAGGAGCGAGACGCCGTCGGAGTGGGCGGGCGCGGGCAGGCCGGCGGCCTCGGCGAAGGTGGGCATCCAGCAAGTCTGGTCGCACGGGAAATCGAGGGTCTGGCCGGGTTTGACGGCCGCAGGCCAGCGCACCACCGTGGGCTCGCGCAGACCGCCCTGATAGCTCCAGCGCTTCATGCCGCGCAGGGGGCCGTTGGAGTCCAGCGTCTCCACCCACTTGAGACCGGCGGGGCTCAGATACTCGCCCGCGGGGCCGTTGTCGGAGGTGAAGACGATGAGCGTGTCCTTGTCCAACCCGCGCAGGGCCAGGAAGTGGAGCAGGTCGCCCATCGCGTCGTCCAGACGGCGGACGCCGGTGGCGTAGCGGCGCAGACTGGGCGTGGCGTAGCCGCGGTAGTCGGGGTGGATCCAGGTGTTGGCGGTCTGGGCGTCGCCCTTGACGCTGCCGGTGAGGTCGGCGCCGCCGCCCCACGTCGGGTCGTCGTCGCGCAGGGCGGGGTAGGGGCCGCCGGGCACTTGGAAGACCTCCTGGTTCGCGATGGCGGGGTCGGCCACCTGGCGGTTGCCGCTGCCGTGGATGGTGGTGTGGCAGAGCTGCAAGAAGAAGGGCTTGTCCTTGTCGGGCCCCTCTTGGTGGGCGCGGATGAGGGCCTTGGCCTTCGCCGTGAAGAGGTCGGTGTCGTAGACGAAACGCGCCTCGGCGTTCGGCACCACGCGCCGCCACTGCGCCGTCTTCGCGCCCTCGTCTTGGTCGCGCGAGAAGCCCGCGGGGTTGCCGGCGGCGGCATAGGCGGCCTCGGAGTAACTCTCCAGCACGGGCGACTGCTTGACGGCGGAATCGATGTCGGTCTTGCCCTCGATGAAGCAGTGGTAGTAACTGTGCCCATGCAGATGGGCGGGATAACCGTAGCTGTAGTCAAAGCCCGCCTGGCAGGCCATCGCCGTCCGCTTCGAGTTGCTCTGGTAGCCGCCGCCGATGCCCCACTTGCCGATGTGCCACGTGGCGTAACCCGCCGTCTTCATCACCGTGGCCAACGTCATGTGCGGGTCGATGGCCGCGTCGAAGGTGTTGTCGCGCAGATTGCAGTGGCCCTGGTTCTTGCCCGTCATCAACGAGGCTCGGGCCGGCGCGCACACCGGCGCCGTGGTGCAGTGATCCGTGAGCCGCGCGCCCTCGGCGGCCATGCGGTCCAGGTTCGGCGTATGGATGCGCGGCAGACCGTTCTTCCGCCCGTTCTGCCAGAAACACCCCAGGTCGCCCCAGCCCAGGTCGTCGCAGAGCACCAGGATGACGTTCGGGCGCGCCCCAATGCCGGGCAGGCCGAAGGGATTCATCGCCGTCACGGGGGCCGGCGCCACGCCGGCGTCCTGCGCCCGTGCCAGGGCCGGCAACGCCGCCGCCGCGCCAAGGCTCCTCAAAAAGTCACGTCTCTTCATTGCCGGGTTCCTTTCGTCATGCGGCGCTCCGTCTCCTGCCGCGCGCGCCACTCCGCCGTGTTCGCCATCAGCTCCTCCAGCGAGACGGGTCGGAGGCCATTGACGTCCACGCCCGCGTTGTAGGCCCGCGGGATCGTCTGCAGATAGGGATAATAGGGCTCCTTGCGCGAGTCATGGATGTGCCCGTAAATCAACGAGGCCCCATGCCGCCGCCGATACCAGTCCAACATCGGGTAATGGCACACCGTGAAGCAGCACCCCGGCCGGAACGCCTCCAGCGTCAGCGCCACCTCCACAAACCATTCCCCCAGGAGGACCCCGCGCATCCACGCGCGGTCATGGTTCCCCACCGCCAGATGCTTGCGCCCCTTCAGCCGCCGCAGATACTCCGCCGGCGGCTTGTCGCTGTGGCAAATCAAGTCCCCTGCGATGAAGACCTCATCCGTGTCGCGCACTCGCTCGTTCCAGCGCGCAATCAATGCCTCATCCATCTCTTCGGCCGAGGCGAACCCACGCCTCACCCGCATCTTCTCATGCCCAAAATGCGTGTCCGCGATAAACCAATCCATACCCTATAGCATAGCAAAACCGCGCCTCTCCCAATAGTGCCCAGGGAAAGTTTTTCCGCAAGCATGCCTGGTGAAATCGGCAGGCCTCCCTTTCCGCGAAGAGGAAGGGGCGGCTTGAGCCGTACCAGAAAAAGAATGGCCCCGTGGGAACGGGGCCGGAGGGAAGTTGGAGGGGCGCTCAGAGACGGACGATGAGAGCGCAGGCGATGGCCCAGGCGAGGACGAGGCCGAGGAGGGCCGGGTCGAACAAGAGGCGCTCGGGGTTGGCGGCGCGGCGTTCGGCGTAGGTCAGGCGCAGGCAACGGCAGATGCCCAGAAGGACCAAGGGGACGGTCCAGACCAGATGGTCGGTGCCGTAAAGCGCGATGGTCTCGGAGGCGAGGGTGTAGAGCGTGTAGGTGGCGAGGGTGGCGGCGGCGCCGAGGCCGATGGCAAGGTCGAGGATGCGGCCTTCCGCGGCGGAGGGCATCTTGGCGCCCTTCTCAAAGTGGGCCGCGCGGCGTTTGCAAAGCGCGACAAAGAAGGTCAACAGGAAGACGCAGAGGAGCAACCAGGGCGAGAGGCGGACGTCTACCGCGAAGGCTCCGGCGGCGGCGCGGGCGACGAAGCCGAGCGCAACGACCACGGCGCCGACCTCGGCCACGCGCTTGGCCCACAGCGAGTAGAGCGGCTGGAGGGCGGCATAGGCCAGGGCCACCCAGAGGAGGGCGTGTCCGCCGAAGCGGTGTCCATGGAACCAGGCGGCGCCGAGGCCGGCGGCCAGGCAGACGACCGCCAGCGGGATGGCGGCACCGATGGAGACGCGGCGCGCGGCAATGGGGCGGCTTTTGCGGAGCGGGTCGCGGGCGTCAGCCCTCAGGTCGCAGATATCATTAATAATATAGGCGGCGGAGGCGATGAGGGCGAAGGCGACGACGGTCAGCCCCAGGCGCTCTTGCAGTTCCACGGCCCCAGGCAGGTGTTGCGCGGGGTCGAGCCAGGCGAAGAAGGGCGCGGCGAAGAGGAGGACGCACTTGAGCCATTGCAAGGGGCGCAGGCAGCGCAGGAGGTCGAGCGGCTTATTGGCGTAGAGGCCCTCGCAACCTTGATGGTCGGACCAATCGGCGCTTTCGCCGAAGGTGCGTGCGGGGGCCTTGACGCGGGGGCGTGCCACGCGGTGGACGGAGTTGCCGCCGGAGCGTTGGGTGGGCATCTCAGTTCTCCTTGATGGACATCAAGAACTCGGCGTTGGAGCCGGTCAGGCGCATCCGCTTGAGGAGGACGTCCATGGCCTCGCTGGGGCCGACGGGGGTGAGGGCCTTGCGCAGGGCCCACACGCGGGTGAGCTCGTCGGGGTGGAAGAGGAGGTCCTCGCGGCGGGTACCGGACTGCTCGATGTTGATGGCCGGGAAGATGCGGCGGTCGGAGAGGGTGCGGTCGAGGCGGAGCTCCATGTTGCCGGTGCCCTTGAACTCCTCGAAGATGACGTCGTCCATCTTGCTGCCGGTCTCGATGAGGGCGGTGGCCAGAATGGTGAGCGAGCCGCCGTTCTCGATGTTGCGGGCGGCGCCGAAGAAGCGTTTGGGCTTGTGCATCGCATTGGCATCGAGGCCGCCGGAAAGGATCTTGCCCGAGTGGGGGGCGGCAGTGTTGTAGGCGCGCGCCAGACGGGTGATGGAATCCAGCAGGATAACGACGTCCTTGCCGCTCTCGACCTTGCGCTTGGCGACCTCGATGACCATCTCGGAGACGGCACAGTGGCGCTGGGGCTCTTCGTCGAAGGTGGAGGAGTAGACCTGCGCCTTGGTGTTGCGCTGCATGTCGGTGACTTCCTCGGGGCGCTCATCGATGAGGAGGATCATGAGCTCGACGTCGGGGTAGTTCGTGCTGATGGCGTTGGCAATCTTCTGGAGGAGGACCGTTTTGCCGGTGCGGGGCGGGGCGACGATGAGGCCGCGCTGGCCGAAGCCCACGGGCGTCACGAGGTCCATCACACGGGTGGCGAGCTCGTTCTTGGTGGTCTCCAGCAGGATGCGGCGGTCGGGGAAGATGGGCGTGAGGTACTCGAAGTGGGCGATGCGCTTGGCCTGCTCCACGGGGAGGCCGTTGACGAGGGTGACGTTGGCCAGCGGGAAGAAGCGGTCGCGGTCGCGCGGCTCGCGCAGAGGGCCCTCGACCAGGTCGCCGGAGCGAAGGCCGTGGCGGCGAATCTGCTGCTGGCTGACATAGACGTCCTCGGGGCACTGCATGTAGTCGTTGGCGGCCGAACGCAGGAAGCCGCAGTCGTTCAGCACCTCGAGGCAACCGGTGGCGATGACCGTGCCGCGGCGGCGGAGCCAACTGCGGATGATGGCCATGATGACCTCGTGGCGGCGCATATTGATGGCGTCTTCGGCCTGTTCCTGCGGGAGGAGAGCGACCAGGTTCTCGAAGGGCACGCCCTCGAGGTCCTTCAGGTAGAGCGGCGGGGTGTCGGGCGGAAGGGCGTCCGGCGGCGGGGGTTGCGGCTGTTGCTGCTGCTGACGGTTCTGGTTGCGGCGCTCCCACTTATTCTTGCGGTTCTGCCAGCGGCGGGACTCCTGCGGCGTGGCATCGGTCGGCGGGGCATACTCAGGCTGAGGCTGGGGCACGAAGTCTGCGGCGGGCGCGGGCTCCGGCATGGGCGGCGTCTCGGGCTGCGGGATTGGCTGGGGCGCGGGGGCCTCAGCCACCGGCGCGGGCGGCGGAGGAACAGGTTCGGCCACAGGCATGGGCGGCGTTTCGGGCTGAGGCGGGGGCATGGGCTCGACGGCAGGTTTGGCCACGGCGGGTTTGGCCGTGGAGGGCCGCGCGGCGCGGCCGCGGGTGCCGGTGGTGCGAGGTTTGGCCACGCGGCGGGCCTGAATCTTCGTCTGCTGTTGCGAACCTTGCTCTTCTTCGCTCATGTCTATGTCCTTACTGTCGGCTTAAAAGCTGTTTCCACTGGGCCACCAACGCGTCTACCTGCGCCTGCAGGGCCGCGGGGTCGTCCGAGTCGTTTCGGAGAATCCAAGTGGCGCGGCGGGCCTTTTCTTCGGCGGGGAGTTGCGCGGCCAGACGGGCCTCCGCCTCCGCACGCGTCATGCCGCGCGCCTCCATCATTCGGCGGATCTGCGTCTCGCGCGAGGCCAGCACGCACACGGTGCCGTCCCAGCCGCAGTCCCACCCTTGCTCGAAGAGCGTCGCCGCCGAGAAGACCGAGATCTCCCCCGGGAGGGCCGCCGCGCGCCAAGCCGCGGTCTCCTCCCGCGCCAACGGCAGGACGATGCCCTCCAGCCGCGCACGGGCCGCCGCGTCCGCGAAGACCACTGCGCCCAGCGCCTTACGGTCCACCGCGCCATCCGGCGTCACCACCGCTTCACCGAAGGCCGCCGCGATGGGCGCCACCGCCCGACCGCCGGGCGACTCCAACGCGCGCACCGTCTCATCAACGTCCAGCACACGGCATCCACAGGCCCGAAAGGCCCGTTCTGCCATACTTTTGCCGCACGCTATGCCGCCGGTCAATGCAAACGCCAAGGAAACCATCAGTAACAAACTGGGGGTTGGAAGGGGGAAAACCGCGTGGAACCTCCACGCACGCACAAGGCCCGACCGGGCCATCCACCAAAAATGAATGAACGTACTTTATCATATCCGCCCCACCAATGCAAGCGTGCATGGGGAAGCTTTTTCGCGATGGGTGCTGACGCGCCCCATCGCGCCTTTGCGGGTCCTTCCCTTTCCCGGACAAGAATGGTTATCCGGAGCTCCTGTGGGTTGGGGACTAGAGGCCCTTCCTGAGACCCTATAGTGGTCCGAGGTCAACCACTATAGTGGTCGGAGGTGAGACCCTATAGTGGTCGACCCCGAAACCCTTAAGGGTCCGCGAAAGCCCCTTTTGAGGAACAGCTTGCACGCCCCGGAGAACGGCGCAATCAGCGGTGAAGCCACAAAACGAAACCCAAACTTCCCACATTCAGCGGAGACCGGGGGAGGCGCACGCTGTTGGTGGGTAAGTTACGCGAGGGGCTCGACGAGCGTGTCGGAGAGGGAGTGGGTGGCAGAGGCGAAGTTGAGGCCGATGAGGTGAATGGGCTTGCCCAGGGCACGATAGGGTTCGGCGTAGCCGCGTTCCTTGATTTGCGCGAGGGCCTCGGCGGCGGTCTTGTCGACCTTGAGCTCGAAGATGTAGACGTTGCGTTGGCTCTCAACCACGAGGTCGGCGCGGCCATGGGCCTGGGTGTCCTCGGCAATCACACGGAGTGCGGGGTGCGAGGCGAGCAGGGCGTAAAGCGGGCGCAGGTAGCTGGACTCGTGGACGCGGATTTCGGTGGCGCCGTAGGTCAGGTGCGCGTAGAGCGCCTTGAGTTTGGTGAAGAAGGCTGCGAATTCGCCTTTGGCCAGGAGTCCGCAGAGAGCGCTCTGGTAATCGACCGCGAAGTCTTTGGTGGCGTATTGCGCCAAGAGGGAGACCAGGTCGCGACGGACCTCCTCGTTGGGGACGCCGAGGGTGAAGCCCCACTCGGAGTAGTCCTTGATGGTGAGATAGCCGCCTTGGTAAAGCATGGAAACCGGCGTGATGGCTTCCAGACGACAGAGATCGAGCATCTCCTCGGAGATGTTCTCCACGTTGTCGTAGTCCATCTCCGTCAGCTCGCGCTCGGTGAGGTAGTTGATCAGTGCGGAGGGGCGGCCGGTCTTGGACCAGGTGGGCGCGAAGAAAGGTTCTTTTGGGCCGATGGTCTTGGCGATGGAGACGGGATTGTAGACCCGCACGGCACTGCTCTTGGCGAAGCGATAGCCGTTGTACCACCGGCGAAGTTGGCCGCGGTAATCCTGATAAGAGAGGCCCATGATCTCGGCGTGCGCGTGCAGGGAGGGACTGAAATAGGTCTCCAACTCCTCCTCGGTGTAACCCAACAGCGTGGCATAGCGCGCATCCATCGTTAGGTCGTTGAGGTTGTTCAACGCCGAGAAGACGGAGAGCTGGGTGAACCGCGTCACTCCCGTCATCATCATGAAACGGATGTTTGAGGCATTGTTCTTGATTTCACCATAGAAAGCGGAAAGGGTGGCGCGAATGGACTTGGCCTTCTCGATGTCATTCAGCGAAGCGCCGACCGGCGCGTCGTACTCATCGATGAGGATAACCACGGGCTTGCCATGCTCTCGGGCAAGGGCCTTGATGGCGCGAGAGAAGTTGTCGTTCGGGGCGAGCGCGGGATTATAGGTGACCTTGGCTGCTTCGAACACTTCTTGGACACGTGCCACAAATCCACCACGGAAAGCCTCAACGGTCTCCGTATCCATCGTGGCGAAGTTGAAGTGCAACACGGGGTAGTCGGTCCAGTCGTAGTCCATCTTGTCGATGGCGAGGCCTTTGAAGAGGTCACGCTCGCCGCGGAAGATACACTCCAAGGTGGAAAGCATGAGCGACTTGCCAAACCGTCGCGGCCGGGAGATGAAGAAGAGCTTCCCGCCGATGTCAATTCCCTCGACCAAGCGGTACAACGGCTCGGTCTTGTCCACATAAACAAATCCCTTCTCCCGCAGTTCGCGGAAGTCAGCAATGTCTTGTGCGATTTTCTGTTCCATGCCGTGCTCCTTTGCCGTCAGTATAGCAAAAAGGGGCGCTGACGCGCCCCGAGAACAGAGAACGGAGAACAGAGAGCGCCCCTACGGGGTCAGCGGAGGTCGGGGGGGAGGGTGGCGACGAGGCGCTTGAGGTCTTGGGCGGCGTCTTTGGAGCAGACGAGGGTGGCTTTGGGGGTGTGGACGACGATGAGGCCGTTGACGCCGAGGAGGGCGGTGGCGCGGGGGTCGCCTTCGGCGGCGACGATGTTGCCGGTGGCGTCGAGGGCGTAGGTGGGGGCGATGGCGACGTTGCCTTGGGGGTCGGCGGGGAATTGGCGGGCGAGGGCGGGGAGGGTGCCGACGTCGTCCCAGCCGAAGTCGCCGCGGACGACGACGAGGTTGTCGCTCTTCTCCATGATGGCGTAGTCGACGGAGAGCTTGGGGAGGGTGGGATAGAGGGTCTCGAGGTCGGTGGGGCTCTCGATGAGGGGGAGCCACTGGGGGGCGTGTGCGCGGAAGGCGGCGGCCATGGTGTCGGCGCGCCAGACGAAGATGCCGGCGTTCCAGACGAAGGCGCCGGTGGCGAGGTAGCGCTCGGCGGTGGCGAGGTCGGGCTTTTCGACGAAGCGGCGGACGCGGCGGACGCCGGGGGCGGCCTCGTCGGCGCACTCGATGTAACCGTAGCCGGTGGCGGGATAGGTGGGAGCGATGCCGACGGTGGCGATGACGGGTTCGCGGGCGGCCTGGGCGGCGGCGAGGGCGAGGGCGTCGCGGAAGGCGGCCTCGTCGGCGATGAGAGGGTCGGCGGGGAGGATGAGGGCGACGCCCTGGGGGTCTTCGCGGGCGACGATGCCGCAGGCGAGGGCGACGGCGGCGGCGGTGTCGCGGCCGATGGGCTCGCCGATGACGTTGGCGGCGGGGAGGCCGGGGAGGGCGTCGCGCGTGGCGGGGACGAGGTCGGCGGAGGTGATGATGCGGATGTTGGCCTGGGGCACGAGGCCGGCAAGGCGGTCAACGGCCTGGGCGATGAGGGGTTTGCCGCCGAAGAGGGTGCAGAACTGTTTGGGGCGATTGAAGGTGGAGATGGGCCAGAAACGTTCGCCGCGGCCGCCGGCGAGGATGAAAGCGTGGAGGGTGGCGGCTTCGCCGCCGGAGAACGGAGAACGGAGAACGGAGAACGGACGCCCCTGCGGGGCGACGGAGGAGGCGGTGGGGGCGGACATGGGAGGCTCCTTAAAAGATTGATGAGGGATGTTCTGTGACCGAGGATGAATTGCGGCTTCGCCGTACGCTCTCTTTTCTGTCCTCTGCGGGCGCGGTGCGCCCGCTTCACAGGATGAGCATGCAGTCGCCGTAGGAGAAGAAGCGGTAGCGTTCGCGGACGGCTTCGCGGTAAGCGGCGAGGATGCGTTCGCGGCCGGCAAGGGCGGAGACCATCATGATGAGGGTGGATTGAGGGAGGTGGAAGTTGGTGAGCATGGCGTCGACGGCGAGGAAGCGGTAGGGCGGGTAGATGAAGGCGGTGCTTTCGCCGGAGCAGGGGACGACCTGGCCATCGTGGGCGGCGGCGACGGTCTCAAGGGTGCGGACGGAGGTGGAGCCGACGGCGATGACGCGGCCGCCTTGGGCGCGGGTCTCGCGGATAAGGTCGGCGGTGGCCTGGGGGACGTGGTAGCGCTCGGCATCCATGCGGTGGTCTTCGATGCGCTCGGCCTTGACGGGGCGGAAGGTGCCGGGGCCGACGTGAAGGGTGACGAAGGCGCGACGGATGCCGCGGGCTTCGAGGTCGGCGAGGAGGGCATCGGTGAAGTGGAGGCCGGCGGTGGGTGCTGCGACGGCGCCGACCTCGCGGGCGTAGACGGTCTGGTAACGCTCGCGGTCGAGGCGGGCCATCTCGGGGTCGTTGGGGTCGCGGTGGATGTAGGGCGGGACGGGGGTGAGGCCGTGCTCGGCGAGGATGTCCATGAGCGGGGCGTCGCCGGTGAGGCGGACGCGCGTGCGGCCCTCTTCGCCGCACTCGAGGACGTCGGCCATGAGGTGGCCGTCGGCGAGGCGGATGGTGTGGCCGACGCGGGCGCGACGGCCGCTGCGGCAGAGGGCACGCCAGAGGCTGACGTGGCGGCCGGGGGTCTCCTCTTCGTCGCAGTCGGTGAGGAGGAGTTCGGCGGCGCCGCCGGTGTCATCCCACGCGCCGAGGATGCGGGCGGGGAAGACGCGGGTGTCGTTGAGGACGAGGAGGTCGCCGGGGCGGAGGTAGTCGACGATGTCGCCGATGTGGCGGTGCTCGACGCCCTCTTTGGCGCGGTCGAGCACCATCATGCGGGAGGTGCCGCGGACGGCGGGCGGGGTCTGGGCGATGAGTTCCTCGGGGAGGTCGTAATCGAAGTCGGCGGTCAGCATGGCGGTGAATCAGGCTTGTTTGGCGAAGGCGAGCATGGCGTCGGTGAGGCGCGTGAGCTGGTCGGGGGTGATGACGTAGGGCGGCATGGCGTAGAGGTTGCGGCCGAAGGGACGGAGCCAGACGCCGCGCTCGACGAAGAAGGCTGCAGCCCGGGCGATGTCGACGGGGCGCTTGAGCTCGATGACGCCGATGGTGCCGAGGACACGCACGTCGGCGACGCCGGGGAGGTCGCGGGCGGGGGCGAACTCGGCGCGGAACTGTGCCTCGATGGCCTTCACCTTCTCCTGCCAGGGGTTGGCGAGGAGGAGGTCGATGGAGGCGTTGGCGAGGGCGCAGGCAAGGGGGTTGCCCATGAAGGTGGGCCCGTGCATGAAGCAGCCGGCCTCGCCGGAGCAGACGCGCTCGGCGACGGCGGCGGTGGCGAGGACGGCGGCGAAGGTCATCATGCCGCCGGTGATAGCCTTGCCCACGCACATGATGTCGGGCTGGACGCCGGCGTGTTCCCAGGCGAAGAGCTTGCCGGTGCGGCCGAAGCCGGTGGCGATCTCGTCGAAGATGAGGAGGATGCCGGCGGCGTCGCAGGCGGCGCGGAGGGCGCGGAGGTAGGCGGGGTGGTAGAAACGCATGCCGCCGGCGCCCTGGACGACGGGCTCGAGAATGACGGCGGCGAGGGTGGCCTTGTGCTGCTCGATGAGGGCGGCCATGGGCGCGAAGTCGGCGGGGTCCCAGGGTTCGTCGAGGTCGTGGATGAGGGCGGGGGCGGGGGCGAAGAGGCGGCGGGGAAGGGCGGGGCCGAAGAGCGTATGCATGCCGGTGACGGGGTCGCAGACGCTCATGGCGTTCCAGGTGTCGCCGTGGTAGCCGGAGCGGATGGTGAGGAAGTCGGTCTTGGCGGGGTCGTACTGGATGGCCATCTTGAGGGCGACCTCGACGGCGACGGAGCCGCTGTCGGCGTAGAAGATTTTGTCCATCGCGGGGGGCGCGATGCGCAGGAGGCGCTTGGCGAGGTCGATGGCGGGTTGGTGGGTGAGGCCGCCGAACATCACGTGGCACATCTTGGCGGCCTGCTCCTGCGCGGCCTTGACCAGCACGGGGTGGGAATAGCCGTGGATGGCGCACCACCAGCTGCTCATACCCTCGACCAGGCGGCGGCCATCGGCCAGGATGAGCTCGCACCCCTCGGCGCGGTCGACCTTGTAGGTGGGTTGCGGCGCGACAGTGGAGGTGTAGGGGTGCCACAGATGGGCACGGTCGAAGGGGTCAAAGAGAAGGTCGTTCATGATTGAAGGAGGCTCCTGAGGCGGGCGACGAGGGCGGGACGGCTGTCGGCGACCTCAATTTTGACGGGAAGGGAGTTGGCAAAGACGGTGCCGTAGCTTTTGGCGACAATGCGGGTGTCCGCGACCACCACGATACCGCGGTCGCCCCGACTGCGGATGAGGCGGCCGAAGCCTTGGCGGAAGCGGATGACGGCCTGGGGCAGGGAGAGTTCGGCGAAGGAAGAGCGACCCTCGCGCTCGATCTTCTCGCAACGGGCCTTAAGGAGCGGGTCGCCAAAGGTGCCGAAGGGCAGTCGTGCGATGACCACGCAGCTGAGCGCGTCGCCCACCACGTCCACGCCCTCCCAGAAGCTCTGCGCGCCGAAGAGGACGGTGGGACGGGTCTGCGCGCGGAAGGCCTCGGTCATCGCGTCGCGCCCCAGCGAAGGCGACTGCGCGAGCAGGTCGATGCCCTTGGCGGCCAGGTGCGGCGTGAGGAGTTCGGCGCAGGCGCGGAGCATCTCGTGCGAGGTGAAGAGGGCGAGGGAGCGCCCCTTGGCCGTGGTGAAGAGGCTGTACATCAGGCGCGAGAGTTCCAGCACGTAGGCGTCGCCGGTGGTGACCTCGGGCAAGAAGTTGGGCACCGTGACGCAACACTGGCGCGGGTAGTCGAAGGGACTCTCGGCCACGAATTCGTCCACGCGCTCGGCGACCTCGGGGAAGGAGAGGCCCAGCCGCGCGCGGATGTAGCCGAAGGAGCCGTGGATGCGCAGGGTGGCCGAGGAGAGGATGAGCGTGGACTTGACCTTGTAGAGCAGGGCCTGCATCTGCTTGGCGATGTCGAGCGGGGCGGCGGTGAGGGCGCAGGTGCGCAGGTCGGCCCCCGTGCGCGTCAGCCAATAGACGCGGTTGGGGTTGTCGCCCGCCAGGATGCCGTCCATCTCCGCGCCGAAGGCGGAGAGCCCCTCGGACGTGGCTTTGAGCAGACCGAGCAGGTCCTCGTAAGGATTGTCCTGGCCGCCGCCCGCGGGCGAGGCCTCGGCGACGGCGGTGAGGAGTTTGTCCAGCAGTTTGTGGGCGTGGGTGAGTTTGTCGGCGATGGCGTCGCGGCGCGCCTGGATCTCGGCCTCGGGCACCACGTCCTCGGCGGCGATGAAGACCGCGTCGCGCAGGCAAACCTCGCGGCGGAGCTGCGGCTGGCCGCTGGGGAGCTCGGGCTTGGAGGCGTCGGGCACGCACCGATAGCGCACGGTGGTCTCGGTGGTGCGGGCAAGGAAGCCGTGGAGCGTCTCGAAGAGCGCCGTGCCGGCCTTCGCGAGGTCGGCCCCGCACATGCGCAGGTCGGCCAACAGGTCGATGAGTTCGGCGCGTTTCTCGGGCGTGAGCTTCGCCACGTCCACAAAGTCCACCCGCGCCTGATGGAAGAGGCTTCCCGCCTCGCGGCCGCGGCTGGGGGCGAGCTTCTGGCAGAGGTCGTAGAGCGTGATGGGCGAGAGTTCGCCGGAGAGGAAGTCGGTGGCGGCGCCCTCGATGTTGTGGGCCTCGTCGAAGACCACCTGGGCGTGGGGCGGCAGGAGCGTCCCGGGGTTCTCCAGTTCGGCGAAGACCAACGCGTGGTTGGCGATGACGAGGTGTGCGCGCAGGGCCGCCTGTCGCGCGGCCTGCAGGAAACAGCGCTTGTAGAAGCGGCAACTCTTGCCCGTGCACTCGTCGCCGCGGCACCCGAAGTGACGGATGAAGCCCAGGTCGCCCGGCGCATGGAGGGGCCGGAAGGAGTCCAGGTCGCCGTCGCGCGTGGTGGAGGCCCAGGCCACGAGGTCGGCGAAGAGCGGGGCCTCGCCCTCGCGCAGACCCTCGTAACCGCCCTCGACGTAGAAACCGAGGCGTTTGAGGCAGAGGTAGTTGTTGCGGCCCTTCAGCACCGTCGCGTCGAGGGCCGTCCCCTCCGGCAGGAAGGGCGCCACGATGCGCCGCACCAGGGGCAGGTCCTTTGTCAGCAGCTGGGTCTGCAGGTTGCGCGTGTTCGTCGAGATCACGATGGGCAGGTTGTTTGCGCACGCCCACAGTGCACAGGGCACCAGATAGGCCAAGCTCTTGCCCACGCCCGTGCCCGCCTCGGCCAAAAGGAAACGTTGCCCGTTCAGTGCCTCAGCCACGGCGTGCGCCATCGCCTGTTGTCCCGCGCGCGGCTCATAGCGGTCGAAGACCTTCGCCAACTCGCCCCCCGCGCCGAAGATGGCGTCCAGGTCCTCCGCGCGCACCGGCTTCCAGGTGTTCGGCGGCGTCAGCTCGCGGTATTTCACCCGTTGCCATTCCGGGAACTTGGCGTACCACGCCTCGGCCTCGTCGAAGAGACGCGCCTTGCGCGCCGCCGCCACCTCATCGCGAAAGGCCCCCGGGATGTCGCGCAAACAGGCCGACATCGTATCCAGCGCCCACGTGGGCAGACTCTCCAAGCCCGCCGCCACTCAGCCCTCCTGAACGAACCGCACCGCCTTGATGGAGGTCGCCCGGCGTTCCCCGCGCGGGATCTCCACGATGGCGCCCTCCAGCTTCGCCGGCGCGCTCGCGACGTCGAACTTCGCGGGGATCCCGGTCGTGAACTTCTTGAGCACCGGCGCCAGCTGGCGTCCGATGACCCCCTCCACCGGACCCGTCATGCCCAGGTCGGTGATGTAGGCCGTCCCGCCCGGCAGGATGGTCGCGTCGCTCGTCTGCACGTGGGTGTGCGTGCCGAAGACACACGCCGCCCGGCCGTCCAGCCAGTGGCCCAACGCAATCTTCTCGCTCGTCGCCTCCGCGTGCACGTCCACAAAGACCGGCACGTTCGCCGGAATCTGCCGCAACGCCCGATCCACCGCATGGAAAGGATTGTCCGCCGGCGCCATGAAGACCTGGCCCAGCACCGAGACTACCCCGATCGGCCCCAACGCCGTCTCCGCCACCGCCGCTGTCAGGCCGGGCGTTCCCTCGGGATAATTCGCCGGCCGCACCACCCGCTTGAGGCCGCCGATCTCCGCGTCGAAGCCTCGCTGGCCCCACGTGTGGTCACCCAACGTCAACAGATCCGCGCCCGCCTCCAACAGTTCCTCCGCCAAGGCCTTCGTGATGCCGTTCCCCGCCGCCGCGTTTTCCGCGTTCGCGATGATGGCGTTCACCTCACCAGAGCCCAACAGCCACTGCGCCACCGACTTAAACCATGCCCGCCCCGGCGAGCCCACGATATCACCAACCAACAAGACTTTCATTGCAGTCCTCCCTGTTCACTTTAATAAAGTCTATAGTATACCACAAGCACCCCACCTCCACCCAATTCGCCAGGAAAGTTCCCGGTTGTGTCCGGGGAAAATGGGGGAACGCAAAGACGTAAAGTGCGGCACGAACCGCCTCGGGCTCCATTGTTCGCTCTGCGGCTTTGTCGCCAACCGCGCCCGACGCCTCATCGGCACCGCCCCAGACCCTCTCGTCTAAGCCCACAGAAGGGCTCTCCGCGAGACCCTATAGTGGTCCGAGGTCAACCACTATAGTGGTCGGGGTCGAGACCCTATAGTGGTCCACCCCGAAACCCTTAGGGGTCCGCGGAGGGGGGCTGAAGGCCCTTGTCGCGCTCTCCTGTGTCGCCTCTTGGCAGGTCGCAGACGTACCCGCGGAAACAGGGGGTGTTTCTCCTTGCCGGAGGAGGAGTCCCTCTATCATCTCCGCTTTTCCCTAATCTATCCAGACACCTAATCGTGTACCCCTCCTTAGGACATCTTATCGCGACATCCCCGACACGCCCTCGTGCGATTCCTTTTCGATTTGGCGGCCTGTGCTCTCAGTTCTCCGTTCTCTGTTCTCTGGGGCGCGCAACGCCCCTTTATGCTATACTAGTGCCAACGTTTGCTGAAAGGATCGCACACATGGACAAGATCGCCGTCGTTGGTTTGGGTTACGTCGGGCTACCGCTCTGCCTGCAATTTTCCCGCTCGGGCGTGGACGTCACGGGCATTGATGTCGACCGCCGCAAGGTCGATGCCGTGAACGCCGGCCAGAGCTACATCAAGCACATCACCGCCGAGAGCATCGCCGAGCAAATCAAGGGCGGACACTTCCGCGCCACCGACGACTTCGCCGTGTGCGACGGCGTGGATGCCGTCATCATCTGCGTGCCCACGCCCCTCAACAAGAATCGCGAGCCCGACATCTCCTACATCACCGATACCGGCAAGGCCATCGCCCCCCACCTCCACAAGGGCATGCTCGTCTGCCTGGAGTCCACCACCTATCCCGGCACCACCGACGGCGAACTCCGCGCCGTCCTCGAGCAGGGCAGCGGCCTCAAGGCCGGCACCGACTTCCACCTCGCCTTCAGCCCCGAGCGCGAAGACCCCGGCAACCCCCACAGCGTCGTCGCCTCCATCCCCAAGGTCGTCGGCGGCTACACTCCCGCCTGCCTCGAGGCCGTCACCAAGCTCTACTCCAAGGCCATCCACACCCTCGTGCCCGTCTCCAGCTGTCGCGCCGCCGAGGCCGCCAAAATCACGGAAAACACCTTCCGCTGCGTGAACATCGCCCTGGTCAACGAGCTCAAGCAGGTCTATCAGGCCATGGGCATCGACGTCTGGGAGGTCATCGCCGCCGCCGCCACCAAGCCCTTCGGCTTCATGGCCTTCTATCCCGGCCCCGGCCTTGGCGGCCACTGCATCCCCATCGACCCCTTCTACCTCACCTGGAAGGCCCGCGAGTTCGGCCAATACACCAAGTTCATTGAGCTCGCCGGCGAGGTCAACACCGCCATGCCCGACTGGGTGGTCGACCGCGTCGCCGAGGCCCTCAACGACCGCGCCAAGGCCGTCAAGGGCTCCAAGATCCTCATCCTCGGCCTCTCCTACAAGGCCAACGTCGATGACGACCGCGAGTCCCCTACCTACATCCTCATGGAGAAGCTCGAGGCCCGCGGCGCCGCCGTCGACTACCACGACGACTACCTCCCCGTCATCCGCGAGACCCGCGAGCACCCCCACTTCGCCGGCCGCAAGTCCGTCCCCCTCACCCCCGCCACCGTCAAGGGCTACGACTGCGTCCTCATCGCCACCGCCCATAAGGACGTCGACTACGCCGCCCTCGCCCAGAGCGCCGACCTCATCGTCGACACCCGCAACGCCATGGCCGCCGTCCCCACCAAGCCCGGCCAAGTCTGGAAAGCCTAATCGCCCCAGACGCAGCGTGGCCGATTGGAGGCTTGGAGGCTGGTACGTGTCCCGTGGCGGACAGACCGAACCTCCAAGCCTTCGCTTTTACGTGACTGAAAGGAGCACACCATGAAGGTTGTCATTGTTGGCGGCGTGGCCGCTGGAGCAAGCGCGGCGGCGCGTCTGAGAAGGCTCGACGAGTTCGCCGAGATTACGCTCATCGAGAAGGGCCCCGCCATCTCCTACGCCAACTGCGGTCTGCCCTACCACGTGGGCGGCGTCATCCCCGACCGCGACAACCTGCTGGTGATGTCCGCCGAAGGCTTCCGCAAGCGCTTCAACGTCGACGTGCGCACCTCCTGCGAGGCCACGGCTATCGATCGCGCCGCCAAGACCGTCACCGTGCGCAACGCCGACGGCTCCGCTGAGGCCCTCCCCTACGACCGCCTCCTCCTCGCCACGGGCGCGACGCCCATCCGCATCCCCGTTCCCGGCCTGCCCGACGACCGCGTCTTCACCCTCAACTCCCTGACGGACATGGACCGCCTCATCGCCGCCGTGCGCGGCGCCAAGGCCGCCCTTGTCATTGGCGGCGGGGCCATCGGCGTGGAGACCGCCGAGAACCTGGCCCACCGCGGCCTGACCGTCACCCTCGTGGAGAAGGCCCCGAACATCCTCCCCGCCATGCTCGACCCCGAGATGGCGACCTGGGCCGAGGACGCCCTCCGCGAGACGGGCGTCGACCTCCGTACCAAGCGCACCGTCGCCTCCTGGGCCGATGGCGTCGCCACGCTCGACGACGGCGCGACCGTCCCGGCCGACCTTGTCGTCATGGCCCTGGGCGTGCGTCCCAACTCCGCCCTCGCCCAAGCCGCCGGCCTCGACCTCGGCCCCAAGGGCCATATCAAGGTGGATAACTTCTTGCATACCTCCGACCCCAACATTTTCGCCGCCGGCGATGTGGCGGAGGTTGATGGCTTTGCCGTTGCGCTGGCCGGCCCCGCGAATCTGCAGGGGCGGGCCTTCGCGAAGGGGATTGTAGAGGTGGATGAGGACAGCGATCTTACTCTGCCTTATGACCCCGGCTTGGCCTGCGGTATCGTGAAGGTGGGCGGCTTGACCGCCGCCGGCACCGGCGTGCCAGAAGCATGGCTCAAGATCCGCGGCAAGACGTATACCGCGATTTATGCCCATCCGATGTCGCATGCGGGCTACTATCCCGGTGCCACGTCTATCCATGTCAAGGTGCTGATAGACGAGACGGGGGCAATCCTGGGTGCGCAGGCCGTGGGAACGGAAGGCGTGGACAAGCTCATTGACGTGATTAATGCCTCGGCGTGCGACATCTCGGGGTGCTCTTGCCTGGCTGATCTCAACCTCTGCTACGCGCCGCCTTATGGCTCCGCGAAGTCACCCGCGAACATGCTTGGCATGATTATCGAGAACATTGATAACGCCCTCTCCAGCCCCATCACGCCGGCGCAGATTCCCGAGGGGGCATTCTTGTTGGATGTGCGCGAACCCGCGGAAGTGGCCGGCGGCACCATCCCGGGGGCGGTGAACATTTCCCTTGGTGACCTGCGCGACCGTCTCGGCGAGTTGCCCAAGGACCGCCCCATCGTCGTCTTCTGCAAGGTCGGCCAGCGCGGCTACTTCGCTGAGCGCATCCTTGCCCAGCGTGGCTACAACGTCTTCAACCTCTCCGGCGGCTACACCACGTGGCTCGCCTATAAGAAGGCAGGACTCCTGTGAGAATCGTCCAAATCCTTCCCTCGCTCAATGACGGCGGCGTCGAGCGCGGCGTGGTCGACAGCAACCGTCTCTATGTCCGCGCGGGCCACGAGAGTATCGTCATCTCCGCCGGCGGCAAGCGCGTCGCGCAGATCGAGGCCGACGGCGGCCGTCACGTGACGCTCGACATGCGCTCGAAGAACCCGCTCACCGCGCCCTGGCGTGCCTGGGCTCTTCGCCGCGCCCTCCGCGAAATCCGCCCCGACATCGTGCACTTCCGCAGTCGCGTGCCGGGCTGGCTCACCCTCTGGGCCAACCGCCCGCTCGGTCTCCCCACCGTCTCCACCATGCACGGCCTCAACCACCCCGGCCTCTACAGCAGCGTGATGGTGCGGGCCGACCGCGTCATCTGCGTCTCGACCGCCGGCCGTGCCTTCGTCCGCGAGCACTATCCCTGGGTGCCCGAGGACCGCCTCGCCGTCATCCCCCGCGGCGTGGATCTCGAGACCTTCGACCCCGCCCGCCTTGATGCCGCGTGGCAAGCCGACTTCCGTAAACGTTGGGGTCTGGAGGGCAAGTTCGTCGCCCTCGTCGTTGGCCGCGTCTCCCGCCTCAAGGGCGTGGACGTCCTCATCCGCGCCGTGGCCGAACTCAAAGCGTCCTGGCCGGAACTCGTTGCCCTCGTCGTCGGCGGACCCCAAAAGCACCAAGAGGACTACCTTGACGAGCTCAAGGCCCTCGCTCGCGACCTCGCCGTGACCGACCGCGTCGTCTTCACCGGCAGCCAGACCCACATCCCCGAGATTGACGCGCTGGCCGACGTCCTCTGCTCCTGTAACGTCAGTAAACCCGAGAGTTTCGGCCGCACCGTCGCCGAGGCCCTCGCCATGGAGACCCCCGTCATCGCGGCCGCCCACGGCGGCGTCCTCGACATCGTCCGCGACGGCCAGGACGGTTTCCTCGTGCCCCCCGGCGACGCCCACGCCCTGGCCCAAGCCCTCCTCCGCCTCCGCGACACGGACTTCGGCCCCCTGCGCCCTCACATCGCCGACACCTTCACCGCCGAGAAGATGGCCCAATCCACCCTCGCCCTCTACCAATCCCTCCTCAAGCACTGAGGAAGTTTTCCACGAAGACACAAGTGTTCCTGCGGAGCACCTGGCTGATCGCCGTGGAAGGCTTGGTGCTTCGCGTTTGTATGTTCCGCTTTCCGTTCTTCGGAGCGGCTTTGTCGCCTCTACTTGTTTTAAGCGGTGGTTTATGGTAAGTTATGGACTTGTATTTTATTGAGCGGAGAAACGCATGAAAGAAGTTGGCGTTGCGATTATTGGTTTCGGCACGGTCGGCGCGGGCGTGGCGGAGGGGCTCCTGAAGGGAGCGCCGCTGGTTTCGCGCCGGTGTGGGCTGAACGTGGCCTTGCGCGGGGTGGCGGATTTGGACATCACGCGCGACCGCGGGGTGGATGTGCCCCGGGCGCTCTTGACCACCGACGCGATGGCTTTGGCGACGCGTGACGATGTGGACGTGGTGGTGGAGTTGATCGGCGGCACGGGCGTGGCGCAGGACGTCATCAAGGCGGCCTTGAACGCCGGCAAGTCGGTCGTCACCGCCAACAAGAAGCTGCTGGCCGAGCATGGCGCGGAACTCTTCGCTTTGGCGCGCGAGAAGGGGGTGGACCTCTACTTCGGCGCGAGCGTGGGCGGCGGCATCCCCATCGTGCGCTCTCTGCGTGACGGCTTGGTGGCCAACGACATCAAGGCCATGCACGGCATCCTCAACGGTACCTGCAACTATATCCTCACGCGCATGGCCGCCGAGGGCTCGGGCTTTGACGATGTGCTGGCCGACGCGCAGCGTCTGGGCTATGCCGAGGCCAATCCCTCGCTAGATATCGATGGTTTCGACACGGCGCACAAGATTTGCATCCTCGCCTCGCTGGCCTACGGTGTCTCCGTGCCGCTGGACCAAATCCTTGTGAAGGGCATCCGCGGTCTGAACCCCGTGGACGTGCGTTACGCCGGCGAGCTGGGCTACGTCATCAAGCTCCTGGCCGTTTGCAAGGCGCATGGCGACAAGCTGGAGGTGCGCGTCAACCCCACGTTGGTGCCCAAGAGCCACACCCTCTCGGCCGTGAACGACGTCTTCAACGCGGTGCTCGTGGATGGCTCGATGACGGGCGACACCCTTTATTATGGCCGCGGGGCCGGTCGTGAGGCCACGGCCAGCGCCGTCATCAGCGACATCGTCTCCGTGGCGCGCCACGTCTCCGTGCACACGCCCCGCGCGGCCGAACCGCTCCCGCCCCTGGGCGAGACCTCTTATAGCCTCCTGCCGCCCGAGGATTGCGTCAGCCGCTTCTATATCCGCCTGATGGTGCGCGAGGCCTGCGGCATGGTGGGCCGCTTCGCCACCATCCTGGGCGACCACGGCGTGAGCATCTTTGCCGCCAGTCAGCATGAGGCCACCGAGGCCCAGCGCGCTGAGGGCTACGTGCCCGTCGTCATCCTGACGCAGCCGGCGCGCACGGGCGACATCGTCGACGCCCTCACCGAGATTACCGCGCAGGGCATTGTCCGCTCCATGCCCTTCCACCTTTGCATCCTTTGACCTGTCCAACTGATGGAGTCCTCACACCCATGAAAGTCTGTAAGTTCGGCGGATCCTCCGTCGCCGACGCCGCCCAAGTCGCCAAAATCCGCGACATCATCGCCTCCGATCCCACCCGCCGCATTGTCGTGGTCTCCGCTCCCGGCAAGCGCAACAAGGGCGACACTAAGGTCACCGACCTCCTTATTGAATGCGCCGGCCGTTGCCTCACCCAGCGCGACCCCGCCGAGGTGCGCGACGCCATCGTCGCCCGCTACGAGGAAATCCGCGCGGGCCTGGGTCTGGAGCAGACCGTCATGGACGAGATTTGCGCCGACCTAGACAGCCGCATTGCTTCGTACAAGGATCTCGAGGCCGCGCGCTTCATGGACTTGATGAAGGCCGCGGGCGAGGACAACGCCGCCCGTATCGTCGCCGCCGCCTTCCGCGCCGGCGGCCTGCGCGCGGAATATGCCAACCCGCGCGAGGCGGGCCTCCTGATGTCCGACGACTTCGGCAACGCCCAGGTGCTCCCCGAGTCCTATAAGAAGTTGGCGGACTATCTGAATGACCGCACGGAGAGCGAGATTGTCGTTTTCCCGGGCTTCTTCGGCTACACCCAGGCCGGCGACGTGGCGACCTTCCCCCGCGGCGGGTCGGACATCACCGGCTCCATCCTCGCCGCCGCCGTCAAGGCCAAGGTCTACGAGAACTTCACCGACGTCGACGCCGTCTATCCCGTCGACCCGCGCCTGGTGCCGGAGGTGACGCAGGGCATCCCCGAGATGACCTACCGCGAGATGCGCGAGCTCTCCTACGCCGGCTTCGGCGTCTTCCAGGACGAGGCCATCATCCCCGCCGTCAAGGCCGCCATCCCGATCAACATCCGCAACACCAATCACCCCGACGCCCCCGGCACGATGATCGTCCATCACCGCCGTGCGCGCCAGGGCTCGGTCGTCGGCATCGCCTCCTCCGCCGGCTTCTGCACGCTCTACATCGACAAGTACATGATGAACCGCGAGATCGGCTTCGGCCGCCGCTTGTTGCAGATTCTCGAGGAAGAGGGCATCTCCTACGAGCACATGCCCTCGGGCATCGACAACGTCTCGGTCGTCTTCCGCGAGGAGGGCTTCACCCCCGAGGTCGAAGGCCGCGTCCGCGACCACATCATGCGCGAGCTCAAGCCCGACAACCTGCAGATCGAGCGCGGCACCGCCCTCATCATGATTGTCGGCGAAGGCCTCTACTACACCCCCGGCATGGCCGCCCACGCCACGCTGGCCCTCTTCCGCGAAGGCATCTCCCTGGACATGATGAACCAGGGCTCCTCTGAGATCTCCATGATGTTCGGCATCCAGAGCTCCCAGCGCGAGAACGCCGTCCGCGCCCTCTACCACGCCTTCTTCAAGGACTAAGGGGCGCCTCTGGCGCCCCGGAGAACAGAGAACGGAAAACGGAGCGTGCAGGCGCGAAGCGCCAAACCTTCCACGGCTACAGAACGCGCGACAAGCGCGCGACGGGCGGGGCCGCCGATAAGGTGGCCTCGCCGTTTTTGTTCTAATCGTCTTAGTGGGCCTAGTTGTCTTACCACATCGGACGGGAACCGCAGATTTCGGAAGAACACAGAGTGGCACAGAGGATACAGAGGGTCACAGAGACGGGCGGCGTGCTAGCGCACGCTGGACTGCCAGATTGTTTTTTAGAAATCACAAAGGACACCAAGGACACAAAGAGGCGACGCAGGGGCGGGCCGTGCGTGCGCGCAAGGCGCACGTCCGGCCCGAAGGGCCTGTAGGGGCGTGGCGGGCTTCGCACGCCACGCTTTGGTTTTGGGAGTCCTCCGGCGACAGCCGCCGTCCTATATGTCCTATACGTCCTATAGGTCCTACCGCGACGTGAAAGGCCGCTCAGGAGATGCAGGAGATTCAGGAGATGCAGGAGCGTCCCTGCGGGGCGATGGGTGAGCCGCCGTACAAGAATAAAAACAAATAGAAGCCAAAGAGATGGGGGCCGCAAAGATGCCAGTGCGCGCGAAGCCAGATGGGCTAACGCCGGTCGCTTTGCGGACTAAACGCCCGCTGATTGCTCCCTTTCGCCCATCGTCTTCGCGCTTAAGTTGTCTTTTAGAACTCCTTTTGACGCAGGAAAGGTGTGGCGCGGGAGGGCGCACGACCGTGCGCCCTCCCGCGCCACACCTTTCCTGCAAGACTTGCGTCTTTGCGGCTCCGCCTGTCGCCCCGCAGGGGCGCTCTGTAGCCGTGGAAGGTTTGGCGCTTCGCGCCTGCACGCTCCGTTCTCCGTTCTCTGTTCTCCGGGCGGCGTAGCCGCCCTTACCGCGTAGCGGAGGAGTTCGGCAGGGGGGCCTTGGCGGCGCGGCGGCGGGTGGGGGGCTGACGCGGGGCCTTGCGGGGCGTGGTGGCTTGTTGGACCGCTCGGGGCGTGGCGACCAGGCGCTTCTCGCCGTCGGGACCGGGCTCGGCGGGGGAGAGCAGGTAGGGCGTCTTCCGGGGGCCGTCGCGCAGGACGGCGTCGGCCAGCGCGTCCTCCACCAGGCGCTCGATGGCGCGGCGGAGGGGGCGGGCGCCCTGCTCGGGCTTGAAGCCTTCGTCGAGGATGAGAGCGGTGGCGGCGGCGTCGAGCTCAAACTGCACGCCGGCGGCGGCCAGGCGCTTGCGGACGGCGGCGAGCTCCACATCGAGAATCTTCGCCATGGCCTCGCGGTCGAGGGCATGGAAGACGATGATCTCGTCGAAGCGGTTGAGGAGCTCGGGCTTGAGGGTCTTGCGGACCTCGCCGAGAATCTTCGTGCGCAGGGCATCGTGCGCCATGAGGACGCCCTTGGCGGCCTCGCCGGGGAGGAAGCCCATGGTGGGGGCCTCGCCCGCGAAGTTGCACCCGATGTTCGAGGTGAGGATGACGACCGTGTTGCGGAAGTCCACGCGGCGGCCTAGACCGTCGGTCAGGCACCCCTCTTCCAGAATCTGCAAGAGGGTGTTCATCACGTCGGGGTGGGCCTTCTCGATCTCGTCGAAGAGGACGACGGAGTAAGGGCGGCGGCGGACGCGTTCGGTGAGCTGGCCGCCCTCCTCGTGGCCGACGTAGCCGGGGGGCGAGCCGACCAGGCGGCTGACGGTGTGCTTCTCCATGTACTCCGACATGTCGAGCTGGATGAGCGCCTTGGCGTCGCCGAAGAGGCTGGTGGCCAGGGCCTTGGCCAGCAGGGTCTTGCCCACGCCGCTGGGGCCCAGGAAGAAGAAGGAGCCGATGGGGCGCGTGGGGTCCTTCATCCCCGCGCGGGCACGGCGCAGGGCGCGGGCCACGGCGGCAACGGCGTCGTGCTGGCCGATGACGCGGGCGTCGAGTTCCTGCTCCAGCTCCAGCATGCGGCGGCGGTCGCCCTCGGTCATCTGGTTGACGGGCACGCCGGTCATGGTCGCCACGGTTTGGGCCACGGCGTCGGCAGTGACGACGAGCTTCTTGGCGTTGTGCTTGGACTGCCACTTGGCAAGCTCGCTCTCAAAGCGCTCGGTCTTCTCGGCTTCGAGGTCGCGGAGGACGGCGGCGGTGTCGTAGTCGTCGGACTCCACGGCCTTCTCCTTCTTGGCGGTGATGGCGCGGATCTCCTGCTCCATCTTGCGCAGGTGGGCCGGGCGGACCGCCACGGAGAGGCGCAGGCGCGACCCGGTCTCGTCGATGACGTCGATGGCCTTGTCGGGCAGTTGGCGGGCAGGCATGTAGCGCGCGGTCAGGCGCACCGCGGCCTCGAGGGCGGCGGGGGAGTAACGCACGCCGTGGTGCTCGGCGTACTTCGGCGAGAGGCCTTCGAGGATGGCGATGGCCTCGGCCTGCGTGGGCTCATCCACCATCACGGTCTGGAACCGGCGCTCCAGGGCGGCGTCCTTCTCGATGCCTTTGCGGTACTCATTGAGCGTGGTCGCGCCGATGCACTGGAACTCGCCGCGCGCGAGGGCGGGCTTGATGATGTTCGCCGCGTCCATCGCGCCTTCGGCGCCGCCGGCACCCACGATGGTGTGCAGCTCGTCCAGGAAGAGGATGATCTTGCCGCTGGAGGAGACCTCGTTGATGACGCGCTTCAGGCGCTCCTCGAACTGCCCGCGGTACTGCGTGCCGGCCACGAGCAACGCCATGTCCAGCGCCACCACGCGCTTGCCGAGCATCGACTCCGGCACCTCGCCCGAGGCGATGGCCTGCGCCAGGCCTTCGACGACCGCCGTCTTGCCGACGCCGGCCTCACCGATGAGCACCGCGTTGTTCTTGCTGCGGCGGCAGAGAATCTGCACCAAGCGGCGCAGTTCCTTGTCGCGCCCAATCACGGGGTCAAGCTTGCCCTTCGCGGCCAGGGCCGTCAGATCGCGGCCGAAGGTATCCAGGGCCGGCGTCTTCTGCGGGCCCTTGCCCTCGGGCTCGCTGGCCTTCGGCTCTTGGGCCTTGGGCTTCATCGCCTCGGGCCCCTCAAACTCCTGCTCCGTGGCATCGGTCTGCGGCATAAACTTCTCGAGCGACTCCGTGGTCACCCCGAGCTGACGCAGCACCAGCGCGCCCAAGCCGCCCTCCGTCACGATGGCGAAGAGCAGGATGGTCGTGTCCACGGATTGCTTCCCGCGTGACTCCGCAATCATCCGCGCCACGTCGCAAATCTTCCGGGCGCGTTGCGACCACGGCAGACCCGCGGGCGGGGAATCCTGCACGCCGCCGTTGGGCGCGGCCTGCGCCTCCACACGGATACGCAAATCCTCGCCGGACGTGTTGAACGAGCGCCGCAGAATCTGCTGAGCACGGCACTCCACCTCGGCCAACGCGATGGCCAGGTGCTCCGTCCCCACATGGTCATGGCCCAGACGTTGCGCCTCCATCTGCGCCTGACGCATCACGCGCCGCGCATTCGGAGAAAATCTCGACAGATCAGGCAAATCCATATCCTTCAAACCTCACTTCCTATAAACTAAGCCCCATAGTTTACCACATCTCTCCGCAACGCTCCAATCGTGCCGGGAAGATGCAATAGAGCCCGGGGCAAATGGGAACTGCAAAGACGCACCTGTGGGCGCGAAACACCGCGGGCTCCATCGGGCACTCCGCGGCTCCACCGCTGACCGTGCCCATAGCCCTTTGTTTCGCGTCTTGTCGATTTCTCGGGAAGACCCTCCGCCGCTCCGTAGGGGCGTTCCGCTTTCCGCAGCCGTGGAAGATGTGCGCCTTTGCAGTTCTCTCTTCCCTAGGCAGGATTGGCCCCCTTAAGGACCCTTTCTGGACCCTTAAGGGTTTCGGGGCGGACCACTATAGGGTCTCGCCCTCGACCACTATAGTGGTTGACCTCGGACCACTATAGGGTCTCAGAAAGCCCCCTTTACGGACCACGCTGTGATTTAAAAAGGAGAACAAAAAAGGCCCCGGTGGGGGCCTTGGAATAAGGAGGGTGGGGGAGGTCAGCGGATGGCGCGGGCGAGGTCGACGGCTTCGTCGAGGGCGGCGGGGGTGTTGCCCATGTGCTCGGCGGCGCCGCGGTGGCTGGCGAGTTGGCCTTCGGCGCCGGGGAGGACGCAGAGCATGGAGACGGTGCAGAGCTCGCGTTCCTTGTCGGTGAGGAGGCCGCGGGCGAAGACGTCGCAGAAGAGGTGCTCTTTGAGGAATTGCTCGGCGCCGGGGGCGAAGGTCTGCCAGGCGGCGGGGGCGTTGGGGTCGGAGCCGAAGAGGGCGGCGCGCTTCTCGCGGCCGATGCGCTCGCGGTCGGCGTCGGCGGGGAGGGTCTTGGGCGCGGGGCCTTCGGGGTCGACGCTGCCGGCGGCCTTGCGTTCGGCGAGGAGCTGGGAGAAGGCGGCGTTGGCGTTGAGGCAACGGGGGAAGCCGAGGTAGGCGTAGAGCTGGACGAAGACTTCCTTGATCTCGTTGACGGTGAGGCCGGCGGCGAGGCCTTCGGCGCAGGCGCGCTTGAGGCCGGGCATGTCGCCGGCGGCGGCGCGGCCGGAGATGCGGGCGAGGGCGGCTTCGCGGGGGGTGAGGATCTTGGGCTGGGCGGCGCGGGGCTGGGCGGCGGCGTAGTCGGCGTCAGAGACGGGCTCGAGCCAGGTGTTCTTGTTGGTGTCGGGGTGGCACTCGATGGAGAGGTGGGCGAACCAGCGGTCGGCGGTGGCGCCGTGCCAGTGGTCGGTGTCCGGCGGGATTTCGACGACGTCGCCGGGCCTGAGGTGGCGGGCGGGCTTGCCGCGCTCTTGGTAGAGGCCTTCGCCGGCGACGCAGAGGAGGATTTGGCCGCCGGTGTGGCGGTGCCAGTTGTTGCGGCAGCCGGGCTCGAAGGTGACGTTGGCGATGGGCACGCCGGTCTGGTCGGCATGGTCGGTGAGGCGCGCGAGGTAACTCCGGCCCTTGAAGTACTGGGCGTAGGCGTCGTTGGGCGCGCCGGTGGGGAAGGCGGGGGTGTAGTCAGGCATGGGGGTGGCTCCTTGGATGAAGGTGGGGGCCGCAATGAGGGCGGCGGTCAGGGCGAGGACGGCGGTCTTCATGGAATGTCCTTTCAGTATTAGGGAGAACGGAAAACGGAGAACGGAGAACGGAGCGCCCCTGCGGGGCGACGGAGTGACGGATGGACAACTGTGGGATGTTTGCCCTGCGGGGCACCCATCGTGCAGGCCCGAAGGGACAAACCTTCCACGACTAAGGACACGAAGGACTACAAAGGGACACAAAGGTGTTTCATGGCTTTCTTTCGGTCAGTTCGTCGCGCGCTTGTCGCGCGTTCCGTTCTCCGTTTTCCGTTCTCCGTTCTCCTCGTTATCTATACGAGGCTTGATAGATCTGGACGACGTCCTCGCCAGAGAGCGGGGCGGGGTCGCAGTCGAAGAGGGCGGCGAGGGTGTCGCGGGCGTTCTGGGCCATGGCGGGGAACTCGGCGGGGGTGATACCGTAGTCGGACATCTTGAGGGCGTCGACACCACAGGCCTTCTGGAGGGCGGCGAGGGCATCGAGGAAGTCCTCGGGGCGGGTGGCGGTGGGGCGGCCGAGGGCCTGGGCCAGGCGGACGAAGCGGCCGGGGCAGGCGCCTTTGTCGATGAGGGCTTTGTAGTAGGCCAGGGAGACCATGATGAGGCCGGCGCCGTGGGGGAGGGCGTGGTGGAAGGCGCTGAGGGCGTGCTCGATGGCGTGTTCGCTGGTGAGGGGGCCGGTGGACATGACGAAGCCGCCGAGGGTGTTGGCGAGGGCCACCTGCGTGCGGGCCTCGAGGTCGTCGGGGTGGGTGATGCAACGGGGGAGGTTGGCGGCGAGGCGCTCGACGGCGGCGAGGGCGTAGAGCTCGCTCATCAGGCTGCGGGGGCCGGCGAGGTAGCCTTCGATGCTGTGGAAGAGGGCGTCGAAGCCTTGGTAGGCGGTGAGGTGCGCGGGCACGGAGAGCATCAGCGTGGGGTCGACCACGGAGAGGACGGGGAACTGGCGGGGGTCGACGAAGCCGGGCTTCTCGCGGCGGTCGTCGTCGGAGATGACGGCGCCGGGGTCAATCTCGCTGCCGGTGCCGGCGGTGGTGGTGATGCAGACCAGCGGGAGGGGGGCGTTGGGGTAGGGCTTGTTGCCACCGGTGGTGGTGTAGGCATAGTCCCAGAGGTCGCCGGGGTTGCGGGCCATCACGCCGATCATCTTCGCGGCGTCCATCACGGAGCCGCCGCCCAGGGCGACGATGAAGTCGCAGCCTTCGGCCTTGGCGAGCGCGGTGCCTTCCATCACGGTGGGGCGGAGCGGGTTGGCCTGGACCTTGGGGAATTCGACGACGGTGGCGCCGCTCTTGGCGAGCTGCGTCAGCAGGCGGTCATAGGCGCCGGTGGCCTTGGCGGATTTGCCGCCGGTCATCACCAGCAGGGCCTTCTTGCCGGGGAGTTTCTCCTCGCCGAGTTTATCGAGTGCACCGGGCCCGAAGAGCAGGCGCGTGGGGATGTCGTAGATGAAATTAGGGGATGTCATGAGGTGAGCCTTTCCTTAGAAGCAGGGAGAACGGAGAACGGAAAACGGAGAACGGAGAACAGAACGCGCGGCAAGCGCGCGACAGGCCGAGCGACGAGGAACTATGAAACACCTTTGTGTTTCTTTGTGGTCCTTCGTGGCCTTAGCCGTGGAAGGTTTGTCCCTTCGGGCCTGCACGGTGGGAGCCCCGCAGGGTAAACATTCCACAGTTGCCCATTCGTTACTCCGTCGCCCCGCAGGGGCGTTCTCTGTTCTCTGTGCTCTTTTTTCTGTTCTCTTAAAAAGATTTGCCGAGGGCGTAGGCCTGGTCGGCGTAAGGGGAGTTCTTGGCGTCGCCGGCGGACCAGAGTCCGGGGGCGACGAGGACACCGCCATCGGCCCAGCCTTCGTAGGCGGCGATCTTGCGGAACTGCAGGACGGCGGCCGCGGCGGTGTCGGGGTTGGTGTCGGCCAGGGTGACGATGAGGGCGGCCTTCTTGGGGAACTTGAGGTCGTCGCCGCAGGCGTAGAAGCGGTCGATGGCGGCGATGAGCTGGGCGGGGAGGCCGAAGTAGTAGATGGGGCCGGCGAAGACGAGGGCGTCGGCCTTGGCGATGGCGCGGCGGATGTCGGTGAAGCCGTCGTGGAAGGTGCAGGTGCCGCTGCCGTTGTGGCAGTGCTCGCAGGCGATGCAGGGGTGGATGTCCAGGTGGGCCGTGTCGAGGTGGGTCACGGTGTGGCCGGCGGCCTTGGCGCCTTCGGCGAAACGCTCGGCGAGGAAGTTGGAGTTGCCGTTGGGACGGGGGCTGCCCGTCAGAATGAGGATGTTCATGGTGTTTCCTTTCTCAGAGGGAGTTACCAAGATTATAAGCTTTTTGGGGGAGGTCTGTCGCGTTGATGGCGCCGGCGGGCCAGCACCCGGGGGCGATGATGCGCCCGGCGTCGGTCCAGCCGTGATAGTCCAGGAGCATCGCGTAGTAGTCCTCGAGGACGCGCCGTTTGCGGGCGTCGGTGTCGGCGTAGGCCATCATCAGGACGCAGCGTTTGGGGGTGTGCAGGCGGCCGGCCAGCGCGTAGAAGCGGTCGATGACGGCCTTGAGCTGCGCCGAGAAGCCGAAGTAGTACATCGGTGTGGCGAAGGCGATCACGTCGGCCTCCACCAACTTCTCGCGCAGTTGCTCGAAGTCGTCTTTGATGACGCAGGGGCCGTTCATGCCGCAGGCGTTGCACGCACGGCAGGGGCTGACTTTGGCCTCCGCCGCGTCGAAGCGGAAGACGTCGTGGCCGGCGGCCTTGGCGCCCTCGATGAAGCGGGCGGCCAGGGTGTTGGTGTTGCCGTTTTTGCGGGGACTGCCCGTCAGGACAAGGACTTTCATGGGTCTTCTCTCCGTGTTGGTGTCCAGCGTTGCCGTCGCGCCGACCAGCGCCGCCCCGCCAAGGGCCGCCCCGCCGACAACGAACGCACGTCTGCCAAGTTTTGCCATAGCTCTCCTTTCATAAAACACCATCATGATATCCCTTGGAGCGTGCTCCAGCGCAAGCCCTTTTTTGCGACTCATTTCCACGAAGATGCAGGCGTGATGGAACCGCAGATTCCGGAGAACACAGAGGATCATAGAGAAGACAGAGGGGCACAGAGTCGGGCGACGTGCTGTCGCACGCAGGACTGCCAGAATGTCTTCACCACAAAGTGCACAAGGAGCCACAAAGGGCACAAAGACTGCCAGAATAGGGAATCGCAGATTCCGCAGATTTGTTGCAGATTAAGGGCGTGCTACCGCACGCAGGACTGCCAGAATAGAGAAACCGCCGATTACGCCGATTAAAGCAGATTAGGGGCCGGCTACCGCCGGCAGGACTGCCAGAATGTCTTGGGAATCACAAAGGATACAAAGAGAATTAGTTGATTAGTTGATTGGAAGACGTGGGGCGCTGCCCCACACCCCGGCAGGGGGAAACACCCCCTGCACCCGCAGGCACGTCTGCGACGTGCCAACAGGCGACGCGGTAGGACCAATAGGACCTATAGGACGAATAGGACGGCGGCTGACGCTGCTTTGCTCAACGACTTCGCCCATCGCCCCGCAGGGGCGGTCTGTAGCCGTGAAAGGTTTGCGGCTTCGCCGCTGTACACACTGTTTTCTGTTCTCTGGGCACCAACGGCGCACTTCCGTTCTCCGTTCTCCGTTCTCCCTATTACTTAACAGCGCCTTCACCTCTCGGGGCATCGGTTGCCCTTTTGATACAATGTGCGGCAAGAAAGGTTGATTGAGATGACGGGAACACGCGGGATTTCGCTTCTTTCCGGTGGGCTGGATTCCATGCTCGCCATTTGTGTATTGCGCGATCAGGGTATTGAGATGGAGGGCGTTGTCTTCGTTAGCCCCTTCTTCGATGCGAAGTCGGCGCGCAAGGCCGCCGCGCAATTGGGCGTACGTCTGCATGAGCTGGACTTTACAGCGGACATCTTGGCGCTGGTGCGCAACCCGCCGCACGGTTTCGGCGGGGCGATGAATCCTTGCATCGATTGCCACGCGACGATGATTCGCCGGGCGGGCGAGTTTATGCGCGCGGGCGGTTACGACTTTGTCTCCACCGGCGAGGTGCTCAACCAGCGCCCCATGTCGCAGAATCGCAAGAGCCTGGAGACCGTGGCCCAGGAGTCCGGCATCCCCGGGCAGCTTCTGCGTCCCCTCTCGGCTCAACTGCTCACGCCCATCCAGCCCGAGCTAGATGGCCGCGTCGACCGCGAACGCCTCTGCGCCATCCAGGGCCGTCAACGCGTTGAGCAACTGGCCTTGGCCAAGCGTTTTGGCCTCACGGAGTTCCCTTCGCCCGCCGGAGGCTGCCTCCTCACGGAGAAGGGCTACTGTCGCAAACTTCGCGACCTCTTTGACCACACCGAGGGCATCCCCGCGGCCGAGGATGTCGCGCTTCTGCGTTTCTCGCGGCAGTTCCGTCTGCCCCACGGCGGACGCGTCATTGTCGGCCGGAACCGCGCCGACAATCAAGCACTCAAAGCCCTCGCTGCGCAGGGACGTACGCTCCTGCACACGGTCAACGTCCCCGGCCCCACCGCCGCCGTCCTCGGTCCCATCGACGAACATGACCTAGACCTCGCAGCCGGTATCGTCGCCTCCTACGGCGACCGCGGCACGCTGCCTTCCATCATCGTCCGCCGCCTCATCCCTGGCCAGCCTCCCGCCGACCTCCCGACGGCCCCCCTCTCGCGCGAGACCTACACGCCCTGGATGCTGTAAGGCGCCGGCGCGTCGGAGAATAAAAAACGAAGCGGCCCCGCCGAGTGGCAGGGCCGTTTCGTGTCTGTGGCGCGGGGTTTAGGCGCGGCCGACGGCGAGGGTGTTGAACCCGAGCGCACGGAGCGCGGGGAGGTCCAGGATGTTGCGGGTGTCGAAGACAAGGGCGGGCTTGCGCATGGCGGCGTAGACGCGGGCCCAGTCGAGCGTGCGGTAGCAGTCCCACTCGGTCATGAGGAGGATGGCGTCGGCGCCCTCGGCGGCGCGGTAGGGGTCGGGCTCCAGGGTGATGTTCTGGAGGTGGGCGAGGTCGCGCTTGGCGTTGGGGAGGGCCTTGGGGTCGGTGACGACGATTTGGGCGTGTTCCTCGGCCAGGAGGTTGGCGACGGTGAGGGAGGGGGTCTCGCGGGTGTCGCCGGTGTTGGCCTTGAAGGCGAAGCCGAAGAGGGCGATGCGCTTGCCGGCGAGGGTGTTGAAGAGGGCCTTGACGGTGCGCGCGACGATGCGCTTCTGCTGGGCCTCGTTCATGGAGATGACGCTCTCCCAGTAGTCTGCGCAGTCGTCCAGACCGTAGGTGCGGCAGAGATAGACGAGGTTGAGCACGTCTTTCTTGAAGCAGGAACCGCCGAAGCCGGGGCCGGCCTGGAGGAACTTGGGGCCGATGCGCTTGTCCATGCCCAGGACGCCGGCGACCTCCTGGATGTCTGCGCCGGTGGCCTCGCAGAGGGCCGAGAAGGCGTTGACCGAGGAGATGCGCTGGGCGAGCATGGCGTTGGCCGCGAGCTTGGACATCTCGCTGGACCAGACGTTGGTGGTGAGGATGCGGCGGCGGGGGACCCATGCGGCATAGACGTCCACGAGGGCCTTGATGGCGGCCTTGCCGCGGCGATCCTGGGGGCCGCCGATGAGCACGCGGTCGGGATCGAGCAGGTCGCGGATGGCGCTGCCCTCGGCGAGGAATTCGGGGTTGGAGAGGACGGTGAAGGTGTGCTCCGGGTGCGTGTGGAGCACGGCGGCCATGGAGTCGGCCGTGCGCACGGGGAGGGTCGACTTCTCGACGACAATCTTGTCGCCGTTGGCTTCTTGTGAAATCGTGCGCGCCGCGGCCTCCCAGTATTGTAGGTCGGAGGCGTAACCGGCGCCCTCGCCGAAGGTCTTGGTCGGGGTGTTCACGCCCACAAAGATGATGTCGCACGCCTTGATGGCGCCGGCGATGTCGGTGGAGAAGAAGAGGTTCTTGCCGCGACAAGACTTCACCACCTCGTCGAGCCCGGGCTCATAGATGGGCAGGTTGTCGGAATTCCAAGCGTCGATGCGCGACTGGTTGATGTCCACCACCATTACCTTGCGGTCGGGGTTCTTCTGGGCGATGACGGCCATCGTGGGCCCGCCAATGTAGCCCGCACCGATACAAGCAATGTCACGATTCATGCTGAGAGTCCTTTAGGGAAGATACGCCTGAGCGCCGTTGGGGGCATAAGGAGTGGGATAAGTGAACGATTGGGGCGGTTGACCGGCCCGGAAGCCCATGGCATTCTGATAGCGCAGGCGCGCTACGCGCTGGGCATCGAGCGTCAGGCCCATAAAGGTGACGGCCCAAAGGAAGCCACCGCCGCCCGATGTAGAGAAGAAGGTGAATTCACCTAAGTTTGAGACGATGAAAACGAAGAGGGCACAAGCCCCTAGGTAGGCTTGGCGGGACAACAAGAGCGGAAACGCTATCAGCAAGAAACCGCAAAAGAGAAGAAATCCGAAGATACCTCCCTCTTCCAGTACTGCCGTTATCCAGACGCCTTTTTCCATTGGGGCGGAGAGCAACTGTTTCCACGAACGGATGTCCATGTCAGCCATCAAGGAGGAAACCTGGAAGCCATTACCGATAGCGGGACTCTCCTCGAAGCCCGCCATGGAACTGTCCATCAAGCCCTGACGAGAATAGGTGAAACGCTCGAAGGAGAATTCTTCTTCAGAGGCTTTTTCTTCACTCGTCTTAAGCACGAAGCCCAGAACTTTGTCCTGGACACCCGGCGTCGCGAATAGAGCGATGCCGGTCAGCATCCCGACAAGTGTGATTGCACCGAGCGCACGCCCCTTCCAACGCGACCCAACACCGTGCGAACACATAAAGACGAAGACAGTGAAACACATACCCGCCAACCATGTGCCCATGGCCGTACGGCTGGAGGTGTAATAAACCAAGACAGGGGTAGCAAGCAACAACGCCAAGTAAAGGTAATTCCAGCGACGCAGGGAGAAAAGTAGGTCGGCTAATAACACTGTCGAAACAACGCTGATGGCCGGCCCCAACGTTTGCGGTTGAAACGTAACGCCCATGAACAGACCAACGGATTCTACTGTCAATCCTTGCTCCAACGCTGCCGCCGCACCCATCTTGCCAATTCCAGGGAAGGGAATCAACGCCAACGAGCCGAAGATAAAGTAGCATGCGAAAATCAGCAGAACTGTTCGTACGGCGCGCTCAAAGCGGAAGTCTTCCCGACCTCTGGCCGCACTGGCGACACCATAGAACGCAAAGAAGACCAACAAGAAGAGCACCATCTTAAGATAGCTGATGATGGGTTGGTATCCGACGGACGAAGTCATTGCCTGGTAGGCCAGATAGGGCATGAGGCCCAGGAGTGGCGTGAGTTGCTTTGGAGCCTTGCGCCCCACGACCTGCAAAATCATGACTCCAGCAGCGATGATGTATACCAAACGCGCGGCAACAGTAAACACGAAGCCTTTTGGCGCGAGGAAAGGATTCGTCACCGTCAGCGTCGCGGTTGCCACCAACGCGAACAACAAGACTGGAATCCGGTTTTTGGAGAAGCCGGCGAACACCACGGCAAAGATCACCAAGAAGCCGGCCCCACTTGTGGCCTTCATGAGTCCACACATCGCCAACAAACCAAGCAGGCCCCATATGAGGCCCGTCTTCGAGTAAAATTGATCTGTCGCCGTTGTCATATCGTGGCACTGAGAAATACGGCGGATATGGTATCACAAATGGAGCATTTCGCAAAATCATAAAACTTCTCGGCGGTAACATCGGGGAAGTTTCCTGCGAAGGCGATCTTGCGCAGAAATCCTTTTGGCGCCATCGTTCCTATTGTATCTTTGCAGTTTCTATTTTTCCCAGAGCACGAGTGTTGCCGAAGGGGCCTTGCTTTTTCTCTTCCTTTCGCGGGTTGCACGCGTTTTTTTGCTTGCGTTTGGTTGGCGCGGGGAGTATCATACAATATAGTCAAGATTGGGCAAAGCGGAAGCCGCGCCTTAATGAATGCCGTAAGGAAGGTTCTATGAGCAAGGACAAGCAGGCGGATCCCATCGTCGAGGTCGAACAGTTCGGCAAGCTGCCGGACGGCACGGTGGTGTTGAGTTACACGTTGATGAATGGCTTGGGCGCCGAGCTGCAGGTGCTGGAATATGGCGGCACGGTGCGGCGCTTCACGGTGCCGGGCCCGGACGGCCAGCCGCGCAACGTCATCGTCGGCCCCGACACGCTGGGGGGCTGGATCAAGGAGCCCTACTACGGCCAGCTCGTCGGCCGCGTGGCCAACCGAATCGCCTTCGGCAAGTTCTCGCTCGACGGCAAGGACTACACCCTCGCCACGAACAACGCCCCCGGCGGCATCCCCTGCGCCCTCCACGGCGGCGAGGACGGCTTCAACTCCCGCGTCTGGAAGGCGAAGTCCTTCTTCAAGGAGACCGAGAACCTCGCCCCCGAGTGGGCGCGCGGCAAGGGCTACTACACCGAGAACGACGCCTGCCTGCTCCTCTCCCTCGATTCCCCCGACGGCGACCAGGGCTATCCCGGCGCGGTGCACGTGGACGTGCTCTACGTCCTCACCCCCGACAACACCTGGCGCATCGTCTACCACGCCACCTGCGACGCCCCCACGCCGCTCGCCCTCACCCAGCACGCTTACTGGAACCTCAAGGGCTGCGCCAAGGGCGACGTCCTCGACCACACCCTGCGCATCAACGCCACCCGCTACACCCCCGTCAACGCGGGCCTCATCCCCACCGGCGAGCTCGCCCCTGTGGCCGGCACGCCCTTCGACTTCACCGCCACTCGTAGCCTCGGCGACGACGTGGACGCCGACAACGATCAGATTCGCTACGGCGCGGGCTACGACCACAACTTCGTGCTCGACCATGCGCCCGGCCAGTTCGGCCACGCCGCCACCCTCACCTCGCCCGACGGCCTCGCCCTCGAAGTCTGGACCGATCAGCCCGGCATGCAGGTCTACACCGGCAACTACATCCCCGATGGCCTGGTCACCCCCGAAGGCCCCACCGTCCGCCGCGGCGGCGTCGCCCTCGAGACCCAGCACTTCGCCGACAGCGTGAACCACCCCGACTTCCCCACCGTCATCCTCCGCCCCGGCGAAGTGATGCAGTCCGTCACCGAGTTCCGCTTCCCCCAGCGCTAAATCCCCCTATCCTTGGAGCATTCCACAATGAGCACTGAAACAAAACCCTCCATCAACTGGGTGGCCGTCATCACGATGATGTTCCTCTGCGGCATGATCGCGTTCGTCACCTACCTCGGCCAGCCCCTCTCCAACGTCTGGAAGGCGCAAGAGGCCATCAAGAACTCCACCCTCCTGGCGATGCTCGGCAACGCCATGGTCTTCGTGGCCTACCTCTTCATGGGCATCCCCGGCGGCAAGCTGTTGGGCAAGGTCGGCTACAAGAAGACCGCGCTCATCGGCATCGCCGCCGGCTTCATCGCCATGGCCGTGCAGATGCTCTCCGGCAAGCTGCCGATGGATAACGGCGTGGCCCTGCCCTACGGCGTCTACCTGGTCGGCGGCTTCATCGGCGGCATCTCCGCCTGCCTCCTCAACATGGTCGTCAACCCCATGCTCAACCTCCTCGGCGGCGGCGGCAAGCGCGGCAACCAGCTCAACATGGCCGGCATGACCTTCAACTCCCTCACCGCCACCGTCACGCCCCTCATCGTCGGCTCCCTCGTCGGCGCGGTCACGGCCGAGACCTCCATGGCCGACTGCGACCTGCTGATGTACATCGCCCTCGGCGTCTTCGCGGCCTCCTTCATCATCATCTCCCTCGTCACCATCAAGGACCCCGAGCAGGCCGTCGTCACCGAGAAGATTGGCGCCTTCGCCCCGCTCCGCTTCCGTCACTGCCTCCTCGGCGTGCTCGCCATCTTCGCCTACATGGGCGTTGAGGCCGGCATCCCCAACGTGATGACCCAGTGGCTCACCGCCGAGGGCGGACCCCTCGCCGCCACCGGCAACGCCGCCGCCATCGCCGGCGCCGTCGTGGCTGTCTACTGGCTCCTGATGTTCGTGGGCCGTCTCATCGGCGCGGCCATCGGCGGCAAGGTCTCCTCCCGCACCATGATGATCGTCACCTCCGGCGCGGCCATCCTCTTCATCGTGGCCGGCACCCTCACCACCGGCATCGCGGCCAAAATGCCCGTGCTGAGCGGCGGCGTGAAGCTGGTCGACGTGCCCCTTGCGGCGGTCTTCTTCGCCCTCTGCGGCCTCTGCGCCTCGGTCATGTGGCCCGCCATCTTCAACCTCGCCACCGAGAAACTCGGCAAGTACACCGCCGCGGCCTCCGGCCTCTTCATGATGATGGTCTTCGGCGGATTCGTCTTCCAGATTATCCAGGGCCTCCTCATCGATTCCGGCGTCTCCTTCATGGTCTCCTTCGTCGTTCCCGGCCTGGCCCTCGCCTACATCTTCCTCTACACCGTCGGCTTCTCCAAGCCCGCGGACAACATCGAAGAACTCACCAAGTAACCCCACAAACCCCCTTACGAAAGGTCACACCATGCAGAATCAGGAAGTCTACGACGAACTCGTCGCCAAGTTCCAGGCCAAGTACGGTCAGAAGCCCCAGATCGTTGCCTACGCCCCCGGCCGCATCGAAGTGCTCGGCAACCACACCGACTACAACGAAGGCTACGTCTTCTCCGCCGCCATCGACAAAGGCACCTTCTTCGCCGTGAGCCCCTCCGCCGACGACACCTGCGAGCTCACCGCCGCCGACCTCATGGAAACCGCCAAGTTCACCACCTCCACCTGCGCCCCCGCCAAGGAGATGACCTGGCAGAACTACGTCAACGGCACCTTCAACTGGCTCTTCGACGGCAACCCCGCCGCCGCCCCCCACGGCTGGAAGGGCATGTTCCTGGGCAACATCCCCCTCGGCGTCGGCCTCTCCTCCTCCGCCGCCCTTGAGATGTGCACGGTGCTGGCGCTCGCCAAGCTCTACGGCATCGAGAAGGACAAGACCACCATGGCCAAGATCGGCCAGAAGTCCGAGCACACCTTCGCTGGCTGCCCCTGCGGCCTCCTCGACCAAGCCTCCTCCATGTACGGCCAGGAGGGCTGCCTCGTCAAGAGCGACTTCCGCACCAACGTCTTCGAGACCGTCTCCATGGGCCCCGCCGTCTCCTTCATGATGGTCAAATCCAACGCCAAGCACGCCCTCGTCGACGGTGCCTACGCCTCCCGCCGCAAGGCCTGCGAAGACGCCGCCCAGCACTTCGCCAAGGTGCTCCGCAAGCCCGTCACCCACCTGCGCGACGTCACCATGGCCGAATGGGTCCTCTACCGCGACGGCCTCGACGAGACCGTCGCCAAGCGTGCCGTCCATCCGATTGGTGAGGATGAGCGTGTGCTCCAGGGCGCGGAACTTCTCGCGAAGGGAGATCTCAAGGCCTTCGGTGCGCTGATGTTCGATTCCCACGAGTCGAGCCGCCATTGGTTCGAGAACTCTTGCGAGGAGCTCGACGCCATCGTCGATATCGCCAAGACCATCCCCGAAGTCTACGGTGCCCGTCTTTCCGGCGGCGGCTTCGGCGGCTCTTGCTGCCTCCTGGTCGACCCCACCGCCGCTGACAAGATCGCCGCCACCATCACCGCCGCCTACAAGGCCAAGTTCGGTGACGAGCCCGTCTGCCAGCTCATCAAGCCCTCCCAGGGCGCCCACATCGTCCAGGGCTAAGCCGGCTCGAGGCGCGCCCCCGCCGGGCGGCGCGCCACAACCCCTCTCCTCACAACCCCACCCAGCCCCGCCGGGATTCCCGGCGGGGCATTTCTTTTGCCCCCAAAGCCTCCCTCCTGAGACCCTATAGTGGTCGCCCTCGGACCACTATAGGGTCTCGACCCCGACCACTATAGTGGTTGACCTCGGACCACTATAGGGTCTCACCACGCACCCTTAAGGGTCTCTCCGTCACCCCCTCATCTGCCCGGCGCAGACACCCTAAAGAAAGAAAAAAGAGAGGCCGTCCCAACGGAGTGGGGCGGCCCTGTGTGAGAGCGGCACGACGCGCGAACCCCGCGCCGTCAAGGCGCGTCCTTGTCTTTCTCTGCCTCGCCTTTATTTTTGGAGCCCTTGTCCGCCTTCTTGTCCAGACGTGTCAGACCAAACTTATTGAGCCACTCCTCCGGAATATCCCGCAACAAGAGGTCGCCGAAGTCCGGGAACCCCGTCTCAAGCCATCCCTTGGCGATGGCGGCCAGTTCCTCCAAATCCAGCGGCTTCCCCGTGCAGACGGCAAAATAGGGCTCAAAAGGCGGAGTACCCTTCTTCGGGAAGATGCCCGCCTCGTATCCGGCCCAGGAAAAGATGAAGCCCGCCTCATAGGGCGTCGGCAACTCCGCGAGCGCCTTGGCAACCTCCTCGATATCATCGTATGGCCAGAAAATCTTCGTCCCCATAGGCGGAATCTCTGCCTTCTCCTCCGGGGCCTTCTTCTCGTCCTCAAGTTCCTTGTTCTCCATGGCATACTCCTTTCGTTGGTCACTTGACATCCACAGTTTATCACAAAATCCATTGCTTCAAAATCGTTGTGTCCTTTGCGGTGCCTAGTACCTTTGCGGGTGCCGCGCATCGCAGGGGCACAAAAAGGGCCGGCGAAGGCCGGCCCGTCTTGCTGCGCGGCAGGGGCGTTCTGTTCTCTGTTCTCTCTTTTTGGGGGGTGGAGGCGGTTGGCTCCGCCACCCCCCAAAAAGGGTAGATTGCAAGCGAAATCGTACAATTTTTTAGGCAGCAGCTGAAAAAGCTTCATTTGCGGTCTTTCCTTTCAGAG
>CALXOF010000004.1 GCA_944389945.1 uncultured Kiritimatiellota bacterium | reverse complement strand
ATTTTTCGGACACCTAATCGCACCCCCCGCGCATTTACCCATCCCTTTGTTGCAATTACTTTTCGATTTGACCCGGGCACCTCCGTGCAGGCCCGAAGGGCCAAACCTTCCACGGCCACGGAGAACGGAAAACAGAGAGCGCCCCGGTGGGGCGACAAAGGAGGCGCTGTACAGGGCGGCGTAAGCCGCGAAGAGGCCAAGCCTCTAAGCCTCCAAACTTCTAAGCTTCCAATTGAGCGTCCCGCGTGCGGTAGCACGCCCTTAATCTGCAAAAATCTGTGAGATACCGCAAGGTCTTCCTAGCGAAGCGACGGAACATCTGCGGTTCCTTGCTTAGAACACGGATATGAAAAAAGCCCTTGGTGTGGGGCCAAGGGCTTTTTGGTTCGGCTGGAGGCTCTCTCAGAGCGCCTTGAAGGGCAGGGAGTGGAGCGTGTTGCCGGTGGCTTCTTCGCCGTTGGGCGAGGCGGCCTGTTGCTGGAGCTTCAGGCAGGTGAGCGCCGTGAGGATGAGGGCCACGCAGGCGGCCACGATGGCGATGATCGTGAAGACCTTGGAGCCCGTGCTTTCCTTCGCCTCGGGGAGGGGCGGGAGGTCTGCCAAGGGGGTGAGCTCCGCGTCGTCCAGGCTCTCCAGCTGCTCGAGCTCCGGCTCATCGGCGGGCTTCGGCGTGGTTGCGGGCGCGCCGGGGCCGGGGGCCTTCTTTAGGGTGATGGTGCCGGGACGCTTTAGCTTGATGGTCTTTTCCTCGCCGCCCTCGCCGCCGGAGACGGGGGTCATAGGGGCGGAGGCCTTGGGCTTGGCGGCGCCGCCGGGGGGCGTGGCGCGCTTCAGCTTGATGGTCTTCTGCGTGGTGTTGGCCAAGGGCGTGTTCGACTGGATGCCGCCCAGGACGGAGTCGAGCGCGATGCGTGCGGTCTTGGACTTCGCGGCCTGGGTCTCGTCCTTCGCCGGGGTGGCGCTGGCGGAGACGGGCTTGAGCTTGATGGTCTTTTCCTCGGCGGGGGCCGCGTTCATCGGCTGCTGGGTGATTTCCGGGGGCAACTCGATGCGCGAGGTCTGGCGCTTGGCCTGCTGGGCGGCCTCGGAGCCGGCCTCGGCGACCGGGGCGGGGGCAGGTGCAGGGGCTTCCGCCTTCGGCGCGGGGGTGGGCTCAGGCGCGGCCGCCGGTTCGGGGGCCTTCGGGGCTTCCGCAACAGGCGCCGGGGTGGGGGCCGCCGCCGCGACCGGCGCGGCGGGTGCGGGAGCGGCCTCTGGAACGGGGGCTTCCGCAACAGGCGCGACAGGGGTAGGCTCGGCCTTGGGCGGTTCGGGCGCGGGTGCCGCTGGCGTGGCCTCGGCGGCGGGTGCGCCGGCGGGCTTTGCGGCGGGCTTTGCGCCGACGGGCCGCAGCTTGATGGTGATTTTGCGGGGTTCTGCCATGGTTCCGCGCTCCTTTGCTGAGAGGGGTTGTGCGATGGGGTGGGGCGATGGCCGTTAGACGGCCATCACCTCCGCCTCCTTGGCTTTGGTGTCGGCATCCACTTTGCCGACCTTGGCGTCGGTGAGCTTCTGCACGTCGTCGAGGCCCTTCTTGGCCTCATCTTCGGAGATCTTGCCGTCCTTCTGGAGGGCCTTGATGGCATCGTTGGCGTCGCGGCGGACGTTGCGGATGGCGACCTTGCACTCTTCGGCGAGGCCCTTGGCGGTCTTGACGATCTCCTTGCGGCGCTCTTCGGTGAGCTCGGGCATGGTGATGCGGATCAAGCGGCCGTCGTTGCGGGGGGTGACACCGAGGTTGGCGGCGAGGATGGCCTTTTCGATTTCGGCCAGGACGGAGGGATCGAAGGGGGCAATGGTGATCTGGCGGGGCTCCGGGGTGGAGATGGTCGCCATGTCGCGCAGGCGGGTGGGAACGCCGTAGTAGGGGACCTGGAGGGAATCGACCAGCGAGGGCGAAGCCTTGCCGGTGCGGAGGCCGGAGAAGCGTTCCTTGAGGGAGGCGAGGGCGCCGTCCATGCGGCCGGTCGCATCTTTGATGACGTCTTGTGCAGTATCCATGGGGTTCTTACCTCATTCTGTTTTCTCAAAGGGGATCAGGAGACCACGGTGCCGAGACCGGGCTCGCCGCAGACGACGCGGCGGAGGGAATCGGGGGCGTGGAAGTCGAAGACGACGATGGGGATGTTGTTGTCGCGGCAGAGGGCGAAGGCCGCGGCGTCCATCACGTGCAGGTCTTTCGCGAGGGCCTCTTGGTAGGTGAGGGCCTCGTAGCGCGTGGCGGTGGGGTCCTTGGCGGGGTCGGCGGAGTAGACGCCATCGACCTTGGTGGCCTTGAGGAGGGCGTCGGCGCCGATTTCGGCCGCGCGGAGGGCCGCGCCGGAGTCGGTGGAGAAGAAGGGGTTGCCGGTGCCGCCGGCGAAGAGGGCCACGGTGCCTTGGCCCATGAGGCGGATGGCCTCGCGCGCGTCGAAGGGTTGGGCCACCTGCGGCATGGGGCGGGCCGTCATGGTGACGGCGGGAACGCCGATGCGCTCGAGGGCGTTCTGCACGGCGAGCGCGTTGATGACCGTCGCCAACATGCCCATCGTGTCGCCCAGCACGCGGTCGGTGCCGTTGCGCGCGCCGGTCAGGCCGCGGAAGATGTTGCCGCCGCCGATGACCACGCCGACCTCTGCGCCCAAGGCCACCAATTCCGCGAGGCGCTTGGCCACTTCGGCCAGAATCGTCTCGTCATGGCAAGAGTCGGAGGCGCCCTTCAGCACCTCGCCGCTGAGCTTCAGAAGGATTCGTTTATACTTCAAGGCCATCGCGTAACCACTTTCTCACATTGACGTGCCTATTATAGGCCATTTTCCCGCCAACCGCAAGCGTAAAATGTTGGTTGGGGCGGCGGGGAAAGTTACACAATAGAGTGGTCAAGGGCTGACAAGGAAAGGAAAGCCCGAATATGTTCCATCTACGATTGCCATCCCCGTGCTTAGGAAAAGGCTCCACCGAACGCCACCGGTACCGCCTTCTGCGCCTTCCTGCCCAAATCCACCGACTTCTCCAAGCAAGCCCTCGCGCGCTTAAACAGACCTGTCACCTCTTCCCTCAAAAAGAGTCTCCGAATCTATGCATATTTTCCAAGTCTTCCCAAACGCTTCGCGCAAATCCATTGATATCCCACTGTTTTACAAGTGCGCAATTACATTTTGGACGATTCATCCACAATTTCAAAGAGCCGTATGGTTGAATTGTGAAAATCCTTTGCAATGAGCAAGATGTATGGGGAAATAGAGGGTTCGTAGGCAAAAAAATACTGGTCACTAGCGAATTGTTGCTTATAAAGAGGATTAAAATAAATTGTTTTCAAAGATTCATCACAGATGGCCAGATAATTGCGTGCAGGATAGTACGTTTTTAACAAAAAATAAAAGTGCCTTCCCGTTCCATTTTTGGTGTCTCGTAGCGCAAAAGCCTTAAAGGTTGCAGCTCTTGCAAAGGAAAATGTATACGATTTATTTGTAGAAAAAAGAACGGCTTTTCCCGTTCGATGACGAGTTCGTATATCATACTGTATATCGTTTAATAAAAGATTTGGTTGAACAGAAGTTGAGGCTGTATAGGGAATAATATGTTGTGAGTCCTTCCAAGTCTCCTCCAACTGTTTTTTATTCACGTATTGATTCTCGAAACAACAAATCGCCTCCCCTTCACGAAGAAAGAGGTTGTACCAATCACATGGAGGATGCTCAAAACATTCTCCAACGCAAGGCGTAAGGTCGAATGGGGCCGCAACCATATCTGTGTTCCATACACAATGGTGCCCTCTTACATATGGCTCCCCTGAAAGGCACACGGGCCTGCGCGTTCCATTGATATCCTTATTAATCAAAAGGAATGTTCCATCCAGAACACATGCACCAACAGGGTGTATATCCCTGTTGTTCTTAATCTCACGTAAAGAGAAGTCTTCATCTCCAAAGGTACGATCCCACTCCTGAATAGAAGGCCCTGTGTTATAGCATCCTCCACCCAACACCAATGTCGTCAGTTGGAAAACCGGGAACAGAAACCATTTCATTGTTTTCACTTCCCTTCACAAGCCTGATCAAAGGCCTTATCACCAAAAAAACCAACGGCATTTTGGTATATACCTCCAATGGCGTAACCTTGTAAATTAAATCCTAGTTTTGCCTCATATGTATTCTTTATACAGGTTCCCAGTGCCGTATCACAATCTTGCTTTAACTTATCCCTGTTTTCCTTACATTCCTTTGCTTTTTTACAATTGTCAACATAACAATCATCGTGCGCTAGGCAACAAGAAGAAAAATCCACCCAAATCACGCCTGCCCCAACGTTTATATTCTTTAAACTGATATCAATTTCAACTAAAAGAGCGAATAATCCATTGGGGACAAAAATTGCAGAAGGTCCAGAGCCACATGGGGCGCCAAGTTCAGCCATCTTGTTTAAACTTGCAGTAATGGTCTGTTCCAGAACTATTTTTGTATAGGCATAAACAGCCTCTATCTGTTCTTTTGATGTCTTATATTTCGACTTAATAAATTCGCCTGCAGCTACGATCTGTTCTTTCGTAAACTCCCAAGTGGCATCAACCATTTTCGTAGCCCCGTTAACAGTATCGTTGACGAACTCTTTAATATCATCCCAAATAGATAGTCCAAGATAGTCTGCAGACATTTGGTTTTTTGCAAAGTTGTACAAATTTATCCCCCCAAGTTCTTGCAGGGGGTCTAAGGACAACCAACGTCCATTTTGGGGATTATAATGACGATAGTTATAGTACACAAGGCCAAGGCCATCATCATAAACTTCAGAGGAGAACCTATATGGATTCTCTGAGAAGGCAGTGGAGGTGGAGCTCCCGAAGGCCATATAGTCGTACTGAACAACGCTTCCGTGAATGTCCACGAGGTCGGAGACATTTTTGTTGCCGTCGTGGAAGTAGTAGGAGAGTACACCGGAGGCGGGAAGGAAGATCAGTGGGCGTGTGGCGATGGGCTCGGTGGGATCCCAGACATAGGAGTGGAAGAGGGCGTTATCGGCACCACGAAGTTGCTGGACGCAGAGGTAGTTGTCGTAGGCAAAGCGTTGGAGGGTTTCTGCGCCACCCTTCATTGTCCGCATTTCGACACGGCGGCCCATGCGGTCAAAAACCATCGTGACGACGGTGTCGTCTTGTTCCCAGAGGATGGGGCGGTTTTCGGCGTTGTAGGTTACCTGCCAAACGCCGGTAGAAGTCTGGATAAGGGTTTGGTTTCCGTCAGCGTCGTACTCCGGCACGAAGTCGTCAATCGCCGTGTATTGATTGAGATTGTTGGCAGTGTAGGTTTTACCCTCGGCGGTCGTGCGGTTTCCGATGTCGTCGTAGTTGTAGGAGATCTCATCCGCGGAGGTCAGCTCATCGCGGGCGTTGTAACCATACTGCTCGTCATTGATAAAAGCACGGCGACAACCAAGGAGGGCCGCGCCCCTCTTTGACTTCCATACACCAGTTCCCGCAAACATCATGCACCCATGTTATCACATACCGGAACTCGCAGTAAAGGGTATTCTTAACACTCTTCCCTTTTGCAGGTTGCACAATAGAGTGGTCAAGGGCTGACAAGGAAAGGAAAGCCCGAATATGTTCCATCTACGATTGCCATCCCCGTGCTTGGGAGAAAAGCTCCATCGAACGCCACCGGTACCGCCTCCTGCGCCTTCCTGCCCAAATCCACCGACTTCTCCAAGTTAAGCCCTCGCGCGCTTAAACAGACTCATCGTCTCATCGTCCACTACCACACTCCCCCAAAAAGGTCTCCTCACCCATACGTATGTTCCAAGTCTTCTCAAACGCTCTGCGCAAATCTATTGACATTCTGCCTTTCTATCATCACAATGGGGCCACACCTTTTCAGCAAAATCAATTTCCTTTAATCGGGAATCACACTCTTTCTTATCGAAACGTTGTGAGTAAAATCGGAATCTCGGGAAATAAGAGAGGTTGGGATTAAGGCGATGATAGAAACACATCAAAATGAACAATCGCTCCTCTGATGACTCGGAACGCCACCACTCCAACTGCAAAAAGTCATAACATTCATATTCTGCAAGGAGAAGAATGGATTCCACGCACGTTTCATCGTACATCCCATAAGTTAATCTCCATTTCGCTGAAGATAACGCATCATTGTTTAGCGTTGTAGAATCAGAGGATTGCCCCATCTCTCTAAGACATTGAAGATAGGTCTTATACACCTCGTGTGCCTTTTGCTCTGAATAGCACAGCTCTGGATAACAGTGTTCCGGGTAATAAAGCCTTGAGGTCGTACCATTCACTTGCTTACGTGCGCACCCCACAAGTATTATAACCATGACAAGCACACAGTAAAAAAGGATCTTCTTCATCTCAAGCCCCCTCAATTAAATCGTGGTTTATATATAGGCCCAAGTGCAGAAGGGGGAATATCATGGCAAGAGTCGGAGGTGCCCTTCAGCACCTCGCCGCTGAGCTTCAGAAGGATTCGTTTATACTTCAAGGCCATCGCGTAACCACTTTCTCACACTGACGTGCCTATGATAGGCCATTTTCCCGTCAACCGCAAGCGTAAAATGTTCGGCGGGGCGACCAAGCCGTCCCAACCAACAGAGAACGGAGAACAGAAGGGGTGGCTGTCGCTACCCCGGAGAACGGGAGGGCGCCGTTGGCGCCCAGAGAACAGTGAACAGAGACGCGCGTCAAGCGCGCGACCGGCGAAACCGTTGTCCAAGCGGCCTCCGCCGCCGTTCTATATGTCCTATATGTCTTACCGCGCTACCTGTTGGCACGTCGCAGACGTGCGGAGGTGCAGGGAGAACGAAGGGGCGTGGCCCTGCCACCCCTGCGGGGTGACGGGCAGTGCGCTGTGCAGGGGCGGCTGAGGCCGCTTGGACAACGACTTCGCCATCCTCTTCTCGCCTTATCACTTCTTCTTCCACGCCAAACCGTCTTCGTGGAAAAACTTCCCCGGACAGTATTGAACCTTCCCTCAATAGTGTCCGGGGAAAATCTTTCTCGAAAAGACGAGAGGTGAGGCAGGTGGAGCATACAATGAAACACGACGCCGAGAGCTTACCAAATGACAGGTCTTGAAGATGGCGTATCTTGCTATAGGGAATGAGGTTGACATTGATTTAGAGGATGCGAATGACAGGTCTTTGGTAAAGGTGCGTGGTGCAGTCATGAAGCAAACACGCCTGATCTTTGACAACTGAATATCTGTATTTGTATCGAATGATTGATCACAGGGGTCAGTCTCATGACGTTCTTATTTATATAAGGTACAGTTTGGCTCCTTGCAGGTCAACGAGAGGAAGTCGTTTCACGGAGAAGTTATTCCGTGAGGACTCCAGTACGAGCGAAGCCAGATGGGCTAACGCCGGTCGCTTTGCGGTCTCTATTTTCCCCGGACAGTATTGACCTTCCCTAGATATTATTGCATTCATACCGGAATATGTTAAACTAATGACAGAGAACGGTCACACCAGAAAGGAGCACATCTATGCTAAAGTTTTACAATCCCTTTGAGAAGATTGAACCGGTCATCAAAGCGCTGGCAGAGCTGGACACTCCGCTGAAGGCGGGGCGAATCATGGGTCTCGGTGATTGGGTGCCTGCCATCTTCCCTTCCGAGCGCTCCGAGCAGTTCGAGCCTTACATGCTCAACCACGAGCCCAACATGGACGAGTTGGTTGCCATTGCCAAAGGCTACCTGGAAAACAATGGCGTCTCGGAATACGGCGAGTACCTGTGGTTCCACATCCCCGAAGAATGGCTCAACAAGTTCGGTCTGACGCGCAAAGATTCCCCCAAGGATCCCCCGCAAGATCCCCCGCAGACCTAAGCCAACGGTTTCGTCCCTCGCCTGCGCCGAGTCTTCCCCTTCGCCGCACCCTCGCACGTCTGCGACGTGCCAACAGGTAGCGCGGTAGGACATATAGGACCTATAGGACGACTAGGACGGCGGCTGACGCCACTTTATACAACAGCTCCGCCGGTCGCGCGCTTGACGCGCGTTCTGTTTTCCGTTTTCTGGCCTCTGTTCTCTGGGCGCCAACCGGCGCCCTCAACGGGCGTAGGGGCAGCGGACGAGGTGGCGGCCGACGGGGTGGAGGTCGGGCGGGGTCTCGGCGCACTCGGGGTGGGCCTGGTCGCAGCGTTCGGCGAAGCGGCAGCCGACGGCGAAGTTGCCGGGGCTGGGGACTTGGCCGGGGATGGCTTTGAGGCGGCGGCCACGGGTGGCGTGGCTGGGAAGGGCCTCGAGGAGGGCGCGGGCATAGGGGTGTTTGGGGCCGGCGAAGAAGTCTTTGGCATCGGCCTGTTCGACAATCTGGCCGGCGTACATGACGGCGACGCGGTCGGCCATCTTGTAGACGACGCCCATGTCGTGGGTGATGAAGATCATGCCGGAGTCCTTGCGGTGGAGCTGGAGCATGAGTTCGAGGACCTGGGCTTGGATGGTGACGTCGAGGGCGGTGGTGGGCTCGTCGGCGATGACGAGCTGGGGCTCGAGGATGAGGCACATGGCGATCATGACGCGCTGCTGCATGCCGCCGGAGAGCTCGTAGGGGTAGGCGCGGATGGCGACCTGGGGGTTCTGGATGCCGACCTTGCCGAGCCAATCAAGGGCTTTGGCGCGGGCGGCGTCGCGGGAGAGTTTGGGCTCGTGAATGCGGAGGGCCTCGATAATCTGGTCGCCGATACGGACGAGGGGGGAGAGGGCGGTCATGGGGTCCTGGAAGATGACGCCGATGCGCTTGCCACGGTATTTACGCATCTCCTTGATGGGGAGCTTCAGGAGGTCGACGCCCTCGAAGAGAATCTCGCCGGAGAGGATTTTGGAGGGGGGCGAGGGGAGGAGGCGCGGGATGCACATGGAGCTGACGGATTTGCCGCAGCCGGACTCGCCGACGATGCAGAGGATTTCGCCGCGCCGGACGTCAAAGGAGACGTCTTGAACGGTGGTGACGGCCTTGCGGGTCTCGTCGTTCTCGAAGGCGATGGTGAGGTGCTTGACCTGGAGAAGGGGTTGCTCGGAGTCGGACATGGTGGGCCTCACTGGAGTTTGCTGAAGGGTTTGGGATCGAAGGCGTTACGGACGCCTTCGCCGACCATGACGGTGAGGAACATGACGGTGAAGATGGCCAGGGAGGGGAAGAGGATGAGCCACCAGGCCTCACGATGGGTCTGGGCTTGGTTGAGGAGTTCGCCCCAGCTGGGGGTGAGGGGCGGCAGGCCGAAGCCCAGGAAGTCCAGGGAGACGAGGGCACTGATGGCACCAACGAGGAGGAAGGGGAAGAGGGTGATGATGGGGGTGAGGGCGTTGGGGAGGATGTGGCGGAAGATGATGCGGGCGTTGCTCAGGCCCTGGCAGCGCGCGGCGGCGACGAAGGGACGGTCGCGCAGGCGGAAGAACTCGGCACGCATATAGTAGGAGAGGCCGAGCCAGCAGAAGAGGCCATAGACCAAGAGTAGCAGCCAGAAGCTCTGGCCGAAGATGGAGCCGACGAGGACCATGATGTAGAGGAAGGGCAGGGCGGCCCAGATTTCGGTGAAGCGCTGCATGCAGATATCGACCTTGCCACCGAAGTAACCCTGCGTGGCGCCGATGAGCATGCCGATGAGGGTGGCGGCGAAGGCCAGAAGCAGGCCGAAGCTCATGGCGATGCGGGTGGCATAGACGATGCGGGCGAAGACGTCGCGCCCGGATTGGTCGAGGCCGAAGAGGTGCTCGCTAGAGGGCGGGAAGGGGAAGCGAATATTGTTGCCGGAGAGGACTTGATAGGTGGGGCTGGATTCGCTGGCGAAGTAGACTTGGGCGTCTTTGGCGGTGAGGTCACCGACGGGACGGACGTTGAGGCGTTTGCCCTCGGTGGTTTCCCAGTGGGCGGGGTCGGGGCGGATGATGGTGCCGGTGGCACCGAACTCGGGATGGTCAAGGACCAGACGACTAGAGAAGAAGACGACAGGGGCAGGGAGCGTGAGCGTGGGATTGCCATCCACGACCCACTGGCCATCGACGCGGCGAACGATGTCGCCGGAGACCACGACGGCGTCCGAGTCTGCATCCTTATAGTCGCCGCGCAACTTGCCGCCGGTGATGAGGAGGACGTTGTCGAGGAACTTGCCATCGGCGGTTTCCCAACGGGCGGGGACTTGCACGGCGGGGGTGCCGGCCTTGCCCAAGGGGCCATCCTGCGCGAGCTTGCCGTCTGTGAGGAGGGCGGTGTCAACGGTTTGCCCGTCGATTTCCCAGTGGGCGGCGACTTGACGGACGGGGTCGCCGAGTTTACCCTGCGGGCAGTCTTGGGCGAGGCGGCCTTCAAAGACGAGGGTGGGATCTTTAATGGTCTCGGCGCCGACTTCCCAGTTGGGATAGGCGAGGACGGCCTGTGCACCGGCCTTGCCCTGGGGCAGGTCTTGGGCGAGGGTGGCGATGGTGAGTTCGATGCCGTAGGGGACGGGCTTGCCCTCGGCGTTGACCCAACGGCGGGGGATGAAGGTGACGGGGGTGCCGGCGGGGCCATAGTCGGAGGACTGGGCGAGCTTGCCGTTGAGGATGGGGATGCCGTTGTTCTTGGGCGCGGCATCATCGCGGACGGTGTCGTAGAAGCTCATGTTGGCCCACTTTTTGAGGGCGGCCAAGAGTTTGTCATCGGGTTGGCCGTCGCTCTGCTCCGGCAGGAGGTAGGGCTCGCCGGGCTGGCCGTTCTCATCGAAGTCGCGGGTGAAGGCGAAGGTGCGGGTGGGCAGAAAGCGCTCGCCATCGGCGAGGCGAAGGGTGACGCGCAGGGTGCGGGCGGAACCTTGGCCCACGGCGGTGGGGGCAAGGGTGAGGGTGAGGCGCTCCCAAGGAAGATCGTGGCCTTGGGCGGGCGCGACGGTGGTTTCGTAGAGGCCGAGGTTCTCGCCACCGATGCGGCGCGCAATCTCGTCGGCAAGTTTTGGGGTGACGTCGATGAAGTCGTAGAGGCTGATTTGACCATCGCGGAGGTCGCGCGAGGAGGTCTGCTTGGGGAAGAATTGGAGGCAGTTGTCTTGGCGGACAATGGCGAGGTCTTGGGTGAGGTTGAAGCGGCCGATGGGCTGCGTGGGGACGAGGGTGAGGGTGACGATTTTATCGCGCTCCAGGTCTTTGGTGTCGAGCGTTTCGTCGGGGCTGTAGGGGATGGGCGCGAAGATGGCGTAGTTGTCGGGGTTTTTGGTGAAGGCGTCGCTACGAACGAATTCGCGGTAGTCGACGTAGACGCGTTCGCCGGTGGCATCTAGGACGGCCTGCGGGGGAAGCTCGCGGAGGAAGGGGAAGTAGGTCTCGCCCTCAAAGCGCATGACAAGCGGCTTGCTGTTACAGAGGAGCTCGGCGCAGAGGCTGAGCACGTAAATCAGGCACAAGAGGCAGAGCGACCAGAAGGCGACACGGCTGCGGCGGAATCGCTCGAGGCGTTTTTTGGTGAGGGGGGAGAGAGTGAAGAGCGTCATGGTGCAGGTCCTCTGCGGTTCTCAAGGGGCGGTTGGGGCGCCGTTGTCCATCTGAAGCAACTCCAAGACAGGAGCGGAAAGTCCATCGGCGCCTTGGATTTGACGGGGGAAATAACGCACGGGCACGACGGTTTTGGGCGTACCGTCCGGGTTGGTTTCGGTCACGCGGCGGCCGCGCGCGTCAAAACGGTCCGCGTTCGCCTTTCCGGGGTGGTGGCGCTCCCATCCCAGGAGCGTGCCATCGGGGGCGTAGAGGTAATCGTCGCGCCAGTTTTTGAAGGTGGTCAGCAAGGGGTCCTCATAGACAAAGCCGCTCTCGGGCGCGGTGTAGTCGACGCTGACCAGGCGGTTACCCTCGTAGACACGGCGTTCGTTGGCGAGGAAGCGGAAGCTGACGAAGGCGGGGGCCGAGGCCGTGCCATCGGGGCGGACGGCCACGCAGGCGATGTCGACGCGGCGCGAGGGGCGTCCATCGCGTTCGTAGGGCGCGTGCCAGGCCACCGCAAGCGTCGCCAAGGCGCCATCGGATGTCTGAGGCGTGATGCGAATCTTCTCGGGGTCGCCGCCTACGATGAACCAGCGGAAGGTGCAGCCGGGTGCCTGGGCAGCCACGGTGAGGCTCCGCCAGCGGGCCGTGCCGCGGAAGATGCGGGTGATGCACTGCGGCGTGTCGGCGAGGGCCTCGGAGCCAACGGCATCGAAGAACTCCACGCCAACGAGAGGGGCGCGCTCCATTCGCACCGAGAGGGCGAGGGGCGGCGGCAAGGTCTCTGGCGTGAGGGCATGCGCGGCCTTGAGGAAGGCCTCCTTGTCAATACGCTTCGGGTCGAAGGCCGTCGGGTGGGCGGCCGCGCTGAAGTAATCCGGGGCGCTCTTTTGGCTCTGCCGGAGCAGACGCTGAATGGTGGGCACCAAGAGCCCGTTGCGCTCGATGGCTTCCTTGGTCTCCGGCGTAAAGGCTGCGAAGGCGGCCAGGATGAGCTCGGTCAACTCGCGCTGGGCCTCAGCGGGGTTGGGCTTTTCATTGGTGAGGTCGGTGGAGGGGATGAAGGCGGTGTTGTTCCCCACCAACAGGTCACCCGTCCCGCGCGTGTAGTCCAGCGTGACGTCATAGACGTAAAGTTGGTTCGCGGCGGCCAGGCGCGCGGCCAGACCGAGGGCGTTCGGCGTGGTGGCGATTTTGCGGGGCAGGGTCCGCCAGAAAGGTGTCGCCGCCATCGCCAGGATGGAGTTGCCCACCGTCATCAAGGGGCGGACGCCCGTGGAGAAGATGCCGTTCGCCTCGCCTTGATGCGCGCCGGCACGGACGGCGTCCTCGCCGTAGACCACGGGGGTCAGGCCGGGGAAGGCTTCGTAGCGCGCCGCGCCGCGATCCTCGTCGCGGTTGACATACAGCACGCCTTCGTAGGCCGTGGGATTGGCTTTCATCCAGGGGCCGACGAGGTCGGGGCAGGGGCCGGCGTAGGCCTTGTCTTGGATGGCGGCGTCCATCCGCGGCCGCAGGAGGGTGGTCATGAAACCGCCGCGCGCGGGGTCCCACTCCCACTGCGTGTCGGCGGCGTCCACGATGGCCTCTTCGCCGGCGGGCACCTCGCGCACGATGGCCGCGCTCAAGGTGGCGTTGCGGGGCGGATTCGCGGCCAACGTCTTCGCACGGGCCTCAATCTCGGAGAAACGCGGCAGGCCCCAGAGCGTGGCGAGGTCGGAATCGGAACGCAATTTGCGCGTGTCGGTAAAGCCAAGCTCCACGGCCTTGGCGAGCAGATCCAGCGCCTCTTCGGTGCGGTTGTCGCGGGCACAGACGCAGGCGACGTTGTAGTGCCAGTTTGCGTCGTTCGGGAAGAGTTTCGCGGCCGCGCGCGCCGCCGTTTCCGCGGCGAAGAGGTCGCCGCGTTGCGCCGCGCCGATGAACTGTTGCAAGTAGAAGAGGTGCCGCGGGAAAAGCCGTGGCATGTCAAAAACCGACTGCGCCCCTGCAACGCCTGCAAACGCAAGCGCCGCAAGCGCGACCAAACGCTTCCATCCCATTCTGTGTCCTGTTGTCATTGTGGCCTTGTCCGCATTCCGATTCATATGCTACCACATTCCCCTGTCCCGCGCAAAGGGGGCGGCTTGCGCCGCCCCGGAGAACAGAGAACGGAGAACGGAGAACAGAGCGCGCGTCAAGCGCGACAGGCGAAGCCGGAGGCAAACTTCCAATCGTGCGTCCTGCGTGCGGTAGCACGCCAAAAATCTGCCCTAATCTGCGAAATCTGCGGTTCCTAACACTGGCTGTCCACTGCGGGGCGCCTTGTTTATTTCAGCGATTCGGCCTTTTCCTCGAGGGTGAGGTATTGCTCCACGGCGGCGTCGAGGGCCGATTGGGTCTGGGCGAGCTCGGCAGAGAGGGCGGCGTAGTCCGCGCCGGGGGCGGTGAGTTGCGCGTTGAGGTCCGCGACCTTGGCCTCCAAGGCTTCGATTTCCCCGGGGAGGGTCTCGAGCAGACGGCGCTCCTTATAAGAGAGGCGTGTGGCCGAGTTGTCGCGTTTGGGCGCGGCGGGTTTGGACGCGGCCTCAGCCTTGGGGGCGGGGGCGGCGGCCTGTTGCGCGGCCTCTTGGCGGGCCTTGGCGGTCTGCCAATCGCTGTAGCCGCCGGGGTAGGCGGTCACGCGGCCATCTTCCACCACGAGGACGGAGGTCGCCACGTGGTCGATGAAGTCGCGGTCGTGCGAGACGAGCAGGAGCGTCCCTTGGTAGTTGGCGAGCTGCTCCTCCAACAACTCCAGCGTCTCGACGTCCAGGTCGTTGGTCGGCTCGTCCATCACTAGCAGATTGCCGGGATTGAGGAAGAGGCGCGCCAGGAGTAGCCGTGCGCGTTCACCACCCGAGAGCGCCTTGACCGGCGTGCGAGCCCGTTGCGGGGTGAAGAGGAAGTCGCCCAGATAGCCGTAGAGGTGCTTGCGGACGCCGCCGACGGTGACGAACTCCTTGCCCTCGGCGACGTTCTCGGCCACGGTGGCCTCGGGGTCGAGCGCGCCACGGAGTTGGTCGAAGAAGGCTGGCTTTACGTTGCTCCCCAGGCGTTGCTCGCCTGTCTGCGGCGTCAGGCGGCCCAGGATGAGGTTGAGCAGGGTGGACTTGCCGGAGCCGTTGGCGCCGATGATGCCCACGCGCTCCCCGCGCAGGATGCGTAGCGAGACATCGCGCAGGATGGGTTTGGTAGGGTCGTAACCAAAGGTCACGCCCTCGCAACGGTAGACCAAATCCCCCGCGCGGCCCTCGGCGGCGAGCGTGAGCGTGGCGTTGCCGCCTTGCGTGCGCCGCTCGGCGAACTCCTGGCGCAGTTTCATCAGTGCCGCCACGCGGCCCTCGTTACGGCAGGTGCGGGCCTTGACGCCGCGGCGGAACCAGGCCTCTTCCTCGGAGAGCTTCTTGGCCTTGCGCTCCCAGTAGACAGCCTCGTCCGCCAGCAGGTCGGCTTTGCGGCGGAGGAAGGTGGGGTAATCGCAGTCCCACCCCGAGAGGATGCCGCGGTCTAGGTCGAAGACCGTCTTGGCCACGGCGCGCAGAAAGGCGCGGTCGTGCGTGATGAAGAGGCATGCGAAGGGAGCCGTGGCGAGGAACTGTTCCAGCCACTTGATGGAGGGGATATCCAGGTGGTTCGTCGGCTCGTCCAAGAGCAACAGGTGCGGCTCCCGCGCCAGGGCGCATCCGAGCAGGACGCGGCGGCGGAGTCCGCCGGAAAGAGCGTTGAACGTCGCCTCCGGTGGCAACGAGAGACGCGTGCAGAGCGCGTCCGCCACGTGGGCCCGCGCGGGGTCGTGCAACGCATCGAGGAGGATGTCGTGCACCGTCCCGGGGCGGTCCTCAGGAACGTCCTGCGGCAGATAAGCCACGCGCGTGGAGGGGGCCTTGAGTACCTCCCCGGAGTCCGGCTCCAGAATCCCGGCGATGACCTTCAGCAGGGTGGACTTGCCCTCGCCGTTACGGCCTGTGACGCATGCCCGCGCCCCCGGCTCGATGCTCAGCGAAATATTCTCCAGGACAGGTGCGTTGCCGAACCCGACCGTGACGTCATGCAAAGTGATGAGTGCCATAGGTCGCACAGTATAACACAGCGCGCCTAGGGGTGCTGACGCCCCCGAGAGAACGGAGCGTGCAGGCCCGAAGGGACAAACCTTCCACGGCCACAGAGAGCGCCCCTGCGGGGCGACGGTCGGGTCAGGGGCAATGCGGTTACGCCGTCACTGCGGCTTCGAGTTCCGCCACGGTCACCCAGGCATCTCGTTGCAGATAGCGGATGGCCCGCAGGGAGGCCTCGTGGGCGGCTTGGTCGGAGCCCGCTACGGCATCGGTGACCACGCGGATGCGGTAATCGTGCTGGTGGGCGTCGGCCGCCGTGTAGTGTACGCAGACATCCGTCAGTCCACCGATCATATAAAGCGTGCTCACCCGAAGCCCCTTGAGCAGGATTTCCAGATCTGTACCGAAGAAGGCGCTATAGCGGCGTTTGGAGATTAGGTATTCCCCCGCGATGGGGTAGGTCAGCTTGGCGTAATCATTCTCGGGCCTATCCTCGGGACAATGGATGCCTTCGGCACCGTCCAGTTTCCGCCCGAAGTCCACCCCGTTCGGGCGGTGCACTTCCTTGATTTGGATCACCGGCAACCCCAACTTACGGAAGACGTCCAAGGCCCGCTTCCCGTTGCGAATGCAGTCCCATCGGGGATCGTCCCAATTGCTCTTGTTCATCTCGATGAAGTCTTCCTGCTGAATGTCAATTACCAACAGGGCACAATCCTGCTCTAGTTTCATGGTTTGTCCTTTCTGAAAAGCAATAAGGCTGCGATGGCGCTTCACGCCGCCAGCTTCAACGTCACGATTCCTGCCAAGATGAGCCCCACCCCCGCCACGCGGGCCACGTTCACCGGGTCGCCCATCACCGCCATGCCCACCACTGCGGCCCCCACCGCACCCACACCCGTCCACACCGCGTAAGCCGTGCCCAGCGGCAAAGACCGCATGGCCTGCGCCAACAACACGAAACTCAGAATCATGAACGCCACCGTCCCCACCGAGGCCCACGGCCGCGTGAACCCATGGCTTGCTTTCAGCAAAGCCGCCCACACCACTTCCAACACACCTGCGGCCAACACGTAGAACCACGCCATTTGCGCACTCCTGCGGGGCCGTCCCCAATGTCTTGCGAGGCAAGGGTCGTCCCCGCCCGGCGCCGGACTTCCCGGCAACTCCCCTCACTATACCACAATTGCCTTTCCGCCATGCAAGCGATTTTTTTGACGTCGCAAAGCGTCTGGGCGGGAAGCGGGCAGGGTACAAAAAAAGAAGGCCGCGTGGGCGGCCTTCAGAGATGCGGAAGAGACCCGCGGCTCAGTCAACGACGATGACGCTGTTGATGGTGTTCATGTCGTTCCCGACCCAATCCTTGCACTCGGGGTCGGCGCACCAGGTGCCGTTGATGACGAACTTATATTCGTAGCGGCCCTTGGGGAGGGACAACGTGCAGGTGAACTCACCGGTGCCGTCCTTGTCGGCCATAGCCTTGGCGGTGGGGTTCCAATCGTTGAACGAACCAGCGAGGAAGACCTTGCTGCCGACCTCGGCGCGAACGCGGAAGGTGACGCGGGTAGCCTTGGGGGCCGCGGGCTTCTTGGCGGCGGGGGCCTTGGCGGGAGTCTTCTTGGCGGGGGCCTTGGCGGCGGGCTTCTCGGGAACGTCGAGGGGAAGATCCTCGGTCTCGGGGGCCTTGGCGGCGGGTTTCTTGGCCGCCTTCGGTGCGGCAGCCTTCTTCGCGGGCGCGGCCTTGGGGGCGGCGGCCTTCACGGTTGTGGTCTTGGCGGTCTTTTTGGTGGCCATGACAGTTTACTCCTTATTCCTGTGAACATTCCTCTGTAAAAGGAATGGGCGTATTATGGCGCAATGCCAAAGATTTGTCAAGCGCGGGGCCTGGAGGAGGATAGGCGGAGTGGAATCCGAGGGCACGGCTCGGTGCGGTTTGGCGGCCTTTTCGTCTCTTTTCTTAAAATAAGTCTTGCCCCAGAGAGGCGGGATTTGGTATTTTATTGGGCAATACGCGTTGGGGCGGGTGCCCGAATGGCGTAGGAAGCGACGGCGGCCGTCCGCGTGTGCGGCAGTCGGAGCGGATTGAACGGAACACGTTTCTAGAGAGGAAGGACCGCAATGGCCCATCTCATCGAGCTCAAGGACCTCATCGAGGCCGGCCTGCACTTCGGCCACCAGACCAAGCGTTGGAACCCGAAGATGAAGAGCTACATCTTCGACAAGCGCAACGGCATCCACATCATCGACCTCACCCAGACCGTCGACCTCATTGACGAGGCCGCCGAGTTCCTCCGCGGCGTCGTCGCCAAGGGCCAGAAGATCCTCTTCGTGGCCACCAAGAAGCAGGCACAGGAAGTCGTCAAGGAAGCCGCCCTCAACTGCAACCAGTTCTACATGACCGAGCGCTGGCTGGGCGGCACGTTGACCAACAACCAGACCATCCGCCGCAGCGTCAAGCGCATGCAGCAGATCCAGAACATCGCCCGCCAGAACAACGGCGTCCTCTCCGAGCACAAGCAGGAGGCCTCCGCCCTCGCCCGTGAGCTCGCCAAGCTCGAGACCAACCTCACCGGCATCGCCGAGATGGACAAGATGCCCGGCGCCCTCTTCGTGGTGGACGTCTGCCGCGAGGCCAACGCCGTCAAGGAAGCCAAGCGCCTCGGCATCCCCGTCGTCGCCATCGTCGACACCAACGCCGACCCCGATCCCATCGATTACGTCATCCCCGGCAACGATGACTCCGTGCGCGGCATCGAGCTGATCGTCACCAAGCTCGCCGACCTCCTCAAGGACGCCGACATCGAGGCCGCCAAGGCCGCCGCCGAGGCTCAGGCCCAGGCCGAGCAGGAGCGCGCCGCCAAGGCCGCCGCTGACCGCGCCGCCCGTAAGGAAGCCCAAGGCGCCGCCAAGAAGCCCGCCACCGGTCTCTCCGGTCGCAAGGCCCCCGTCACCAACACCCGCCGCGCCGCTGCCGCCGCCGCCCAGGAAGCCGTCGCCGCCGCTGCCCAGGAGGCCGTCGCCGCCAAGGAAGCCGAGGCCGCCGCCCCCGCCGAGACCCCTGCCGCCGAGTAACGCGGAAACCGAAAGGAATCCCACCATGGCTAACATCACCATTCAGATGATTAACGACCTTCGTGCCGCCACCAACGTCGGCATGATGGACTGCAAGCGCGCCCTCCAAGAGACGGACGGCAACATGGAAGAGGCCATCAAGATCCTTCGCGAGAAGGGGCTGGCCCTCCAGGTCAAGCGCGCCGACCGCGAGTCCAAGCAGGGCATCATCACCGCCGCCGCCGGCGAGAACGGCGCCTACGGCATGATCGAGCTCAACTGCGAGACCGACTTCGTCGCCAAGACCGACAAGTTTCTCGACTTCGCCAAGGTCCTCGCCGAGGCCGCCGCCAAGGGCGACACCGACCTGGTCAATACCCACGCGCAGGGCCTCACCGAGGTCGTCGCCGCCACCGGCGAGAACGTCAAGATCCGCCGCGCCGCCTACATGCCGCTCACCGGCACCGGCCTCGTCGAGGCCTACATCCACATGGGCGGCAAGGTCGGCGTCCTCGTCGAGGTCGGTTGCACCAAGCCCGAGACCGTTCAGAACGAGGCCTTCAAGACCCTCGTCCACGACCTCTGCCTCCAGGCCGCCGCCGCCGCTCCCCGCTACCTCAACGAGACCGAAGTCCCCGCCGAGGAAATCGAGAGCGAGAAGGAAGTCTACCGCGCCCAGGTCGAAGGCAAGCCCGCCAACATCATCGAAGGCATCCTCCGCGGCAAGCTCAAGAAGCACTTCGCCGAGGTCTGCCTCATCGACCAGCCCTTCGTCAAGGAGCCCAAGATGTCCGTCACCGACATTGTGAAGGCTGCCGAGAAGACCACCGGCGACACCATCACCGTGAAGCGCTTCGTGCGCTACCAGCTCGGCATGGCCTAAGCCACAACCCTGAACACCGGAAAGGACACCACCATGGGTCAGCAACTCCGTAAGCGTGCCAAGCGTGCCCGCCGCGCCTCCTACATCAAGCGCGTCAAGGCCCGCAACAATGCCGCCAAGACCGCCAAGGCCAAGTAAGCCGGCAACCAACCAAAAGGAAGGACCCCACCCGGGGTCCTTCCTTTTTTTGTCTAGTCGTAGTGTGGAAAACCGCAATGGGAAGTGGCTAGAAGGCACAAGGTGCCTCCACAGACCCTATAGGGTCTCGACCTGGACCACTATAGTGGTTGACCTCGGACCACTATAGGGTCTCGCACCGAACCCTTATAGTGGTTGACCTCGGACCCTTATAGGGTCTCAGCATGGGCCTTTATGGGGGACGATGAAAAGAATCCGTTTGGGGGAGGCCTCGGTTGTACACCGCCGCAGCGAAGCCTTGACTCCCGAGTATTACGGCCACTTAAAACGAGAGCTTCCCAAACGGACAAAATAAAATGTGCCGCTCAGCAATTTGGCGGCACTGGATATGGAGGCACACCCACATTGCGGGACTTCCTCTAACCCTGTCACCAACACTATCGCACAAATCGGCATGGCTGTCAAATGGCCAAGTCGCGTTTTGTGGTTTTCCCCGGAAAGGGAGGGGGGTCAGAAGAGGGAGAGTTGGAGGTCGTCGTCGGTGGGGGTGGGGGTGCGGCGGCGCTTGGGGAGCTCGGGGGTGGGGGCCTTTTGGCCCTCGAGGCCGGAAAGGATAACGTTGGCGCGGTCGACGACGGGGGCGGGGAGGCCGGCGAGGCGGGCGACGTGGATGCCGTAGCTTTTGTCGGCGGCGCCGGGGACGATGCGGCGGAGGAAGACGATGGAGTCGCCTTGCTCGCGGACTTGGACGGTGTAGTTCTTGACGCCGGGGAGGGCGGCGGCGAGGTCGGTGAGCTCGTGGTAGTGAGTGGCGAAGAGGGTGCGGGCTTTGCGCTGGGGGGTGTTGTGGAGGTATTCGACGACGGCCCAGGCGATGGAGATGCCGTCGAAGGTGGAGGTGCCGCGGCCGATCTCGTCAAGGACGATGAGGGAACGAGGGGTGGCGTTGTTGAGGATGTTGGCGGTTTCCTGCATCTCGACCATGAAGGTGGAGCGGCCGCGGGCGAGGTCGTCGCCGGCGCCGACGCGGGTGAAGACGCGGTCGACGAGGCCGATTTTCATCTCTTCGGCGGGGACGGGGCAGCCGATGTGCGCCATGACGGCGAGGATGGCGACCTGACGGATGTAGGTGGATTTGCCGGCCATGTTGGGGCCGGTGATGAGGATGAATTGGCGGGTGGTGCCGTTGAGGTGGGCGTCGTTGGGGACGAAACGTTCGGCGCCGGGCTGGAGCTCGACGATGGGGTGACGGCCTTCGCGGATGATGAGGTCGAGGGAGTCGTCGACGATCGGGCGGCGGTAGGCGAGGGCGAGGGCGCGGTCGGCGAAGCCCTGGAGGATGTCGAGCTCGGCGACGGCGGCGGCGGTGGCCTGGATGGGGGCGAGCTCGGCGACGGCCTTGGCGCGGAGGGCTTGGAAGAGCTCGTACTCGAGGGCGTTGCCTTTGTCTTGGGCGCCGTAGATGCGGCTTTCGTATTCTTTGAGCTCGGGGGTGACGTAGCGCTCGGCGTTGACGATGGTCTGGCGGCGCTCGTAGGTGGGGGGGACGAGGGCGAGCTGGGATTTGCTGACCTCGATATAGAAGCCGAAGACGTTGTTGTGGCGGACGCGGAGGGTGCGGATGCCGGTGGCTTCCTGTTGCTCGGCTTGGTAGCGGGCGATCCAGGCGTGGCCGTTTTGGGCGGCCTCGCGGTAGGCGTCGAGGTCGGCGTTGTAGCCTTCGCGGATGATACCGCCCTCGCGGATGGTGAGGGGCGGATCATCGACGAGGGCGCGGGCTAGCTCGGCGGTGAGGTCAGGGAGGTCGCGGAGCTCGGCGGCGAGGTGGGTGAGGCGCTCGGCCTTGGAGCCGGCGAGACGTTCGCGGAGTTTGGGAATCTGGGCGAGGGAGTCGGCGAGGGCGCGGAGGTCGCGGGCGTTGCCGGAGCCGCCGGAGAGGCGGGTCATCACGCGCTCCAGGTCGCGGGTTTCTGCGAGAATGGCGCGGAGGTCGGAGAGTCGGCGGCGGTCGCTCTGGAGGTCTTCGACAGCGTCTTGACGGGCGTGGATGGCGGGCAGGGAGTGGAGGGGCGAGCGAATCCAGGCGCGGAGGAGGCGCTTGCCCATGGGGGTGCGGGTGCCGTCGAGGACGCCGAGAAGGGTCTCGGCCTCGGGGCGGCCGCCGGGGGTGGGCAGGAGGTCGAGGTTACGGCAGGTGCATTCGTCCAGCGCGAGGAAGTCGCCGGAGTGACGGACGTCGAGGGTGCGGACGTGGGTGAGGTCGCGGCGGAGCTCGTGGCGGACGTAGTTGAGGAGTGCGCCGGCGGCGCGGACCCATTGTGGGAGGGGGCCTTGGCCGCAGTAACCCTCCAGCGAATGGACGTTGAACTGGTGGGTGAGCGTGTCGGTGGCTTGGTCGGCCATGAAGCGCCAGGCGTCGGTGGCGGTGAGGGGGCCGGAGACAGAGGCGGGGAGGGTGGGGGCGAGCAAGTCGCGCTGGTCATCGGCCACCAGCGTCTCGCTAGGGGCGATGCGGCGGAGCGCTTCGATAAGGGAGGCCTCGCCGTGGGCGTCCTCCACGGCCAGGGTGCCGGTGGAGAGCTCGAGCGCGGCGACGCCATAGGCGCCCTTGCCGGAGAAGACGGCGGCGATGTAGTTCGAGGCTTCGGCGTCGAGGAGGGCGTCTTCGGTGAGGGAGCCGGGGGAGACAATGCGGGTGATCTCGCGGCGGACGAGGCCCTTGGCGGTCTTGGGGTCTTCGGCCTGCTCGCAGACGGCGGCCTTGAGGCCGGCACGGATGACCTTGGCCAGGTAGCTGTCGAGCGCGTGGTAGGGCACGCCGCACATGGGCACACCCGCGCGCTTGGTGATGGCCACGCCGAGGATGGGGGCCGCGCGGTGCGCGTCCTCAAAGAACATCTCGTAGAAGTCGCCCATCCTAAAGAAGAGGATGGTGTCCGCATCGAGTTCTTCCTTGGTGCGGCGGTACTGCCGCATCATCGGTGTCAAGCCATCTGGGTCCTTAGCCATGGGGCTTATTGTACCAAACCCTTCGCACCTCGGCAGTGGGGGAGGGACGGCTTGCGCCGCCCCGGAGAAGGGCGGGTGACTGATGCCACCCTAGAGAACAGAGAACAGAACGCTCCTACGGGGCGATGGATGTGATGGGGGCGTTGGCGGACTTTTTGTTGCATTGTGTTCTTTTCTGCACGCCCTGGGTTGCATAGCCGCCGGGGTTTGTGTTTGCGGAGAGGAATGTGGTATTATGAAGGAAATTGCGAACGTTTCAGAGGACTGATTATGAAGCAACGTTTGATGTTTGGCGGAATTGCCGTGGCGCTGTTGGCGGTCGTGGCTTCCTTTGCGATTGCGGCGAACGCGGATACGCAGCCGAAGGGCGTGGAGAGCGACGTGGTGGCCTTGCCGCCGCCGCCGAAGGATGAGGACGTGGTGGCCAAGGTCGGCGACAAGACGTTGACCTGGGGCGAGCTGAAGCAACTCGTGGCCGAAGAGTCCGCGCTCTATGAGAAGGGCACCGGCACGGTCATCCCGGCCCAGATGCGCGAGGCGTTTGAGCAGAACGTGCGGATGAACCAGGTGCAGTATTTCATCGAGTCGAACCTGATCGCGAACGCGGCCGCGGCCGCCGGCGTGAAGGTGGACGACGCGGCGCGCGAGGCCTTCAAGAAGGAGTTGCAGGCGGAGACGGGGCGGACGCTTGAGCAACTGTTGGCGGAGGCGCCTTACGGTAAGGAGCGGGCGCAGCAGATGATTGAGCAGAGCATGCTGGCCAAGAAGCTCTTTGACGAGGTGGTGCTGAAGGACGTGACCGTCTCCGAAGAGGCCGTGAAGGCCGAGGAGGAGAAGATTGCCGCTGAGGCGAAGCTCGCCAAGGACGCGATGGCCGGTTATGCCAAGCAGGTGGCCGACGGCACGGCGACGTTCGAGGATTTGGTGAAGGCCAATTCCGTGGTCAAGGACGCGATGACGGAGGTGCCGGAGACCGCGCTGGGGCAGGTCTTCCCGCCCGCGGCGGTGGCGGCCATTCAGGCGGCCCAGCCCGGCGCGACGACGCCAGTGCTTGACCTGCGCGGCGCGCAGGCGATGTTCAAGGTGACGGCCCGTGCGGCCGCGACGGCGGATGCTGAGGCCGAGGCCAAGAAGGCCAAGCTGGAAGGCATCCGTGAGCGCATCGTGAAGGGCGAGGATTTCGCAGCTTTGGCCAAGGAGTTCTCCGATTGCCCGAGCGGTGCGCGCGCCGGCGGCGATCTGGGTGAGTTCGGCCGCGGCATGATGGTGAAGGAGTTTGAGGATGTAGCGTTCACCCTGCCGGTGGGCGAGGTGAGCCCGGTCTTCAAGACGCCTTTCGGTTGGCATATCGTGAAGGTGACCAAGCGTGACGATGCGGCCGGGAAGGTGCAGGCGAGCCATATTCTGTTGAAGACCGAGGACAAGCCGGCGACGGTCTCGGTGTTGGCGCTAGTGGTGCCGGTGCCGCAGGCGACCGCGGAGCAGATTCGCGAGGGCCTGTTGGTGCAACGTAAGCAGGAGGCCCTGCGTACGTGGATCACGGAGCAACTGAAGGTGCAGCAGGCGACAAGCCCGTTGTTCCCTGAGTTCGCGGCTCCGCTTGCACAGTAAACAATGTACTTTTGGCCGCCCCGCCGGGAGGCGCGGGCGGCTTTTTGCGTGATGGGCAGAAGACGTAGATTGTTGCGTAGATTCATGGGTCCCAAACGGTTGCTCCGTGGGCGGCCGGGGGCACGTGTACCCGAGATGGGAAGTTTTTGGGGGCGTGTTCGGCAGAAGGGGCTTTTCTCGCTGCCGGTCGCCTTGTTGGCCTTCCCGACGCTGACAGTGCTCTTCGCGACGATGGGGTTCTTGGTGGGAATCCCGGTGACGGGGTGGTGGGGGATATTGGGCTTTTTGGGCGCAGCGGGCCTGGCGCTGGTGGGCGGCGGGACTTGGCGTGACGGCATCAAGCGCGTGGGGTGGTTGGTGTTGGCGACGCTGGCGGTCTTTTTGGTGGACCAGGCGTTCGTGCTCTTCTCGTGGTGGGATGCACAGGCTTATCATTTGATGGGGTCGCGGCTTCTCTTGGAGGGGTGGAATCCGGTCTTTGACGCAACACGTGGGACGATGTTGGCGGCGACGGGCGCAGACCCGACGATGTTCAATTCGTATCATGTGGCGTATTTGCCGCGGGGCGGCTGGGTGTGGGGCGCGGTGACGGCCGCGCTGACGGGGAATCTGGAGTCCGGCGACACCTTGATTCTGCTCACGGCGGTGGTGCTGGGGGCGGTGTCGTGGCGGGTGACGCCGTTGCTCTTTGGCGGAGGTCGCTGGAAGCGGTGGTTCTTTGCATCGTTGACGTTGCTTTCGCCGGGGGTCGCTGCGAGTGTCTTTGCGTTCGCGCAGGATGGCTCGCTCTATGCGTTGCTGATGATTTATCTGTTGGCGGCGTGTGCCTATCGGAAGACGGGGCGGACGCCCTGGTTGGTTTACATCGCGTTGGCGCCGATTTTGGGTTGCAACTTGAAGTTCACCGGCGTGGTGAATCTGTTGTTGTCCGGGGTGTTGTTCACGGTGCCGTTGCTTTGGGGGGCCGTGCGCCATGGGCGGACGTGGATGTTTTGGAAATGGATCTTGGCGAACGCGCTGGGGTTCACGGCGGCGGTGGTGGCGGGGGTGTCGCCCTATCTCACGAATTGGGTGAATCACGGAGGCCCGTTCTATCCGGAGCACTCGTTCTCTCAGGAGTTCAAGGAGGCCCGGGCGGAGCAGGAGGCCGCTTGGCAGGCGATGTTGCGCGGCGAGGCTCGACCTGCCCCGCAGAAGACTGAAGTGAAAAACGCACCGGATCTTGCGAAGGACCCGGAGGCGTGGGCCGCTTGGATGGATCAGGAGGAGCGCAAGAATCCTCCGCAGATGACGAAGGACTTCAGTCTGGTGAGCGAGGATGCCCGGGCGATGGGATATTTTGGCCGGGTGGTGAATGCCTATTTCTCGAAATGGTTGGCGCACCGTTATTACGAATGGAAGTTGGGGCGCAAGCCTTTCCGGCCGGTTTATCATTTGGACCAGGTGGATGGCTTGGGCCGGGGTTTCCGCATCGTGATGTGCCTGACCTTGGTGATGTTGTTGCTGACGCGGCGCTGTGGAACGCCGTGGCTGATTGGCGCGATTTTGCTGACATCGTTCTGCGTGCCCACAAAGATGGTGGGTTATGTGCGTTATGTGCCGCAACTCTGGATGTTCCCGGTGTTGGTGGCGTTTAACGCGATGACGGTGAATGTGAGCCGTTCGGCCGAGGTGGGGCGGACGTTGGTGCGCTCCGGCCAGTGGCTCGCGGATTGGGGCTATGACCGGGGAACAACGTGCCGGTGCGGGGGGAGATTCGCGCGGCGCGTGCTTTATCCTTTGACCTGCGTGGTGACATCTGCGGGCTGGTTATGGTCGATGATTGGTCGTTCGTTGGCGATTGTCGGGCGAGCCTTGGGGGTGTCGGTGACGGCCACGTTGGCCACGGGGTCTTATCTCTTTGCGTTGGGCAAGTTGGTCTTGGCAGTCGGGATGACCAACTATGTGCTCTCGTTGGTGGAGAATATGCGTGCGGAAGAGGCGCCGCGGGTCTATGCGCTCTCGTTGCAGGATCGCTATGAGTCGGATGGCCGTTGCCGGGCCGCTTGGCGGTTGATGCCTGCGGACATTCCCGCACCGCACGTTTTTGAGAATTATTATCGAGCCATCCTGCCGGCGAGCGGTGTGGACAACATCGCCTGGCAGACGCCGCAGGACATGGAGCGCTTGCGCGACCCGCGCTCCTTCATGCACGCGGAGGCGTTCTACCTAGGCGAGAACCTGTGGTATTGGCCGCGGCGACCGGAGTTGATCCGTCATCCTTCCATGCACCATTATGCGGGGCACCCGCGGCGTGATTATTCTGCCGGAAACATTTGGCTGATTGCCAAGGAGACATTGCCGGACCTCCCCAATTATCTGTGGCGCGTGACGCGTTTCAGGTGTGGGCAGTTCTGGGCGAATGCCAAGGGGGAGCCTTATGGGCGGTGAGGAGGCCTCCCGTGCGTTGCGTGGATGGTGCCTGGCGGCCATAATTCTTGCGGCGCTTTGTTTCCTGGCCAACGCCTTGCTCGGCGCTCTGAACCAAGACGAAGGGTGGTATTTGCTTGCCGCACGTCATGTGATGGCAGGTGATTTTCCGCACCGAGACTTCTTCTTCACGCAGGGGCCGGTGATGCCTTTGGTGTATGCGCTCTTTGGGTGGTTGTGGTCTCCCTTTGGGGTGCTGGGCGGACGTCTCTTTACGGCGGTGTTGGGGCTTGCCGCGATTGTCGTGGCAGGTGGAACGGCGGCCTCTTGTCTGCGCCGGGAAGATGAGCGTTGGACGGCGCGTCTGGCGCTCTGGGCTTTTCTGGGGCTCTCGCTGTGGTTCACCTACTTCACGTGCATCCCGAAGGCCTATGCGCTCTGTGCGTTGGGGCTGGCGGTGGCATTGCGACTGATTGACGGTGGACGAGCGTGGCGTCCACTTGTTGCCGGTGTGATTCTGGCGCTTCTGGCCGGGACACGCCTCTCGATGGGGATTCTGCTGCCGGTGGTTGGACTGTGGTTGCTTGCCCACCGCGACTGGGCCGGCCGGACCGCGTGGGTGTGGTTCGGCGTCGGTGGGGCCGCAGGGGTGGCCCTTGTCTTTGGCCCCTGGCTGACGCTTTGGCCGGACACTTTCTTTGAGGCGCAGGCCTTCCATGCGGCGCGCGCGCCGATGGGTGTGCTCGGTGTTCTGGGGTGCTTGGCGCGGGTGATTCGGTTCAATCCGCTGTTGACGGTGGCGTGCGCTTTGCTTGCTTGGTTGGCGCTCACGGGCAAGCCGAGTCTGCGTATTCCGCCGCGTGAGACCGCGCCATTGCCTCGGTTGTGGCTTCTTTGTGCCGTGGCCTTGGGGGCGGTTCACCTACTTGCCCCTGTGCCTTACGATGACTATCTGGTTCCTGTCCTTGTGCCGTTGGCGATGGTTGCGGCGGTCGCTTTCGCGCGTCTCCCCTTCGATAGTCTGCGTACGGCCTTTGCCAAGGCGCTCGTCCCTGCGGCGCTTGCTGTCTCGGTTTGCGGTTCTCCTCTCGCCGAGACCTGGGTCTCGATGGGACAGGATCGCTTTTGGCCCCGCTTGAAGACCGAGCCAGACCTCTTTCGTTTGCGTCGTGCCGCCGCCGAGGCCCGTGCCGCCGCCGACCGCCTGGGTACGGACGTCATTTGGACGCAAGACACTTATCTCGCCGTCGAAGCCGGGCTTGACGTCCCGCGCGGCTTGGAGATGGGGCCCTTCTCCAAACCGCAGGTGCTCGATTCCGCCGCAACGCCCCTGGCCGCCTGGAGCGGCTACACCTATGCACTTCATTTCCCTGATTTGACCCCCGCGCCTGACCGTATGGAACGCTTGGCCGCGCTCCGTGCCGCCTACGGACGCACCTTGGCCGAGTTTCCTGATTTCGGCCAAGGCCACACCACCCTCACGCTTGCCGAGAGGACCTCGCCATGAAGAAGACTCTCCTGCAACTTGCCGCCGCGCTCTTTTCCGCCGCCTTGATTATTTCTTTGTGGCCGCCCATTGGACAGTCGGGCAACATTTGGTTTGCACTGGTCCCGCTCCTGTTGTTGGTGCGTCATGTCTCTGTGCGCCGAGCCTTTTGGTTGGGCGGGCTGGTCGGCCTTGTCTCGTGGGTGGGGCAACTCTGGTGGATGCTCGCGCTGACCGACAACGATGGCCCTTGGTATCTTGTCATCCCCGCCATGCTTGGGCTCAGCGCCGTCTTGGCCGTCTTTGTCGCGGTCTTTGCGGGTTTGGCGGCGGCACTTCGCAGACGCCTCTCCTCTGCGCCGGGACCTTGGCGTATTGCTCTGGCCGTCGTGCTAGAACCCGCGTTGTGGGCAGGTCTGGAATGCTTGCGCTCCAATCTCTTCACCGGCTTTGCGTGGAATCCGCTGGGTCTGGCCTTGGCCACGCCGGCTTGGTTGCCCATTGCGCAGGTTGCCGCGCTCGGCGGCGCAGCCCTCGCCTCAGCCCTTGTTGTCTCCGTCAATGGCGCCATCGCCACGCTGTGCGAACGCATCTGGTTCTCCGTCACTCACACCGGGCCGGATGACTTCCGCGGTCGGGCCCTGCTTTCGGCGGAGTCCATCCTGCCGCTGACCCTTCTGCTTGTCGCCTTCCTTTGGGGTACCCATCGTATTGCCGACTACAACGCCCTCATCCAGGGGGCACCGCGCGCCTCAATCATCGCCGAGGCAACCGATGTTCCTAGCGTTTTCTCTGGTGACAGGAGTTCCCCGCTGTGGCAACCTATCACCTATAAACGGGCCCTGGACATGGCCGGTCTTAACATCGATCTTTGGCTTTGGCCTGAGAGCGCCGTTTTCGAGTACGCCTTCCCCGACGCTGTCGGCGCCAAGACTGCGCTCACTCGCCTTGCCGACGATGCCGACGTGCCCCTTCTGCTCGGCGGTCTCCATCGTGCCCCTGAGGAGGGGTGGTACAACGCCGCCCTCCTCTTCACCGACCAGGGTCTCACCCAGGTCTACGGCAAACGCCATCTCGTCCCCTTCGGCGAATACATCCCCTTCGATAAGACCTTCCCTTGGCTTCAGCGCTTTGCACCCACCGGCCTCAGCAACGTCCCCGGCCGTGAGGTCACCGTCCTCACCTTGCCCTCTGGTTTGACCGTCGGTCCGCTCATTTGCTTCGAGGATACCGTCGCCTCCGTCGCCCGCGAGTCCGTCAACGATGGCGCGCGCCTTCTTCTCAACATGAGCAACGACGCTTGGTACGCCGGATCCGCCGAGCCCGCCCAGCATGCCCACCAGGCCGCGTTGCGCTGCATCGAGACCGGCGTTCCCATGGCCCGCTCCTCCAATGGCGGCACCAACGTCGCTTACGATGCCGTCGGGCGCGTCATCGAGGACCTCGCCTCGCTCTATCCGGGAGCCGAGGCCATTGTCGCCCCGGTTTACCTCCCGCTCACTGAGCGTCCCTTTGCTGGCCCTTACCTGCGCTTTGGCGAATTGACCTTTGGTGCACCTTGTGCCACCTTCGTCCTTTGCCTGGCCGCCTGGCTCTTGTTCCGCAGCTTCCGCCGCCCACTTGGTGGACGCGCCGCGGTGCTCCTCCTTCTCTTTCTTTTGCCGCTTGCGCCCCTGCGTGCCCAATCCGTCGGCGATAATCTCCTTCCTGCCGCCGGCATGGCCCTTGACGATGGTAACCTGAACATTGCCGAGCGCACTGCCCGAGACCTCCTCAACAAACTCGGTCTCACCCCGGAGGAACGTGCCCGCGCCACCGAGATTCTCATTCGTGCCGACCTCGCCAAGGGCGACTGGGAAACTGCCCTCAAGCGTATCGACGAATGCCCCGAGCTTCCTGCTGAGCGCCGCCTCGTCTTCACCCTCGCCGCTCACAACGGCCGCCGTGACTTCGCCGCCACCCAACGGCTCTTCGATGCCGCCCGCCCCTCCACTGACACCGAGTGGGGCGTCGCCGCCCTCCGCCAGGCGCTGCGCGCCGACCTCGAACTGGGCCGTACGCTCCAGGCCTCCGCCCGCTTCTCCGCCGTCAATGCCGCCAAGGGCGCCGACTCCCGCACGCGTGCCGAAAACGCCCTCGCCTGGGTCGAACGCTTCCCCAATGCGCAGTCCCGCGCCGCCCTGCTCGCCGCCGCCGCAGAGGCCGACAAGGGCGATGTTTGGCTCGATTGCGCGCTCGCCCTGCCGGAGGCTTATGCCGGTGCCGAAGACCGCTCCGAGGCCTTGGCTCAACTCGACAAGCTGTTGTCCGCCCAGGACCTCAGCTCCTCCGTCGAGGCGCGTCTGGCCCTGGCCGCTTCTGCCCTCGCCGATAAGCCCGAGCAAGCCATCGCCTATGCTCGCAAGGCCGCCGACGTCGCTCGTCGCCTCGACCTCCGCCGGCGTGCGCTCTCCACCCTCGGCACGTTGCTCTGTGCCCGCCCGGATGCCGCATCCGTCAAGGAAGGTTTGGAAGCCCTCGACCAAGCCGTGCGCCTGGATCCCTCCGCCGAGGATGCGCCCGCGCTCCTGCTCTATATCGCCGAGACGCTCGCCACCCAGGGTCGCAACGAGGAGTCCCTCGCCGCTTATGACCGCTGGATTTCCGCTTACGACGTCCCCGACCTGCGGATTCGGGTTCGTCGTGGTCGTGGCCGCGCGCTGTTGGCCGTTGGTCGCCCCGACGAGGCGCTTGCCTCGCTCACCGAGGCCATCGAGCTCGCCGATACTGACACCCTCCGTCGTGAACTGCAGGTTGAGGCCGTCGAGGCCGCCCTCGCCGCCAAGCGTTATCCCCGCGCCGAGACCCTCTGCCAAGAACTTCTCAAAGCCTCCCCTGATGCCGCCATCTCGTTGCGCCTGGCCCGTGCCCTCGAAGCCAATGGCGACTACGAAGCTGCCCGCCAGGCCTACGCCGTCACGCGCGACGACCCCCAGGCCTCCGAGGACGATGCCTACACCGCTGCCGTCCGCCTCGCCGCGCTCTTCTCCAAAGAGGGCCGCTACGATGCCGCCATCGCCGAGTTCACCCGCTTCCTGCCCCGCGCCCGCAAGTCTGCCCATCAGGCGGCCATTCGCCTGGGCCGAGGCCGGGCCTATCACGCCCTCGCCCTGTCTACTGGCGATCGCTTCCAACTGGAGCGTGCGCGTGACGACTTCGCCGCTCTTGAGGGCGCCGAGGATTCCGCTATCGCAGCCGAGGCGCGCTTCTTCCTCGTCCTTTGCCACTATGACCTCGGCGAAGATGACCAGGCGCGTACCCTCGCTCAGACCTACCTCACCGACTACCCCGATTCTCCCCGCGTGCCGGACATGATTCTCTGGCTTGCCAAGAGCGACTTCAATCGAGGGGAATATGAAGCCGCCGCCAAGGGCTTCCAGACCTTTGCCGATCGTTGGCCCAAGGACTCGCGCGTTCCCAACGCACGCTTCCTGGCCGCCCGTGCCGCCTATCAAGCCGGCGACTACGCCCACGCCATCGAGCTGGTCGCCACCCTTGCCGAGACCGCGCCTCAGGCCAAAATCCTCCCCGACGCCCGCTTTCTCCAGGCCGAGGCCCTTATTGAGCTCGCCCGTTTCGGCGAGGCCGCGGAGCTCCTCACCCGCCTCATCCGCCACTCCCCGGAAGCCCCCTGGGTCGGCGAGGCCCATGGACGTCTGGGCGACTGCCTTCGCATCACCGCCACCAATGACCCCGCCCGGTACGAACTCGCTTACGCGCACTATCGCGCCGCTCTCGACCGGCTCGACCCCGAGCAAGACCCCGATGCCGCCGCCATGTACGCCTACCAGATTGGCCGCGTCTATGAGAAGCAGGAACGCCTCGACCTCGCCGTCAAGCAATACTACACCCTGCTCTACACCGCCGCCGCCCGCACCGCCGAAGCCTACACCGCCGAAGGCCGCCGCTGGCTCGACAAGGCCCGCACCCGTCTGGAATCCATCGAAACCGCCCGTGGCCGCCGTGCCGAATATGGCCGCCTTCACGCCCGCCTCGCCTCCGCCGGCCTCGCGTAAATCGACCTAGGGTGGGTGAGAGGCATAGGAACCGCAGATTTCGCAGATTTAGGCAGATTTGGGGCGTGCTACCGCACGCAGGACTGCCAGTGAGGGTTAGGATTTGGGTTCCTTGCCGCTCTATTGGTTTTACTCATCCTACCGCAGCGTCTGCCGGAATGTTTCTCTTAATCACCCCAGCACCTTTGCGATTCCCAATCTTCTTCGGACAGTATGGCTTAGAGGTTGGTGAGTGCACCCGCTCTCTTGTCCAAGAACAATTCAACTTGAAGCTTAGTAGCTAAGAGGCTAGTGATTATACTTTCACCCTTGCCAAAGACCTGTCATTTGCCCCTCCTAAATCAAAGGCAACATCTTTATTCCCATGTGAATACCCATTCTTCCAGACCTGTCATTTGGAACACACAATACTGTCCGGGGAGCGTTTGGGTGGTTGGATGCTTGGAAGTTTTGCTTGGGTTTCGCCTATCGCACAGTTGTCGCTCCGTTCTCCGTTTTCCGAGGTAGCTTTGCTACCCTTCCTTCAAAGTGTAATAATAACGCAATAGAATTCGTCAAAAGTGTAATAATAACGCAATAGCACGAGGAACACCCCTTGAGCCCTACAATACCAACCCCTCTAGCCACCCACTTAACGCAATGGATTTCTCGAAAAGTGTAACAATAACGCAATAGATTCTCAAAAATATCGCGGAAGGCATCTCATTTATGGTAAGATAAACGGCAAAAGGAGGACGTGGCAGTATGACGCGGACGGAGTTGGAACAGGTACTTGCCGAGCAGCGCGAGGAAATCCGTGGATGGTCGGAGGCCAACATTGTTCCCCGTACGGAGGAACAACTGGTACGGTTGGACAGCGACCTCGCCCAAGTGGTGATCGGCGTACGCAGAAGCGGTAAATCGACTCTGTGTCATTCCGTCTTGCGCAAAAGTGGGCTGACTTTCGCTTATGTGGATTTCGATGATGAACGCTTGGCAGAGGCCACAGGGCAAGACCTCAATGTCATGCTCGAAATCCTCTATAAACTGTATGGCGATTTCCAATGCCTCTTCTTGGATGAAATCCAGAACATCCCGGAGTGGTACCTCTTCGTCAACCGCCTCCTCCGGCGTGGACTTCGGTTGCTAGTCACCGGCTCCAACGCCAAGTTGTTGAGCGGCGAATTAGCCACCCACCTCACCGGACGCTATAACCCCATCGAACTCTTCCCCTTTTCTTTTGGCGAATACTGCGTAGCGCGCAAGGTCGACGCACAAAGTCCCACCACGTGGGCCGTTGGCGCCCGCCGTGCCGCGTTGGACGACTATCTGCGCGATGGAGCCTTCCCCTCTCTTGCTCGCCCCAACGCGCCGGATGCCTCCAAATATGTGGAGACCCTGACAAACGCCATCTTGGAGCGCGACATTCGCCAACGCTACAACCTCCGTCACGCCACCCCCTTCCGTACCCTGGCGCACTATCTGCTTGACATTGCGCCCACCGTCCTCAACTATACCACCATCCGTGACCGCCTTGCGCTGAGTTGTTCCCCCAACACCCTCGCCTCCTACGTCTTTTATCTCAAACAGGCCTATCTTCTGCAAGGTATCCGCCGGTGGTCCCCAAAAAGCCACCTGCGCCTGCGCGGGGAGAAAGTCTACCCCGTCGATGTCAGCCTCATGGACAACCGACGGGACGTCTTCGCCGGCGAAAACCTCGGATGGCGCCTCGAAACCACCGTTCTCTTGGAACTCCTGCGCCGCGCTCGTCCCAAAGGCGACGACGTCTACTACTACCAAGACCCGCGCAACGAGGCCGATTTTGTCGTCTGTCACGGCCGCACCCCTCTCACCGTCGTGCAAGTCGCCTACACCCTCGAATCCTCCAAAACCAAAGTTCGGGAACTGCGCGGTGCCGTCGCCGCCGCGAAAGCCCTCGGTTGCTCAGACATTTGGGTCGTCACCCACCACGAACGCGAAGACCTCACCTTCGGCGGTTTCCCCATCCACATCGTTCCCGCCCACGATTGGCTCATTTCCTCGTGACACTCCAGGAGTACCTGGGGAAAGAGGAAGAACCGCAAAGACGCTATTATTGGCGCGAAACGCCCAGGCTTCATCATCGGGTCTGAGAGGGGACCTACGCTATTGGGAAAAGCGCGTTGAACTGCTCTACACCGAAATAATCTAATGGCAAAAGAGCGATGTATTGAGTACCTCAACGAAACCATTCTGTATCGCGGCGACCTCCCGCCCGGCGATGGTCGTTTATTCTGAACGCTTGCGATATTCTGCGTAGGCACAAAGCCCACATCCTCACGCACCAATCCACTCTTGCAGCTACTCCTTTCTTGTGGCAAAAAAGGACAAATCATTTGACGAAACGCGTATCGCCGCCACGCGATTGTGTTTAGCTCTTCTCTGCCTCTTGCTTATTGCGAACCGTTCATTAGGCATCATCCCAGCGGGATTTTATATCCTGTTGAGGTGATGCCATTTTCCAGAATCTTCTCTGAAAGTCCACATGAAGTCTCCCTTGTGACTTGGATGTGGATTTGAGGAAGCGTGAAAATGAATACACACGCTCCTCAAGTGCATTATTTGTCAAAGGCCTCTTCAACGGCTCTTCGACTTTACAATCGCCGAGTTAATTATTCTGGTCCTTTCTTACTCCAGAATCAGAGGCGCCTATGTGGAGCGTTCTCCGTAGCCAGTTAAAAAATTGGGCGATTTTACTTACACTCTGCCAGTCAACCTCGTAATCCCAGATTGTTTCAGTCATTCGCTTGATTCTTTCGGCGAAGTCGGCCTTGATATGTAAGTCGAAGGAGGGAATAAGAATCCTCAGCTTGGCTTCTACCTCGGTCAGATGGCGCTGAGAGATGGCGTAATCCTTGCGATACTCCAATTTGACGTGTGTCCGAAGATACCCCTGTTCCAACGCGGTCTGCGCCATGCGTCGCCACTGCTCCTCATGGGGGTAGAAGATAAGATCTTTGGGGATGTGGGGTGTCACACGGCCAGAGAACTCTGCATTCTCGGAGAGCTTCTGATAAAGAGAGGAATCGATTCCGCAGGTTGCCTGATCGTTTACGTGACCGTTTGCAGAGGCAATCTTCAACTTACCGTTCGCGGAGATATCGAATTTGTGGCTTGTGGTCTTATTCTCCGTAACGGAGTTGACCACACTGAGACGAACATGTTTCGCGCCAAGGTTTTTCAAGAGATACTTCAGTTCGCTGTGTTTGCTTTCCAACATGTTAGCATGGAAGGCATCCACATCATAATAGACATTTGGACGAAGTGGATGCTGCACATAGGTGACTTCATTACGCGGATGTCCTGGTTCGAAAATAAGCCGCATCGCAGGAGATTTCTGTTGAGCGTTGTACATCTTGATATCTTGCGCCAACAGGACCGCCACCCCAGACACCGTTTTCCCGCATTCGCGCGGGACACTGCACGAAAGCTCTTGGCAAACAATCAATTCTCGTGCTGGCACGAAAGAGGAACTGCCAAGGTCTTCCAAGAGTTTTAACCGCTTTTCCAGGAGCTTCCGTTCGGAATAGTGTGGGTCGTCTTGAGACCGTAGATTGAGACATAAATCATATCTCGACAACCTCTCTGTTGGGGTTGTCGGCTCCTTCATGGCATATAACATTAGGCTAGAGAAGAGGCTTCTGTCATCGTCATTCGCTTTTTTCCTCGACGGCAGCTCATTTGCCCAAAAACGAGCGGACTCCTTCATATCCTCTCGCAATGTCGAATCAATAACTGCATCATAATTCGGTAATTTTTGGCAAGCTTTTATGAAATCGTTGTATGCGTCCGCAGGGCAATAGGATGGGCAATTAATAGTCTTGTCCTCCTTGAGCTTTCTGAATAGATTAATCGCAAACGCGTAGTCTTCACATGCCTGCTGTACAATCTCACTAGGATTTCTTGCTTTGGTTACCTCTTTAATGAACTTTTTTGCGTTGAAGCATTCCTGTTCTGATGCACAACACAACAGTTCAATGACGCGGTCTTTATCCTCGTTGCTCGCAATACGCCAATTCCCATCTGTGACAGATATAACGACTCCGCCACGAAAACAGATTTTCGCAAATGCGCGTTCCGTATCTCTGTCAGCATCGATTACCATTCCCCACGGCAGACTTATTCCCAGCCGAGGGAAAACCACCCCCTTGCTGGTGAACAACATCGTCTTCTCCGTGTCGTCATCAGAAGAAAACAATCCAACAAAGGCGCCAATTAGACCACCTGCTACAGCACCTGCAGGACCTCCAAGTGCGGCACCAATACTTGCACCAGCCATTGCGCCTGTACCTGCTCCCATAATAAGCTCCTTCCATTATTGTGTTCACATTTGCTAGCCAAAACCGCTTGGCTATAACAAGGTTTATTACGCTATACGTTCAAACGGAGAAAACATGACAATTTTTTGAAAATGGAAGTAATCGTGTATGGATAACGAACCGTGATTGCGTTTCGCTGAAGGAAGTGTTAATGGCTCTGAACTTATGGTACAAATCTGATATACGTGAGCACGCGTGGGGTGAATGAGCGATGCCAATGAAACTACGATTTCGGTTCAATCAGCAGGGTTGCGCCACCTGCAGAACTACGTCTGGGCGTTAGGTGAGGTTTCAGCCTGCATGGCCCGGCCTACACCCTGCAGTCTAGGAATGGGTGTTCGCGTTGTCACCTTTACGGGGAACTTCACCGAGTATTATCGGCAAGTCGGGGTGCGTCTGACGGGGGGCTAAAGGGGCCTTTCTGAGACCCTATAGTGGTCCGAGGTCAACCACTATAGTGGTCGGAGGTGAGACCCTATAGTGGTCGGGGTCGAAACCCTTAGGGGTCCAGAAAGGGCCCTTTTGGGGGTGGTGCAATCCCCTTCTCTATAATATAAGGTATAGAAGACGGCTAGCGTGGGGAAATCGGCAGATAGCAATTTTTCGCCAAAACGCCAATGCGCGCGAAGCCAGATGGGCTAACGCCGGTCGCTTTGCGGGCTGAACGCCCGCTAATCGCTCCCTCCCGCCCATCGTCTTCGCGCCGTTTGAGTCTATTGCGTTATTGTTACACTTTTCTGGATTTCCATTGCGTTAAGGGGGTGTCTGGAGGGCTTGCGGTTGTCGGCTTTGAGGGGTGTTTCTTGTTCTATTGCGTTATTGTTACACTTTTGGCGGATTCTATTGCGTTATTATTACACTTTGCGGGAGGAGACACAGAGAGGAGTGCTCATCACAAAGGGCACAAAGGAAGGCGACACTGGGGCGTGCCGGCGTGCGCCGTCTTAGTTGTCCTATAGGTCCTATTGGTCCTACCGCGTTGCTTTCCAAGCAACCAATCAGCCGGGCGCTCCGGCGGAGCGCCTATGTCTTTGTGGGAACTTGGACTCGGTCAGTCGGGGAGGTGTAGGGGGATTATTTGGATTGGAGGTGGCGGAGATGATCGCCATCGCGCTCTATTAAATTGATGACGCGTTCACGTTCTTCTTGAGTCGTGGGGATGGGATATTCCTTGGTGACGAAGTCAAAGAGGATGGTGCCGGAGGGGGCATCGCTAGGATTTATGAACTTGTGTTGTTTTCCATCTATAAAAGTGGAGACAATGACCTGTTTCTCCTGTTCGTAGGCATCCCACTGGCGTTGGTTTGGCGGGTAGACTTCTACAGTAAAATAGAAGAAATTGGCCCTAGTGCAGTATTCAATGGGTGTCACGCCGTGCTCGATGTCGTTGATGACGACGCGGAGGCCTTGGGGGTTGCTGTCGATGGTGTAATAACGGCAGCCGGAGAGGAGGGCTACGAGGAGGCAGGGCAGGAGCAGTCGCTTCATGAGGGGACCTCTTTCGTGTGTTTGTGTCGCTCGGCCACCGGCCGGCCGCCTTAGAGGGCGGCGCGGCGGGCGGTGAGGGTGGCGATTTGGGCCTCGAGCTCGGCCTTGCGGTCGCGCTGGTTTTGGATGATGGGCGCGGGGGCCTTGGAGACGAAGGCTTCGTTGTTGAGCTTGGCGTTGACGCCGTTGAGGAAGCCTTGGAGCTTGGCGATCTCCTTGTCGAGCTTCTCGGCCTCGGCCTTGGTGTCGACGAGTCCATCGAGGGGGAGGTAGACGACGCCGGCCTTGAGGAGCTTGGAAGGCATGGGGGCCTCGGGGGCGGCGGCGACGAAGTCGAGGGCCTCGGCGCGGACGGCGGTCTTGATGGAGTCGGCGTCGCGGGAGAGGCGTTCGCGGAGGTCGTCGGTGGCGGGGTGGAGGAGGAGGCGGACGTTGAGGGCGGGGGCGAGGCCGGCCTCGGCGCGGAGGGCGCGGATGCCGGTGATGAGGTCGCGCTTGGTCTCGACGTAGGTGAGGACGTCTTCGGTGAGGCCCCAGGCGGCGAGGCGGTCGGGCGCGTAACCGGTGGGATAGGGGGCGCGCATGATGGTCTCGCCCTCGGCGCAGTAGCCGAGTTGGTGCCAGAGCTCTTCGGTGACGAAGGGCATGTAGGGGTGGAGGAGACGGAGGATCTGCCCGTAGACATCGGCGAGGATGGCGAGCACCTGGCGGCGGCGGGCCTCATCGGGGGCGTTGAGGTCGGCCTTGGCGTACTCGAGGTACCAGTCGCAGAAGTCGGTCCAGGCGAAGTCGTAGATGGCGAGGGCGCCGTCCTGGATGCGGTATTTGGCGAGTGCGGCGTTGAGGTCGGCGCAGGTGTGGTGGGCCTTGAGCAGCAGGTGGCGGTCGTCGTCGCGCAGGAGGGCGGGGTCGAGGTCGAGGGTGCCGCCGGCGTGGTCGGCGAAGGAGAAGCCGGGGAGCTTTTCGGCGTTCATCTGGAGGAAGCGCGCGGCGTTCCAGAGCTTGGTGCCGAAGTTGCGGCCGATCTCGAACTTGCCCATGTCCACCTTGGTGTCGGTCTCCATGGAGGTGATGAGGGCGAGGGAGAAGCGGAGGGCATCGGCGGAGTATTGGCCGATGATCTCGAGCGGGTCCAGGGAGTTGCCGAGGGACTTGGACATCTTGCGGCCCTGGGCGTCGCGGACGATGCCGTGGAGGATGACGTTCTTGAAGGGGGCCTTGCCCATGAAGTGGAAGCCGGCCATCATCATGCGCGCCACCCAGAAGAAGAGGATGTCGGCGCCGGTGATGAGGTCGCAGGTGGGATAGTAGAAGGCGAGGTCCTGGGTCTGCTTGGGCCAGCCGAAGGTGGAGAAGGGCCAGAGCCAGGAGGAGAACCACGTGTCCAACACGTCGGGGTCCTGGTCGATGGCCGCGCCGCCGCACTTGGGGCAGACGGTGGGCTTGGCGGGGGCGGCCCACTCGTGCTTGCAGTCACGGCAGGTGTAGACGGGGATGCGGTGGCCCCACCAGATTTGGCGGCTGATACACCAGTCGCGGATGTTCTCCATCCAGTTGAAGAAGACGCTCTCCCAGCGCTTGGGCTGGATGACGATCTCGCCCTTGCGCACGGCCTCGATGGCGGGCTGGGCGAGGGGCTTCATGCGGACGAACCACTGCTTGGAGAGACGGCTGTCCACCACCGTGTGGCAACGGTAGCAGTGGCCCACCTGATTCTGGTAGGGCTCCACCTTGACGAGGAAGCCGCCCTTCTCCAGGTCGGCCACGATGGCCTTGCGGCACTCAAAGCGGTCCATCCCCTCGTAACCCGAGAGGGCGTTCATCGTGCCATCGTCGTTCATCACGTCCACCTGCGGCAGGTTGTGGCGCTGGCCGACGGCGAAGTCGTTGGCGTCGTGCGCGGGGGTGATCTTCACCACGCCCGTGCCGAACTCCTTCTCCACGTAGTCATCGAAGACGACGGGGATTTCCTTGCCCACCAGCGGCAGGATGACGGACTTGCCCTTGAGGTGGGCGTAACGTTCGTCCGAGGGGTTCACGGCCACCGCCGTGTCGCCGGGGAGGGTCTCGGGACGGGTGGTGGCGACGGTGACGAACTCGCCCTCGCTCCCTGCCACGGGATAGCGCACATACCACAGATTGCCGTCGTTCGGCTCGTGCTCCACCTCGTCGTCGGCGAGCGCCGTGCCGCAACGCGGACACCAGTTCACGATGTAGTTGCCGCGATAGATCAGCCCCTCGTCATAGAGGTCGCAGAAGACCTTCGCCACGGCGGCGGAGAGGCCTTCATCCATGGTGAAGCGCTCGCGCTGCCAGTCGGTCGAGTTGCCGAGCATGCGTTGCTGGTGGACGATGGTGCCGCCGTACTGCTTCTTCCACTCCCACACGCGGTCGATGAAGGCCTCGCGGCCGAGGTCCTGACGGCGCTTGCCCTCCTTGCGCAGGGCCTTCTCCACCACGTTCTGCGTGGCGATGCCCGCGTGGTCCGTGCCCGGCACCCAGCAGACGTTGTCGCCGCACATCCGGTGCCACCGCACCAGGACGTCCTGGATGGTCTGGTTCAGCGCGTGGCCCATATGCAGGATGCCTGTCACGTTCGGCGGCGGGATCACCACGGAATAGGGCTTCCCACCCCGCGCGGGGTCATCATGGAAGCAGCCATGCTGCTCCCACCAAGGATACCATTTCGCCTCAACTGCCTTCGGGTCGTAATGTCTGTCCATCGCATCTGTCCTTTGGAAACCGCAAAAGTATACCATAAAGCTGATGGGGCGGCTTGCGCCGCCCCGGAGAACAGAGAACGGAGAACGGAACGCCCCTGCGGGGCGACAGGCGAGGGTGTGGCAGTAGTGTCCGGGGAAAATTGGGACCGCGAAGACGCAAAGGGAGGCGCGAACCGCTTCGGGCTCCGTCGGTCGCTCTGCGGCTTCGCCGCTGACCGCGCCCGCCGCCCTCCGTTTCGCGCCGTGAGATAAGAAGTCAGGGTGTGGGGCGAAGCCCCGCCAATAAAGCCAAACTTCCAAGCATCCAAGCTTCTAAACTTCCCAATTCCCCTTTGAGCGCCCCTTCAGGGGCGCGATAGCGTGGAAATCCCAAGGGCGGCGCGACCAACGGGAGCGATGGAGCCCGCCGGGTTTCCACGCAAGACCGTCTTTGCGGTAAAACTTCCCCTGGACGGGCAGAGGATTAGGGGGCGAAGGTGGGGCGAAGGCGGAAGAGGTGGGTGCCGCTTTGGGCGAGGTCGAGGCGGAGGCGGCGGACGTTCGGCGTGGGGGTCTCCTCGGAGAGGGTGCGGATGGCGGCGGCACGGGCGGCAGTCCCATCGAGGGTGACGGGGATGGCCTGTAGGGAGGTGGCGGCGTTGAAGGTGCCGCGGGAGAGGGCGGCCTCGACCCAGAGTCCGTCGGCGTCGAAGCCCATCGCGGAGACATCGAAGTCGGTCTTGGCGGTGGTGAGGGTCTGGGTGGAGCCGTCCTCGCTGATGTCGGAGGTGGTGATCTCCAGGCCATCGAAGAAACGGGCGCGGTCGGCGTCGTCTTCCGTGGCGAAGCGGAGCGTGGTGACGCCGGGTTCGGGCGCGGGGAGTTTGTCGGAGAGGCCTGCGGGCAGGTCGAGGGGCTGAGGGGCGGCGCCTTCGTTCAGCCAGAGGTTGGAGTCCGGGAAGGTGGTGCCGTTCAGGATGGTGATGGTGCCGTGGGGGCCGAGGGTGGGGGCGCCGGCGGTGGAGTCGTGGTTGCGGCTGCCGACGTAGGGCTGGGTGGCGAAACCGCCGGGGCCCTCGACGGTGCCGCCATACCAGAAGAGGTTGAGGCCGGAGAGGGTGAGGGAGTCGCAGACGCCGAGGGCGAGATTGGCGATGCACCCGCCGGCGGCGCGGTGGGTGCCCAAGCGGCTGCGGATGGCCGCGCCGGGGCGGATGGCGACGGTGTTGTCGGTGAGGGTGAGGTGGGCGGTGGAATTCCAGTTGCATTGGCCGACGAGGAGGCCGACGTCGCCGTTGCCGTTCATGGTGACGTCCTTCCCGAGGGAGTTCGAGCCGTAGGCCTGGACGAGACCGGCGGCATCGATGACGCAATAGGAGATGGAAAGTGTGCCTTCGCCGGCCCACAGGCTGCCGACCAGGGCGCCGACCTCGTGCTGGCCGCGGATTTCGGAGCCCGCGCGGAGACGGAGGCGGACGCCGTCGAGCACGGCGGGGGCGGAGAGGGTGGCGGCCAGGAGGGCCGCGCAACCGCCGGGTTTGCCCGCACCGGAGGCGGAGAGCCAAACGTTGTTGCCCGAGCCGGAGCCGGCATCGAATTTGCGGTCGCGGCGGGAGATGACGCGCCCGGCGAAGTCGATGGTCAGGTCTTTGACGGTGCCGGAGAAGGACTGGAAGAGGGCCGCGTCGTCGTAGGAGACGATCCAGGTGGCGGCGGGGAGGGTGAGGGTGTGGCCGCCGCCCTCGAGGGTGCCGGTGAAGGTGGGGATGGGGCGGGGGTCTTGGGTGAGGGTGATGTCGGCGGTCAGGCGGGCGCGGGAAACGTCATTGGCGTGAGCGGCGAACCAGTGCCAATGGCCCTCGGAGGAGAGTTCGCGGACGCCGTCGACCGAGGGCGGCTCGGGCCAGTCCCAGTCGGTGCGGGGGCGGATGACCTGGGCTTGGTGTCGGCCGAGGCTTTGCGGGTGGTTCCACGCCACATCGGAGTAGTAGCCCCAGCTCATGATGCCGCCGATGTCCCACTCCAGGCACTGGCGCACCTTGCCGCGATAGGTGGTGGGGCCGGTGAAGGTATGGCGGTCGCCGTTGCGGGTGGCGATGTCGCAGTCGTAACCCGCGTAGTCCGTCAGGTCGACGATGGTGTTCCAGCCGGGCTGGATCCCGCCGCCGCCATAGATGGCCTGGCCCATGACGATGCGGCGGTCTGGGACGCCGATGTTGTGGAGGTTCTGGAAGAAACTGCTCATGCGGGAGTAGGGGGAGTTGAGGGGGCCGTCATAGGCCATGACGTTGATGGAGTCGATGGTAGCCAGGGCGGCGTTGCGGGGGCGCTGATAGTTGGGCGTTACGGCCATGGAGAGCTCCCAGCCTTTGCCCTCGGCCATGAAGGCATCCTTCAGCGCGCCCATGAAGCCGGCGAAGTCGCGGTGCTGTTGGTCGGTGACGCAATATTCGAAGTCGACGTCCATTCCGTCCGCGCCGAGGTCGTTCATGGCATCGACGCAGCTCTGGACGAAGGCGGTGCGGTTGGTGCTCATCGCTTTTCGGACGGCCTCGCTCTTTTCGGGGCTGCCCGCGATGACGATGGCGATACGCATCTCGGGGTGATAAAGGTCGCGCAGTGCCTTGAAGCGAAGGAGGTTGGTGCGGAAGGTGTCGTTGATGGCGAGGCGGTCGGCGGTGACGGTGCAGGCGGCGTTACCGTTCCCGATGACGTAGAGGTCGGTGAGGGTGGGGAAACGGAGGGCGGCCTCGCGTTCCCAGATGTCGGTGACGTCGGCCTTGGTGTAGGCGGCGATGCGGTGGCGGAAGGGGTAGACGCGGTTTGGCGTGGGCTGGCCGGCGGGTTCGGTTATGGCGTCCAAGGTCAAGACCTTCATGCCATCGACCTCAAGGTCGCTGGCCGGAACGGCGGTGATGGAGGCGTCGATGGGGATGGTCTCGCGGACGTCCACGGTCACCCAAAGCGAACCGCCGCTGACGATTTCTCCGTCCACGGAGGGATTTTGCGTGAAGGTAAGGGTGAAGACACCATCGCCGTCGGGGTCCAAATCTTTTGTACCGGAGATATAGTGGAGGCTCTCCGCGCCAGTCGCCGTCGGCGTGCCGCAGTGGGTGAGGGTACATCCATCATGGTTGGGCGGCTGACGGTAGATGCGGAAGGCCTCGATGTCCGCCGGCGTACAGTTTTCCAGCGTGAAGGTGACGGAGAGAGAATTGAACTTGCCCCAGGGTACATTGCGGAAGCCGAGGATCGGCTCATCCCCCGCGCCGCGCACCAACCACGCATGGTCGCGCACCATTGTCACGGCCCCGGCGTGCAGGGCGAGGAGGGAAAACAAGGCGGTCAAGGCAAGTCGAGGTATCTGCATAGGCGCTCCAGTCTTTCCCACTACATTGCCATAAGTGTGGCCACCCGTCAAGCAGAATCGTGTTCAACGAAAGTGTTGTGGGCACAGATTGACACAGGGCCCATACGCCACAGGAAAGACATCGATTTGGGCAATCGCGAGTGCGTATGGTATTTCTTCTTTTATTTAGATGTTTTATGGTCTCTATTGAGTGGGGTTGGGTGGAAGGCCGGAGAACTTTTTTACGATTTGTTAAAAAAAGTGCTTGCATGGATGGCGGGGGGTGTGCTACTATATACGCCGTTTTCCCGACATGGCGGGTTAGCTCAGTCGGTAGAGCAGCGGAATCATAATCCGCGTGTCGGGGGTTCGATCCCCTCACCCGCTACCATGCGAGAGAGGAAAACATACCACAGTCCGAAGTGGCGCAGTGGTAGCGCAGGTGACTGTTAATCACTTGGTCGCAGGTTCGAATCCTGCCTTCGGAGCCAATTTCTTGGAGGCCGTGCCCCAGAGGGGGGGCACGGCCTCCATTTTTTTGGAAAACGGAGAACGGAAAACGGAGAACGGAACGCGCGGCAAGCGCGCGACGGGCGAGGGCGCTTTTCAGGAAAACATAGAAACGCAAGGGATGGGCACGGTAGTGAGGCCCGCAGGGCCGAACGGTGAAGTGCCCAGGCCCTTGCGTTGCTTTGTGTCTTCGTGGAAAACAGCCGTCCCGATATGGGTTGACTTGGAGTGGGGACGAGGGTGTATCTTATAGGCAGTCATTGTCCGAAAGAGAAAGGTTAGACATGAAGAAAGTGTTGATTCTGTCCGGGTCGCCGCGGAAAGGCAACTCGCAGACGTTGTGCGAGGCCGTGGCCGAGGGCGCGCGCGAGGCGGGCCATGAGGTGACGCTGATCCGCGTGGCGGAGAAGAAAATCGGGTATTGCACGGGCTGCGGGCTGTGCTCGTTCCAGGGCAAGCCGTGCCCCATCAAGGACGACGCGGAGGCCATTCAGCGGCAGATGCTGGCGGCGGACGTCATCGTGATGGGCACGCCGGTCTACTTCTATTCCATCTGCGCGCAACTGAAGACGTTGATCGACCGCTCCAGTCCCTACTATGAGCAGATGGTCGGCAAGACCTTTGGCTTTGTGATGACCTCGGCGGATGACGATCCCGCGTGCATGGACCGGACGCTGGAGGACTTTCGTGGCTATCTGGCGTGCCTGGAGAATCCGAAGGAGGCTTTTGTCCTTCGCGCGGCGGGTCTTACTCATCCCAACGAGGCCAAGGACTCGCCCTATCTTGCCCAGGCCCGCGACCTCGGTAGGAAGCTCTGAACGTCCACCCCTAAAGGGTCCGCTGTGAGACACTATAGTGGTTGACCTCCGACCCTTATAGTGGTTGACCTCGGACCCTTATAGGGTCTCGCCCCGAACCCTTAAGGGTCTGGGGCGAGACCAATAATCCTCCGGTGGACGCTCCTTCAGGGGTCAGCGGAAGTCGCGGAGGTGGGAGAGGAGGGCGGAGGCGGATTTGAGGAGGTGGCCGGGGTGGGCCAGGGCGCGTGCGGCGGCGTGGAAGAGGGGCCGCGGCTGGAGGTGGGCGCGGTAGGCCTGGGAGACCAAGGCGTTGATTTGGGCGTGGGTGAGGGGACACCGCATGACGGGCGCGCGCATATCGTAGGCGTCCCAATCCTCGGTGAGGAGGCCGCCGGAGGCCTGGAGGTCGCGGAAGAGGGGCGTTCCGGGATAGGGGACGAGCCAGGTGGCCTGGAGGGTGTGGGCGTGGCCGCGGCGGAGGAGGTCGCGGCCGAGGGCGACGGTGCGCTGGGCGTCCTCGAGGGTTTCCCAGGGATAGCCGAGCATGAGGGTGATGTGGACGTGGAGGCCGGCCTGGGCGGCGTCGCGGGCGCCTTGGCGAATCTGCTCGACGACGAGGCCCTTGTTCAGGCGGTCGAGGGTGGCCTGGTTGGCGGATTCGACGCCGAAGAGGACCATGCGGTAACCCGCGCGGCGCATGAGGCGGTAGTCCGCGAGGGAGAGGGCCCCGAACCGTTGGTTGCAGTCGAGGCGCAGGCGCTTGGCGTAGCCGTGCGAGAGGAGACCCTCGCAGAAGGCGCGGAGCCAGTCGCCGACGGGCTGACTGCCGGCGTCGTCCATGATTTCGCGGGCGCCGAGGTCAAGGAGGCCGCCGATTTCGTCGAGGACGTGCGCGACGGGGCGGGTGCGGCAGGTGGGATAGAGCGCGGCCCAGGAGCAGAAGGAACAGCGGGCGTACCAGCAGTCGCGGGCAGACATGAGGTAGGCGCCGGGGGTGCGCAGGAAGTTGCCGTTGCGCGTGGCGTAGTCGCGCCAGCGGGTGAGGGTGCGGTCGATCTGCGGAAGCGCGGCGAGGTCGACAGGGATGTCGCGGCCCTCGGCCCAGGAGAGGAGGGCGAAGTCGTAGTCCCCGCCCGTGAGGACGGCGTCGACGGGGGCGTTGCGGCGGGTCTCCTCGGGGAGGGCGGTGACGTGGTCGCCGGCGAGGAGGGCCTTGCAGTGGGGCAGACGGCGCTTGAGTTCGCGGACCCAGGCCCAGTGAAACTTCACGACGGGCGTCTTGGTCTCGACGAAGACCGCGTCCGGCCCCCAGGCCTCGAGTTCGTGCCAGAAGGCCTCGGGCGTCAGGCCGCGGGCGATGCCGTCAAGCCAGAGCACGTCGTGGCCGTGGGCGCGGAGGAGGGTGGCGGCGGAGGCGGGAACGACGGGATAGATGGCCGTCTGCCGGTGGAACCACTGGAACTGCCGGTTTTGGCTGAGCAGTGGCGTGCCTTTGTCCGAGGGGATGGGCGGATAGCAGATGGCGAGACGCATCGGGTGGCTGATTGGCTGATTCGCTGATTGGCTGATTGGAGATGCCCTGCCGGGCGATCAAGCAAACTTCCAAACTTCCCTGTTCAGCCGTTTACGGCGGAACGGGCGGCGGCGAGGAGTTTGTTCAGGGTTTCCTGGGTCTTGGCCTCTGCGGCGATGCGCAGGAGCGGCTCGGTGTTGGAGGGGCGGACGCCCAGCCAGGCATCGGGCCAATCGAGGCGGACGCCGTCGTAGTCAATGCGGTGTTCGGGCGGACCCATGAGGGCGACCAGGGCGGCCTCGACGCGGGCGACGGCGGCGGGGCGGTCGGCGACATCGGGGATGTTGACTTCGCCGGAGGAGACGTAGCGGCCGATGATGGGGTCGATGAGGTCGTGCAGGGTGCGGCCCTCACGCTTGGCGCGGGCCAGGACGCCGAGGATGATGAGGGCGGCATAGAAGCCGCTGTCGCTCCAGTGGAAGTCGCGGAAGTAGTAGTGGCCGGCGACCTCGCCGCCGCAGAGGCCGTTGCTTTCGCGGAGGGCGGTCTTGGCGAAGGCGGCGCCGACCTTGACCATGCGGGGCTCGAAGCCGCGTTCGCGGAGGGTCTCAATGACGCCGCGGGAGGTGCGGACGTCGTGCACGACGACGTTGGTGGCGTCGGGGCAGCGGGTGCGGAGCTCCTCGGCGATGAGGGGAATGAAGGCGTCCGGCGGGATGAAGGTGCCCTCGGCATCGACAAAGCAGACGCGGTCACCGTCGCCGTCGAAGAGGACGCCGATGTCGGCACCTTGGGCCTGGACGGAACGGCGCAACTGGGCGCGGTTGTCTTCCTTGAGCGGGTCGGGGCCGTGGCATTCGAAGCGGCCCGAGCACCCGGTGTTTAACACCTCGCAGGCCTCGGCGAGGAGGGCCTTGCCGATGAGGCCGGTGGCACCATCGGAGAAGTCGACGGAGAAGGCGAGGCCGGAGAGGTCGGGTTTGCGCGCGGCCATCCAAGCGACGTAGGCTTCGGTGAAGGCACGTTCGCGGCGCGTGCCGGGGAGCGATGCCGGCGGGGGAAGCGCCCCACCCTCAATCAGAGCCTCGACCTCGCGGAGGCCTTGGTCGTAACCGCAGGGGCGGGCATCGGAGCGGCAGACCTTGAAACCGTTGTACGCCGGCGGGTTGTGCGAGGCGGTCACCATCACAGAGGCATCGTAGCCCCCCTCGGCGTTGGCGAAATAGCACATCGGGGTGGTGCAACGCCCTATGTCATCCACGTCGGCGCCGGCTTCGAGCAGACCGCGCGTGAGGGCCTCGACCAGTGCGGGAGAGGAAAGGCGGACGTCGCGCCCGACAACAAAGTGTTTAGCCGCAAGAACGGTGGGCAGGCACCGGCCGATTTGGTAGGCCAGGTCGCCGGTGAGGTCCTGCCCATAGACACCGCGGATATCGTAGGCTTTGAAGGCTTTCATGACGCTCCTTTATTCGACGTGGCAGAGGAGGCCCTTGAGGTAGAGGCCCTCGGGGAAGTTCAGCGCCTCGACGTGGTCGGGGGCCTGGCGGAGCTCGCGGAGGATGCGGACGCGGCGGCCGGCGTCGCACGCGGCCTCGGCCACGACCATGCGGAAGGTGGGCGCGTCGATGGCGCCGGAGCAGGAGAAGGTGGCGAGGAGGCCGCCGGGGGAGACCAGCTTGATGCCTAACAGGTTGATGTCTTTGTAGCCGCGGAGGGCCTTCTCGGCGAGCTTCTTGGAGTCGGCGAACTTCGGCGGGTCGAGCACCACAAGGTCGAAGTTGCGGGCGCGGTCGCGGAAGCCGCGGAGCTCCTGGAAGACGTTGCCCTGGATGAACTCGGCCTCGGGCAGGCCGTTGAGGGCGGTGTTGCGGCGGGCCTGCTCCAACGCGGGGCCGGAGAGATCAACGTGCGTGACGGACGCGGCACCGGCGACCTGCGCGGCGATACCAAAGCCGCCGGTGTAACAGAAGGTGTTGAGGACGCGGCGGCCCTTGGCGGCCTCGGCGACCAAGCGGCGGTTCTCGCGCTGGTCCAGGTAGAAGCCGGTCTTGTGGCCCTCGCGGACGTCGACCTCGAAGCGGACGGGACCTTCGTGAATGACGACGCGCTCGGGCGGCTCGGGACCTGCGAGCAGACCGCGTGAGGGTTCGAGTCCCTCACGCTTGCGCACGTCCAGATCGCTACGCTCATAGAAGGTGGCCGCGCCGGTGAGGGCGAGGAGCGCCTCGACGATCTCGGCCTTGTGGCGCTCGGCACCGATGGAGGCGAACTGTCCGACCAGGACATCGCCGTAGCGGTCGACGGTCACGCCGGGGAGGCCGTCGGCCTCGGCGTTCACCAAGCGCAGGGCGTTGGTGTCGAAGCGCTCGGCCATGCCCTCGCGTACGGCCAGGGCCCGCGCCAGGAGGTCATGGAAGAAGGCCGCGTCCACGGGGCCTTCGTCGAAGCGCCAGAGGCGGATGAGGATTTGCGAGGCGGGCGACCACGCGCCCACACCCAGCGGCGTACCCTTGGCGTCGGTCACCAGCACGTCCTCGCCGGGGGTCGGCTCACGCGAGACGGAGTCGATGGCGCCGGAGAAGAGCCAGGGGTGACGGCGGCGTGTCGCCTTGTCGCGGCCGGGTTTCAAGCGAACAATTTTCATGCGTTTCTCCCCAGCGCCTCGGCCTGCGCCTTGAAGAGGGCCGCGCAACCTTCCTTCGCCAGGGCGCGCAAGGCGTCCAGCTGTTCATCGGTGAAGGGGTCGTGCTCGGCCGTACCCTGCAACTCCACGAAGCGGCCGTCCGAGGTCATCACCACGTTGAGGTCAACGTCTGCCGTGGAGTCGTGGGCGTAGTCCAGGTCGAGGGTCGGGACGCCCGCGCAGATGCCCACGCTGATGGCCGCCACGCGGCGGAGCAAGGGATTCTCGGTCAGCGCGCCGGAGGCGAGGAGCGAGGCCACCGCGTCTTCCAACGCCACCATGCCGCCGGTGATGGAGGCGCACCGCGTGCCGCCGTCGGCCTGGAGCACGTCGCAGTCGATGGTGATGGTGCGCTCGCCCAGTTTCGTTAGGTCGATGCTCGCGCGCAGGGCTCGGCCAATCAGACGGCCAATCTCCACGCCGCGGCCATCCTGCCGCAACTTCTTGATGTCGCGTTCCTTGCGCGTGAGGGTCGAGGAGGGAAGCATGGCGTACTCCGCCGTGACCCAGCCTTTGCCCGAGCCCTTGAGGAAAGGCGGCACCTTTTCCTCCACGCATGCGGTGCAGAGCACCCACGTGTCGCCCTGTTTGATGAGCACGGACCCTGCCGCGTGCTTCGTGAACTGCCGAAGAATCTCAACGTTTCTCATGTCCCTTAGTATACCAAAGCCCGCCGCCCCACTCGTGTTTCCCGAAATTGTCTCCGGGGAGGTTTCCACGAAGACACAAAGGAACGCAAGGGCCTGGGCACTTCACCGTTCGGCCCTCCGGGCCTCACTACCGTGCCCATCCCTTGCGTTTCTAGTGTTTTTCGGGAAGCATCATCCGTCGTCCTGTGAGGCACGTCGCAGACGTGTCTGCGGGTGCAGGGGGTGTTTCCCCCTGCCGGGGTGTGGGGCAGCGTCCCACACCTTCCAATCATCCAATCAGCTAAATACCCTTTGTGCCCTTTGCGGTCCCTAGTGTTCTTTGTGGTAAATCCACACTGGCAGTCCTGCGTGCGCTAGCACGCCCTTAATCTGCTCAACATCTGTGCAATCTGCGGTTTCTTCCTGCGTCGTGTTCTCTGTGTTCCTCTGTCTTCCTCTGTGACCCTCTGTGTCTACAAAACTTCCCCGGACACGATTGGCCTCCAAACTTCCATCTCAGGGCGTTTGGCGGCGGTTTGCTATAATGAGGGAAAAGGAGGCCAAGATGGCAGTTTATGATTCTGTATTGGAAGCGGTCGGGCGGACGCCTTTGGTGCGTCTGAGCCGTTTCAACGATGGTAAGGCCGAGCTCTTCGCGAAGGTGGAGGGGCGCAATCCCGGCGGAAGCGTCAAGGACCGCGTGGGCGTGGCGATGATTGAGGCGGCTGAACGCGCCGGCGTGCTCGCCCCCGGCGGACTCATCATCGAGCCGACCAGCGGCAACACGGGCATCGGCCTGGCCATGGCCGCCGCCGTCAAGGGCTACCGCCTTATTCTCACCATGCCCGAGACCATGAGCGTGGAGCGGCGCAAGCTCCTGGCGGCCTATGGGGCCGAGTTGGTTCTCACCCCCGGCGCCAAGGGCATGGCCGGCGCCATCGCCGAGGCCGAACGTCTGCGCGCGGCCAATCCGGGCAGCATCATTCCCCAGCAGTTCGAGAATCCCGCGAACCCTGCGGCACACGAGGCCTCTACAGGTCCCGAAATCCTGGAAGACCTCGGCGGCGCGCCGGATGTCTTTGTGGCGGGTGTGGGCACCGGCGGCACGCTCACCGGCGTGGGACGCGTTTTGCGCCGCGCCAACCCCGCGGTCGAATTGGTCGCCGTGGAACCCGATGCTTCCGCCGTTCTCAGCGGCAAACCCGCCGGCCCGCACAAGTTGCAAGGCATTGGTGCGGGCTTCGTGCCCAAGACCCTCGACCGGGACCTGGTGAGCCGCGTGATCCCCGTCTCCGCCGAGGAGGCCGGCGCCGCCGCCCGGGCCTGCGCGCGTTCCGAAGGCTTGCTCGTCGGCATCTCCGGCGGCGCCGCGCTCCATGCCGCGCGCCAGCTCGCCCGCGACCCGGCCTACGCCGGCAAACGCATCGTTGTTCTCCTGCCGGACTCCGGCGACCGCTACCTCTCCACCTGGCTGTGGGAGTGAGCTGGCAGGACGTCCTCGCGTTGCCTCGTGCACCTCTCCTTTGCCCTCGCCAAAGGGGTCTGCGCCGACCCCTTAAGGGTTCGACTCGGACCACTATAGGGTCTCGCCCCCGACCACTATAGTGGTTGACCTCGGACCACTATAGGGTCTCCGAGGGAACCCTTTAGGGGGCGGATGCGGAGACAGGGCCATGCGCTTTGGCGGACCGGAGGGGTGGCTATGCGAGACCGGGCTTTTTGGTAGCATATAAAGGTTATGGTGCTTTATCTGATTCGTCATGGGACGTACGCCTCGGGGAAGATTGACCCGGGGCTTTCGCCGTTCGGCGAGGCGCAGGCGCGGGCCGCGGGACGTTTCCTGCGGGCGCAGGGGGCGCGACCGGAGGTCGTGCTGACAAGCGGTTATCGACGGGCGCGGGAGACCGCGGCGCTCATCCAGGAAGAACTGGGGACGACGCTTGACCCGGTGGAAAGCCGCGACTTCTCGCCCTCCGGCGACGCGGAGACGATGCGCGCGATTCTCGAGGGCCTGGGTGCGAACGAGACGCTCGTGGTGGGCCATATGTGCTCGATCGGGGAGTTGGCGCGGACGCTTTGCGCGGCGGCGCCCCATGTTTTCGGCACGTGCATGATTGTGGCGCTGGAGCGCCAAGACAACGACTGGCGTCTGCTTTGGGCGCAACGGATGGAGACGGTATGAGCGAGGGTAAACGCGAATCGTTGGCGACGAGTCTGGGCTTCCTGCTGGTGTCGGCAGGGTGCGCCGTGGGGTTGGGGAACGTGTGGCGTTTCCCTTACATCGTGGGCGAGGGCGGTGGCGCGCTCTTCGTGCTGATGTACATTGTCTTCTTGGTGATGTTCGGCCTGCCGATGATGGTGGCGGAGTTCTCGATCGGCCGCGCGGCGCAACGTTCGCTGGCGACGGCCTACACGGTGCTGACGCCGCGTCCGGGGCCGTATCGGGCCATCTCGAAGGCGCAAATCGCGGGCAACTGGTTGCTGATGATGTATTACACCACGGTGGCGGGCTGGATGCTGGCCTATCCGGTGGCGCTGTTGTGCGGGTGGTTCGACTTCGGCGACCCGGAGGGGTTCTTTGGGTCCTTCACCGGCAATGCGACGGCGCAACTCTTCTGGATGGCGGTGGTGTGCCTCTTCGGTTTCGGCGTCTGCGCGCTGGGGTTGGAGAAGGGCGTGGAGAGCGCGAGTAAGAAGATGATGGCGGCGCTCTTTGTGCTTCTCTTCTGTCTGGCGGGTTATGCGCTGACGCTCGACGGCGCCGGCGCGGGCTTGAAGTTCTACCTGATGCCCTCGCTTGAGCCGCTCAAGGAGCGTCCGCTCTTCGACATCGTCTTCGACGCGCTGGGACAGAGCTTCTTTACGTTGTCGCTGGGCATCGGCTCGATGGCCATCTTCGGCAGTTACACCTCGCGGCGCTACACGCTTCCCGGGGAGTCGGCGAAGATCATCGGCATCGACACCTCCGTGGCCTTGCTCTCGGGCCTCATCATCTTCCCGGCGTGTTTCGCCTACGACGTCCGCCCGGACCAAGGGCCGAACCTCATCTTCATCACGCTCCCCAAGGTCTTTGCGCAGATGCCCCATGGACTGGGCGTTTGGGTGGGGTCGGCCTTCTTCGTGCTGTTGGCGTTGGCGGCGCTCACCACGGTCATCGCGGTCTTTGAGAACATCATCGCCATGACGATGGAGGCGCGCCAGTGCACGCGCCACAAGGCCATCAAGCGCAACGCGCCGATCCTCTTCCTCCTCTCGATTCCCTGTGCGCTGGGCTTCAACCTGCTCTCCTTCATCAAGCCGCTTGGCGAAAAGAGCACCATCATGGACCTGGAGGACTTCTTGGTCTCGAACGTTGCTCTGCCGCTGGGTTCCTTGGCCGTGCTCATCTTCTGCACCAGCCGCCGCTACTGGGGGTGGAACAACTTCCTGAAGGAAGCCAACACGGGGCGCGGCCTGCGCTTTGCCAACGCCCTGCGCATCTACATGACCTACATCCTGCCCACCATCCTGGTGGTGGTCTTTGTGTTGGGTATTTACGTCAAGTTCTTCCGTTCGTGATATGCGTCTGCGTCGAAACTTTCTCTTCTCCTTCCTCTTCCTGCCGCGCACGCCCGCGCCGATCCGCGCCCGCGTGGCCATCTGTTGCTCCTTCTTCATCCAGGGCGTGACCTTCGCCACGTGGTGCTCGCGCATCCCCGACATCCGCGACCGACTCTCCCTCAGCGAGGCCGCGTTGGGCACGCTCCTGTTGGCGATTCCCATCGGGCAACTCATCTCCATGGCGCCCAACGGCCTCTTGGTGGCGCGTTTCGGGAGCCGGCGTATGCTGTTGCTTGCGGGCTACCTCTATCCCGCCGTTCTGCTCTTCCTCGGGTTCGCGCCCAACGTCGCCTCCCTCGCCGTGGGACTGCTCCTGGCCGGCTTCGCCGCAAACCTCTCCAACACCGCCGCCAACACCCAGGGCGTCCAACTGGAACACTACTACCGCCGTTCCATCATCGCCCTTTTTCATGGTATGTGGTCGCTCGCCGGCCTGGCCGCCGTCGCCCTCGCCATGCTGTTGGGACGCTTCGGCGTGCCCACCTGGGCGCACTTCGGCGGCGTGGCCCTCGGGGCGTGGGCCCTCCTCTCCTGCTCCGGGGGCGCGTTGCTGACCTTCGACCGCGCCCCCGCGCCCTCCTCCTCCGTCGCCCCGCGCCGCGGCTCGGCCTGGCGCCTCACGCCCTTCCTCTTCTGGCTCGGCATCGCCTCGCTCGGGTGCATGGCTTGCGAAGGCACCATCTACGACTGGGGCGGCGTCTACTTCCGCGACGTCCTTGATGTCCTCCCCGCGCACCAGAGCTACGGCTACTTCGCCTACCTCTGCACCATGGTCTCCGGACGCTTCGTGGCCGACCGCATTGTCAACCGCCTGGGTCCTCGCCGCGTACTCTACGCGTGCGGCTTCTTCATCTCCGGCGGATTGGCCCTTGCCGTGTGCGCGCCCCTCTTCGGCGGGATGGCCGCGATGGTCGGCGCGATGGTCGGCTTCGCCCTCGTGGGGTGCGGCACCAGCGCCGTCGTGCCGCTCTGCTGCGGGTTGGCCGGCAAAGCGCCGGGCGTGCCGCCCAGCATCGCCATCGCCCAAATCTCCACCATCGGCTTCTTCGGCTTCCTCGCTGCCCCGCCCTTCATCGGCTACGTCGCCCACGCCGCCAGCCTCCGCCTCTCCTTCACCTTCATGGCCATTGTCGGCTTGTTGGTCCTCCTCGCCACCCGCCGACTTCGTCTTTAGGGGCGGCTTGTGCCGCCCCGGAGAACGGAGAACGGAGAACAGAGCGCGCGGCAAGCGCGCGACAGGCGGAGCCGTGGCTGGGAGGGTTGGTGTGCCATGTCCTATTCGTACTATAGGTCCTATTCGTCCTACCACGTCGCCTTAGTGTGAATTTTACACCACGCCCATCGCACGGTAAGCGCGATGGGTGTGGGTGTTTTTCAGGAAAACATGGAAACGCAAGGGATGGGCACGGTAGTGAGGCGCAACGCGCCGAACGGTGAAGTGCCCAGGCCCTTGCGTTCCTTCGTGTCTTCGTGGAAAACTCAGCGCCCCGCTGATTTTGCTTGCGGGGTGGGGGCGGTGCGCGGTATAATGGAGGGGACTTTACCAATCAAAGGAGGAACCATGAGTTGTCCCTACGCTTGCTCGAGCGAAGTCGAGCACATGATCCCGGTCGCCAAGGGCGCCAAGCACGCGCCCGCCCCGATCCCTGAGGAAGGGAAGTGGGTGAAGGCCTATGAGACGAAGGACATTTCCGGCCTGACGCACGGCGTTGGCTGGTGCGCGCCCCAGCAGGGCACCTGCAAGCTGACGCTCAACGTCAAGGAAGGCGTCATCCAGGAAGCCCTCGTCGAGACCATCGGCTGCTCCGGCATGACCCACTCCGCCGCCATGGCCGCCGAAATCCTGCCCGGCAAGACCATCCAGGAAGCGCTGAACACCGACCTCGTGTGCGACGCGATCAACACCGCCATGCGCGAGCTCTACCTCCAGATCGTTTACGGGCGCACCCAGAGCGCCTTCTCCGAGGGCGGCCTGCCCATCGGCGCCGGCCTGGAAGACCTCGGCAAGGGCCTCCGCTCTCAGGTGGGCACCATGTTCTCCACCAAGCAGAAGGGCGTGCGTTACCTCGAAATGGCCGAAGGCTACGTCAAGCGCATCTTCCTCGACAAGAACAGCGAGGTCTGCGGCTATGAGTTCGTCCACCTGGGCAAGTTCATGGAAGCCGTCAAGAAGGGCCAGGACGCCAACGAGGCGCTCAAGGCCTGCACCGGCACCTACGGCCGCGTGACCGAGGAGCAGGGCGCCGTGAAGTCCATCGACCCCCGCCACGAGTAAGGAGGAAGCACCATGGCACTCTTTGAATCCTACGAACGCCGCATCGGTCAGATCCAGCCCGTCCTCGACAAGTATGGCATCAAGTCCATCGAGGAATGCCGCGAGATCTGCAAGGCCAAGGGCTTCGACCCCTACGAAATCACCGAGAACATCCAGAAGATCTGCTTCGAGAACGCCAAGTGGGCCTACACCGTCGGCGCGGCCATCGCGCTGAAGAAGGGCTGCACCAAGGCCGCCGACGCCGCCGAAGCCATCGGCGAAGGCCTCCAGGCCTTCTGCATCCCCGGCTCCGTCGCCGACGACCGCAAGGTCGGCCTCGGCCACGGCAACCTGGGCGCCATGCTCCTGCGCGAAGAGACCAAGTGCTTCTGCTTCCTCGCCGGCCACGAGTCCTTCGCCGCCGCCGAGGGCGCCATCGGCATCGCCATGAAGGCCAACAAGGTCCGCAAGGAGCCCCTCCGCGTCTGCCTCAACGGCCTCGGCAAGGACGCCGCCTACATCATCAGCCGCATCAACGGCTTCACCTTCGTCGAGACCGAGTTCGACTACTTCACTGGCAAGCTGTCCATCACCAACGAGATCCCCTTCTCCGATGGTCCCCGTGCCAAGGTCCGCTGCTACGGCGCCGACGACGTCCGCGAAGGCGTCGCCATCATGTGGCAGGAGGGCGTGGACGTCTCCATCACCGGTAACTCCACCAACCCCACCCGCTTCCAGCACCCCGTCGCGGGCACCTACAAGAAGGAATGCGTCCTCGCCGGCAAGAAGTACTTCTCCGTCGCCTCCGGCGGCGGCACCGGCCGCACCCTCCACCCCGACAACATGGCCGCCGGCCCCGCCTCCTACGGCATGACCGACACCATGGGCCGCATGCACTCCGACGCGCAGTTCGCCGGCTCCTCCTCCGTGCCCGCGCACGTCGAGATGATGGGCCTCATCGGCATGGGCAACAACCCCATGGTCGGCGCCACCGTCGCCGTCGCCGTCGCCGTTGAGGAAGCCTCCAAGTAAGGCCCCCACACCCCCAAAAAAGACCCCGAGCCACCCGGCTCGGGGTCTTTTTTTGTCCCTTCACAGTGCCCGAACCGCTCCGGAACCCTATAGTGGTCGGCCATGGACCCCTATAGGGTCTCACCACGGACCCCTATAGGGTCTCACCACCGACCCCTATAGTGGTCGACCTCGGACCACTATAGGGTCTCTCGTCGGACCCTATAGGGTTTCGCCCTCGCCCCTTGCGTTTCTTGCCGCTCTTCAGGGCCTGTTTTGGGGACCGCCCAGTGCGACTAAACATTCGCGTCCCCAAACTCCCAATCACACATTCTACGTGTGGTCAATAACGTCTGGAGCAAGAGTGCCCAAGGAAAATTGGGCCCGCAAAGACGCAATTCTTGCAGGAAAGATGGGGCGCTAACGCCGGGCGCACGGTCGTGTACCTCCCGCACCCAACTTCCCTGCGCCAGAAGGGGATAAGAAAGCTTGGACTCACCTTGAGGCATTCGCAAAGACTGTCAAAGTGTTCCCACCACGAAGGCACACAAGAATTGCCAACACGGAGCGCTCGGTTGTGTACCCCACGTTTCTATACCAAGTCTTTGGTTTGAGGTGCTTCAACATCCCTGGCCGCAGATGAATGCAACAGAGAGAATAATGAGTAAAAGAAATCCATAAAATAACGCTCTGGCGCATCCCATACATCCGCTGTCGACTTTGATGACTTGTGGTCTCACGGGGTACGCTTTAGCCAGCTGGGCCACTGCGGCCCGCTCTCGGGCTCGCTCTTGGGCATCTAGCAATTCCCCGCAGAAACGGCACTTCTTTGCCGTAGCCACGATTTGTTCCCCACAATAGGGGCAAGGTTTTGTTTGCGTGTTTTGCCTGGTGTTTGAGGATTGCAACCGGTTCTTTAAGAAATCGTCCGATACTGACATCGTTTATCCCTTTGCTTGCTTCAAAATCCGTGGACAATTGTTCAGTTCTGCATGAGTGCGCGGACACAGAATAAGGCGATTAGGCCCACTATGCCAATAATCAGCCAAAGGTTTTTCATGCCCTTTTCCCGATCATCTGCGAACCCTTTTTGGGCAGACTCCGCCAAGCGTTTTCCCGCCAAGGTGTTTAGTTTTGGGGTGGTGGCCAACCAGGCCGAAAAGTCCTTGCCAATGAGTTGCGCGGGGGCAGATTCGATGAAGGCCTCCAGCGTGTCCAAATCGGCATTCAGCGCGTTTAGGTCGGGCAAGGTTTGTCCGTCATCCAACAGTGACGGACAAAGCGGCCAGTGCAGTTGCTCTATTTCATTGATATAGGCGTTGAGTGCGCCTCGGAGCGTTTCCGGCTTTAGAGTTACATCGCTGGAGGACGTCCAAGTCTTGCACGCTTCCAATGCCTCGCACAAGGCTTGGCGCGCCTTTCTTGCCCTTTCGTAGATAGCCAGAACCGCAGGGTGTGCCGTCAATGCCAACTTCACCACCGCTTCGGTTTCTCCGCTGTCCGCGAAGAAAACCTTTGGCGGTGTATCCAACGAGGACAATGCGGGGAGGTTAACTTTCAGCCATTCTTCTTCTGTGGTGGATGGCCGTTCCTCGCCATAGACTATGAGGGGAACTGCGTCCCCGCAAGGCAATGCCGCCGTGAAGCGAAAGATGGCGCGCAACAACCAGGCGGTGTGTTGGGCCGCCTCCGTTGACTCCATACGCAACGCCGTGCCATTGATTGCCACACAGATTGTCGCGGCATCTGCCATACTGTTTAGCAAGGCATCGAGTTCGGCTTTGTTCTCCAATGCTCTTCGCCCGAAAGTCTCTGGCTCCAAGTCTTCTTCCGCGCTTAAGAAGGCCAAGTTGTAGATAGACTGCGGCAAATCCCATAGGGTGACGGTCTCCGTTATTTGATCTTGCCGCGCCTCCCACACTTGCCGGCGCTCGTGTTGTGTGACATCACCACGACGCATCGCCTGCGCCGTGCGCAACGCCGTCAAGGAGTCCGAAGAGGGATCCCACACCCATCCAGGTTGTTTGCTCGAAAAGACCGCATCAAATCCGCGGACAAGTTTATTGCTCGCGCCATCCAAGCAGACAATGACTGTGCTCATGCCGTTTCTCCTTCGAGTCCAAATCCGGCAGAACACAAAAAGGCGTGCTCCACCCGTTCTTGTCTCCGATAGGGGCCTACCACAGCCGTGCGAGAAGACAGTACGGGGAAGCACGCCTGGGAATACCCAGACGCGCCTCCGCGATACGTTCGCCCTCGCAATGGAAGTGGTAGTTCCTATCGGGCGAAAGTATGCGTGACGCATGCTTTCATGTGTCTGAGGCGTGGTGGGAGGCCTCGCGGCGTCACCGCAACTCAAACGCCACAAAACTATCATTTCCCCTTATGCTTGTCAAACCATGGGACTCCCAAAGACGCAACGCTTGCAGGAAAGATGCGGCGCTAACGTCGGGCATAGCGTCGTGGGTTCTCTCATGCACCACTTCCCTGTGCCAAAAGGGGATAGGAAGTTGGGAAGCTTGGTTTTCTTGGAGGGGAGGTACCACACCTCTCTGTTGGAACCGACAAGGCGCGAAACGGAGGGCGGCGGGCGCGGTCAGCGGCGAAGCCGCAGAGCGACCGATGGAGCCCGAGACGTTTCGCGCCCACAATTGCGTCTTTGCGGTTCCCATTTTCCCCGGGCACTGCTGTTTCTTAGACAAAGTGAGTTTTTCTCTTTCGCGAATTATGGTATAGTAAAGACATCATGCGCGTGCTGTTCGTGTTCATCGATGGCGTTGGCTATGGGCCGGCGGGGGAGCAAAACCCCGTCTGCCCGGAGGTTTGCCCCACGCTCTGCGCACTGATGGACAAGGCCCCGCATTTGGACGCGTGCTTGGGCATTCCCGGACTGCCGCAGTCGGCCACCGGCCAGGCCACGCTCTACACGGGCGTCAACGCGGCGCAGGTGATGGGCCGCCACAAAGAGGGTTTCCCCGGCCCCACGCTCTGCAAGCTCTTGCAGGAGGACAACCTCTTCATCGAGGCCCGCCGCCGCGGCCTGCGCGTCTGTTTCGCCGACGCCTACTTTGCCGACGCGCCCGAGGAGCTCGCCTCCCGCCGCTTCAAGAGCGTCACCACCATCATGTCCCTCACAGCGCCCGAGACGTTGCGTTTCCAGAAGGATATGCTCGCCGGCCGCGCCGTGGTGCACGACATCACGCGCGCCGTGCTCGTGCCCAAGGGCTACACCGGCCCCCTCGTCACGCCCGAGGAGGCCGCCGGCCACCTGCTCACCGTGGCCGCCGAGAACGACCTGACCCTCTTCGAATATTTCCTCACCGACACCGCCGGCCACTCGCAGAACCGCGAGCGTGCCGAGGGCGTTCTCCGCACGCTCGACGCCTTCCTCAAGGAGGTCGTCGCCGGGCGTCCGGACGACACGCTCCTCGTGGTCACCTCCGACCACGGCAACATCGAGGACCTCTCTACCCGCGGCCACACCTTCAACCAGGTGCCGCTGATTGCCGTTGGCCCGCGCGAGGACGAAATCCGCGCCGGGGCCGCTTCGTTGATGGACGTAATGCCGCGCCTCCTGCGCGTGTTGGGATAATTAGAAAGGAACGCCCATGAAACACCTCCTGTCAGCCCTTGCCTTCTGCGCCGCCCTCCCCGTCTGCGCGCAGAGCTACGACCTCACCGTGAACGCCCCCGCTACCTCGGAGACGCTGAAGGATGCCCAGACGCTTTCCATCTCTCCCGTCAGCGTGAAGGGCGGCATGACTGTCCTGCTCGATGCGACGATGACCTTCACGTTGCCCTCCGAGGACCCGGAAGCGCCCTCGGGCGAGGACAAGATTTCCATCATGCCCAACAAGGCCGGCGAGATTCTGGTCTCCAATGGCACGGCGTGGGCGAAGTCCGGCGTGACGGTCAAGGACTACGAGTCCAAGCACGTGAAGATTGCCACGGTGCAGGAAACGGATGGCAAGCTCTCTTTTGACGTGACCATTGATGGCATGGCCGAGCCTCTGCGCGTGGCCGCCACCGGCACGGACAACACTTTTGGCACGCTCGCCTTTGAGGGCGAAGGCTCCGTGACCAACGTGGCCGTGGCCGCCGTCCCGACGGCGATTCTTCCCGCGCCCGATGGCGGCACGCAGGACGCGGGCCTCGTCTCTGACTATGTTACCTGGCTGAACGATTCGTCGAAGGGTGGGGCCATGCCCGAGGGTTCTTCCAATGATGAACTCTCCGATGCCTTCGCGATGAACGTCGGCGGCACGCCGAAGCTGACCATCACGCGCGTCTCGCCGGGTACGGACGGCGAAGGGAGCGATGTCTTCACCTTCACGATGAAGGCCACTTACACCGATGCGGACGGTACGGAGCATGATGCCAGCTTGGCGGACATCAACGGCACGCTTTATGTGATTTCCGCTGAGACGCTGGACGGCGAGGTGACGGTGGAGGCCCAGGAGATGGGTGGCGCCACCGAGCTTGTCGCGCCCGCAGGGGCACGTTTCGCCAAGGTGAGTGTGGGCTTCACCGAGCCCGAGAAGAAACTTTAAGAAAAAGGATACGGCAACCATGGAAGCAAAGCAGAGCGCATACGCCGCGGCCGGCGTGGACATTGACAAGAAGATGGGCGGCATCGAGACCATCAAGCAGATGGTCAAGAAGACGGTGACCCCCGGCGTGATCGGAGGCATCGGCAGTTTCGGCGGTCTCTTCCAGAGCCCCGGCGCCGACACCATTCTTGTGGCCTCGACCGACGGCGTGGGCACCAAGCTGAAGGTCGCCGCAATGGCCGGTCGCCACGACACCGTGGGCCAGGACATCGTCAACCACTGCGTCAACGACATCCTGGTGCAGGGCGCCACGCCGCTCTTCTTCCTGGACTACATCGGCGCCTCGGTCTTCGACGGCGACATCTTCAATCAGGTGGTTTCCGGCCTCTGCAAGGCGTGCGCGGAGAACAGCTGCGCCCTGCTCGGCGGCGAGACGGCCGAGATGCCGGGTCTCTATCCCGTCGGCGAGTACGACCTGGTGGGCACCATCGTCGGCCAGGTGAAGAAGAGCCAGATCATCACCGGCGAGCGCATCGAGGTGGGCGACGTCCTCATCGGCCTGCCCTCCGGCGGTCTGCAGACCAACGGCTTCTCCCTGGCGCGCAAGGTCATCTTCGAGCAGGAGGGCCTCAAGCCCGAGGATCTGCTCCCCGGCACGGACACCACCTGCGCCGACGCGCTCCTGGCCGTCCATAAGAGCTTCCTCAAGCCGGTCAGCAACGTCATGGCCGCGGGCATCGACATCCACGGCATGGCCCACATCACCGGCGGCGGCTTCTACGACAACATCCCGCGCGTCCTGCCCAAGCATGTCGACGTCACCATCGACGCCGCGAGCTGGGAGGTGCCCCAGGTCTTCCGCTTCATCGGCGAGAAGGGTGGGGTGGACCGCGAGGAGATGTACCGCGTCTTCAACATGGGCATCGGGTTCATCCTCATCGTCTCCTCCGCGGCGGTGGGCGCCACGCTCCAGGCCCTCGAGGCCGCCGGCGAGAAACCCGTCGTCATCGGCGGCGTCAATCCTGGCCACAAAAAGGTGCACGTGGTCTTCTGAGACCCGGGCCGCTTGCAAAATCTTCACCAAAGCGCTATCCTAAGGGACAGAACTAAGGAGAGAGCGACATGAACCGTTCACGATTTTGGATTCTCTCGCTGGCCGGCATCCTTGCCGCGGCCGGCGCCACCGCCGCCGACGTGCGCTACGTGACCATCGACATTCCCAAGGAGAGCGCCACGCTCTCCCTGGCCGAGGTCGAGGTCATCACCAAGGATGGCAAGAACATCGCCCGTCAGGGCGTCGCCACCCAGAGCTCCACCGCCAACAACGGCAACGCCGACCGCGCCATCGACGGTCGGACCGACGCTAACTGGGGTAGCGGCACCATCACCCACTCCGAGGAGAACGTGCCCTTCCCCGTTTGGGAGCTCGACCTCAAGCAGGCCGTGCCTCTGGACCAGATTGAGCGCATCACCGTGTGGAACCGCGGCGAAGGCCTCGGCGGCCGTCTGAACGGCTTCCGCGTCACTGCTTCCGACGCCGACCGCAAGATTGTCTGGGAAGGCAACAAGTCCAACGCCGAGCGCCAGAACATCTTCGTGCCGCAGGCGAACCGCGGCCCTCGCGTCGGTCAGACCCTCGAGACCATCCCGCAGTTGGCCGAGCGCGCCCGTCTCGCCATCCTCGCCCAGTCCATCAACATCAACGCTCTGCGCGATGGCCTGAAGCAGTACTCCGAGAAGTATCCCGAAAACTACCCCAACGCCAAGGAGATTGCCGCCGGCATCGACGCGCTCCAGAAGCGCATTGAGGGTGGTGACAAGGATTTCGACTCCCTCTACGCCGACTACCGCAAGTTGCAGAAGGAAATCCTCCTGCAGCACCCCGCCGTCGACTTCGATGAAATCATCTTCATCTCCCGCGACCGCGGCACGCCCCAGGGCCTCTTCTCCAACTACGCCGGCAACACCGGCTGGCTCGCCAACAACGAAGGCACCCTTCGCGGCGGCGACTCTGGCTACAAGGGCAAGATCCTCCGTGGTCCTCTCGACCAGGACAAGGCCCCCAACCGTCAGGCCACCGTTCTGCGCGAATCTTCCGTCTACATGGGCGACCTCTGCCTGGACTGGGACGGCAAGACCCTCCTTATGTCCTCCGGCGAGAAGGAAAAGGGCACCCCCTGGGGCCTCTATGAGATGGACGTTGACGGCAAGAACTGGCGCAGCGCCTACAAGAACACCGACAACGAAGTCGACATCTACGACGCTTGCTACCTCCCTGACGGCCGCATCGTCACCACCGCCTCCGTCGGCTTCCAGGGCGTGCCCTGCGTGAGCGGCGGCGACATCGTCTCCAACCTCGTCCTCATCAACAAGGACCGCACCGGCATGCGCCGTCTGACCTTCGACCAGGACTGCAACTGGAACCCCGAGGTCTATCCCAATGGCCGCCTCGTCTATCTCCGCTGGGAGTACACCGACTCCGCGCACTACTTCTCCCGCGTCATGATGACGATGAACCAGGACGGCACCGACCAGCAGGAATTCTATGGTTCCAACTCCTACTGGCCCAACGCCATCTTTGGTCAGCAGCACATCCCCGGCAGCTCCACCAAGTTCGTCGGCATCGTCTCCGGCCACCACGGCGTCTTCCGCAAGGGCGAGCTCGTGATGTTCGACGTCTCCAAGGGCCGTATCGAGACCCAGGGCGCCGTACACAAGTTCGGTTTCGCCGGCAAGCCCATCGAGAATATCACCAAGGACCGTCTGGTCGACAACATCAAGCCTTACTTCCTCCACCCCCGTCCGCTGAACGACGAGCTCGTCCTCGCCGCCAAGCAGGATGAGGAAGGTAAGAACTTCAAGTTGGTCCTTATCGACATCTTCGACAACTGCCTCACCCTCTGGGAGATGCCCAACGCCAGCCTCTACGAGCCCATCCCGCTCAAGGCCACCAAGCGTCCCCCCGTCCAGCCTGACCGCATCGTCCCCGACGCCAAGACCTGCAACGTCTACATGGCCAACGTCTATCGCGGCCAGAACACCCTCAAGGACGTCCCCCATGGCACCGTCAAGAAGCTCCGCGTCTTCCACTACGAATACGCCCCCCGCTACGCCGGCGGCCACTACGCCATCGGCATGGAAGGCCCGTGGGATCCGCGCGTCCTCCACGGCACCGTCGACGTCGAGGAAGATGGCTCCACCATGTTCGTCTTCCCCGCGCAGACGCCCCTTAGCGTCCAACCCCTCGACAGCGAAGGCCGCGCCCTCCAGCTCATGCGCTCCTGGCTCGTCGGCCAGCCCGGTGAGACCATCAGCTGCATCGGCTGCCACGAGAACCAGAACGCCGCCGCCCCCTCCGGCCAGGTGACCGCCGCCGCCCGCAAGAAACCCCAGCAGATTCAGAACTGGTACGGGCCGCCCCGTGGCTGGGCCTTCGAGCGCGAGCTCCAGCCTGTCCTCGATGCCAAGTGCGTCGGCTGCCACAACGGCAAGACCCAGGCCAAGAACGCCATCGGCCAGCCCATCCCCAACTTCGAGTACAACCCGAAGCTTGGTTGGGGCAAGTTCTCCGAGTCCTATCTCGCCCTCCACCCCTACGTCCGTCGCAACGGCCCCGAAGGTGACTACCACGTGCTGAACCCGCTCGAGTTCCACGCCACCACCTCCGATCTCTATCAGATCCTCAAGAAGGGCCACCACGGCGTCGTCCTCACCCCCGAGGAGTGGGACCGCATCATCACCTGGATTGACCTCAACGTCCCGTACTACGGCACCTGGACCGAGTTCGGCGCCCGCCAGCGCATGATCGACCAGCGCCGCCGCTACGAGCGCGAGACCACCAACCTCGACTTCGACCCCGAGCGCATCATCAACCCCTACAAGCCCGGCGCCGTTAAGTTCTCCGCCCCCACCGGCGTGACCGTCGCCAAGCCTGCCCAGAAGCCCACCGTGGAAGGCTGGCCCTTCGACGGCGCCGCCAAGCAGGGCCAGCGCCAGACCATCACCCTCGATGTTGGCGGCGGCAAGGCCATCACCCTTGTCAAGATTCCCGCCGGCAAGTTCGTCATGGGTTCTGACGACGAGACCAACGCCGAGGCCCCCGCCCACGTCGCCGCGGTGGACAAGCCCTTCTATATGGGCACCACCGAGGTTACCATGGGCATGATGCGCGAGTTCGACCCCACCTTCGAGAACGGCGTCTACGACATGCACTACAAAGACCAGGTCCGCCGCGGCTACTTCGTGAACGACCCGGATTTCCCCGCCATCCGCGTCTCCTACGACCAGGCCCAAGCCTTCTGCGACTGGCTCTCCAAGAAGACCGGCAAGAAGGTCCGCCTCCCCACCGAGACCGAGTGGGAATACGCCTGCCGCGCCGGCACCGACACGCCCATGAACTACGGCGACTTCAACGCCGACTTCTCCAAGCACGCCAACCTTGCTGACGTCACCATGAAGAAGCTCGCCGTCCGCGGCGTCGACCCGCAGCCCATCCGCAACCCTGACCAGTGGATGGACTACGAGAAGAAGGACCCCCGCTTCAACGATGGCGTCCTCCACCTCGCCAAGGTCGGTTCCTACCAGCCCAACGCCTTCGGTCTCTACGACATGCATGGCAACGTCGCCGAGTGGACCACTTCGCCCTTCGTCTCCTACGAAGGCGGCCCCGGCTTCGATGGCGCCAACGCCGACCTCAAGGTCATCCGCGGCGGCTCTTGGTATCAGCGCCAGATCCGCGCCTCCTCCGCCAACCGCTGGGGCTATCCTCAGTGGCAGCATCCCTACAACGTCGGCTTCCGCGTCGTCGTCGAGGAGTAAGCGGCATCCAACCTCAAAAGGCGCCCCCCACCGGGGGCGCTTTTTTGTTCCCCCCGGGGCATGACGAATCGTCCTTCCGTTCCTTTTCCTGTGGATTCCTTGACGGGACTTTCCCAACTCCTAAAGGTCTCTCCGTGGCCCCTTATAGGGGTCGCCCTGGACCACTATAGTGGTTGACCTCGGACCACTATAGGGTCTCGCTTCCGACCACTATAGGGTCTCGACCCGGACCACTATAAGGGTCGGATTCGCACCCTTACCAAGGTGGTTGGCGCACCCCTGTCTGGGCAGTGAGATTGCTTGGGGGCAGCAAAGGCGCGGCGCATGGGCATGGAGAGGAAAGTCTGCACTTTTCCCCGGAAATACTTTTTGGAAAGCAGGAATGGGTGCGTTTTGGTACAGTATGGGGAAAGAGAGGATTTGCAGACATGAAGCGACTTATTGGAACCGTGGCGGCTTTGGCGTGCGCGTGGTGCGTGGCGCAGGAGGCCGCCCCCGCGATGCCCCCGGAAGAGGAGGCTCCGTTCAAGATTGTCATCGAGGAAGTGCCGGAGGAAGAGGCCGCGCAACCGGCCGCGCCCGCGGTGGTGGAGACTCCTGCGCCGACCGCGCCTCAGCCACCGGAATCGCAACCGGCTTCTGCCACACCCGCAACCCCGGCACAACCCGCGGCGGCCGCGCCTGTTGAAGCTCCGGCGGCCCCGGCGCCCGTGGCGGAAGAGGTCGACCCGCGTCCGAACTGCGGCCATGTGCTGACCCCGCCAAAGGGCTTTGCCACGGAGACGCTGATGCTCCAGATTTTCCTGGACCGTCACAACTTCTCGTGCGGCGTGATTGATGGCGTGTGGGGCGAGGGTTCGCGCAAGGCCATGCGGGCCTTTCAGGCGTCGCAAGGGGCGCGTCAGACCCAGTGGGTGGACGTGGATCTCTATGTCCAGCTGGCGAAGATGCCCGAGCCGCTGATGCGCTACACGCTGACGGCGGAGGACGAGGCGCTCGTCACGGGGCCGATGCCCAGTACGTGGGCCGAGCGCGCCCGTCTGCCCTTGATGGGCTACGATACGTTGGGCGCGTGCGTGGCGGAGCGGTTCCACACCTCCGAGCGCACGTTGCGTAATCTGAATCCCGGCATCGTCAATTGGCCGGACGACCTCGCCGCGGGGGTGACGCTGACTGTGCCCAACGTGCGCATGGCGGCGCTGGAACGTCCCGCGACCTTGGTCATCGCGTTGGACGATTGCGTCCTGGCGGGTTACGATGCCAACGGCGTGATGCGTCTGCGTTTCCCGTGCTCCATCGCGCGCAACAAGGCGCGTCTGCCCGAGGTGGGCGAGGTGACCATCCGCAACATGGCCCCCGCGCCGAACTACACCTACGACCCCGTGAACTACGGCCAGGACCCTAGCGTGGGCAAGATGGTGGTGCCCGCCGGTCCGCGCAACCCCGTGGGCAGCCGCTGGATTGGCCTGTCGATTCCGGGCTACGGCATTCATGGCTCGCCGCGTCCGAACACCGTGGGGCGGCCGGAGTCGTTGGGCTGTTTCCGTCTGACGAACTGGAATGCCGAGAAACTCTTCGAGTTGGTGCGCACGGGCATGCCCGTGAAGATTCTGCGTACCCTGCCCGAACGTTTGACTCCCGACGGCGAGCCCGCGCCCGCGGCGCCTGCCGCGCAGACTGCCCCCGCGGGAAGCGAGGCGGCTGATGCTTGAGTCCGTGGCGCAGGGATTGCCTGAGGCCTTCCGCGAGGCGCCGATTGCCTGCGGCCTGGTCTTGGGGTCGGGTTGGGGCGATGTGCTCAAGCCCGAGGCCGTGCACGCGCGGGTGCCCTACGCGGCGCTCGAAGGTTTTGGTGCCAGCACGGTGGCGGGGCACCACGGCGAACTCCTGCTCTTGACGTTGGGAGGCAAACAGGTGGCGGCCTTCAGCGGACGGCGCCATTACTATGAAGGGTGCGACCTGGACCAAGTGGTCTATCCCGTGGAACTCCTGCGGTGCCTCGGCGCGCCCATCGTACTCCTCACCAACGCCGCGGGCGGCTTGAACCCCGACTTCGCCCCCGGCACGCTCATGGCCGTGACCGACCATCTGAACTTGACCGGTGTCAATCCCCTGCGCGGGCCGCATCGCCCCGAGTGGGGGCCGCGTTTCCCCGATCTGTCGCACGTCTACGACCCCGCGCTCACCGACCTCTTGGTGCGGAGCGGCGAGGGGGTGCGCCGCGGCGTCTACGCCTTTTCCGTCGGCCCCTCCTACGAGACGCCGGCGGAGGTGCGGGCGTTGCGGATGCTCGGCGGCGACGCAGTGGGCATGAGCACGGTGCCGGAAGCCGTCGTGGCGCACGCGGCGGGTCTGCGCGTGGTCGCGCTCAGTTGCGTCACGAACCCCGCCGCGGGGCTCAGCCCCACGCCGTTGCGCCATGAGGAGGTGCTCGCGGCGAGCGAGGCCGCCAAGCCGCGCATGGCGGCGGTGGTGACGGCCTTCCTGCGGGGGTTGGACTGAGATGCTTCGGAAGCTGTGGGCTATCGCATGGTTCTCCGCTGTGGAGGTGCTGGGACATCCGGCAACGCTCCTGCTCACATTGGCCTCCGCCGTCGGCACGCTCTTGCTTCCGCTCTTCCAGTTCCAACGGTTCTCCGAGGATGGACGTCTGGCGCGCGACTGTGGGCTCTCCACGGCGTTGCTCTTCGGCACATTGCTCGCCATCGGCGGGGCGGGTCGCCTCCATCGGGCGTTGCGCGATGGAACGTCCGCCATTGCCCTGGTGAAGCCGCTGTCACGGGGCCTCTGGTTCTGCGGCAACGCGTTGGGCACGGCGCTGGCGTTGGGGGTCTATCTGCTTACGCAGGGGGCCGCGACGCTGTTGGCCGAGGCCTATTCCCCGCGCTATCATGCCGGGGGGAGTTATGCGGACGTGGGCGCAATCTTTCTGGCCGTGGGCGTCGCCGTCGGCGCGCTGATCTTGGCGGCGTTGAACAACCGGGTTCGCAATGGCCGCTTTGCCCTCTCCGGGAGCCTGCTGTTGCCGGTCGCACTGTGGGTGTTGGTACCTTTTGCGCCGGTCGTGCATTGGGGCGACCTGACGGCGCTTGTCGCGGTGGCGATGCTCTTGGCCCAGGTGGCGGCCCTGGCCCTGGCGTTGGGCGTACGGTGCCCGCCGGGGCTGACGGCCGGTGTCACGCTAGCGACATTGGCCCTGGCGTTGGCCTATCTCGGCGGTGCGGCCTATCTGCCGCTTGATCCGTTGGCGGGAGGCGGGACAGTCCCCGCGCGGACCTTGCTGTTGTTGGCGCCGCAGGCCTTTTTTGTGACGGCCTTCCTGCTGTGGTGCGGCATGGGCCTGTTGGACGCGAAGGAGACATTATGAGCGAACCGTTGGTCTTGGATGGGGTCCGCAAAACCTTCCGCGATTTCTGGGGCCGGCCCACCGTGGAGGCCGTCAAAGGACTCTCCTTCACCGTTGGCGCGGGCGAGGTCTTTGGCTTGCTCGGCCCGAACGGTTCCGGCAAGAGCACGACCATCAAAATGCTCCTCGGCCTGCTCCGCCGCGACGGGGGCGACATCCGCGTCTTTGGCGAGCCGCCGACCTCCAAGCGCGCCCATGCCGCGGTCGGTTACCTCCCCGAAATCACCTATCTCCACCCCTTCCTCACCCCGCGCGAGACCCTGCGTTATTATGGACGCCTCTTCGGACTGGGCGGCAAGATGCTCCATGACCGCGTGGAGGATCTGTTGCGCCTGGCCGGGGTGGACCATGTGGCCGACCGTCGCGTGGGCACCTTCTCCAAGGGCATGACTCGCCGCGTGGGGTTGGCGCAGGCGCTCCTCAACGCGCCGCAGCTGTTGGTGCTCGATGAGCCGACCTCCGGTCTGGACCCCATCGGCACGCGCGAGGTCAAGGACTTGATTCTGGGACTCAAGGCCCGCGGCATCGCCGTTCTGATGAGTTCCCACCTGCTCCCGGACGTCCAGGACTGCTGCGACCGCATCTTGATTCTGGATCGCGGGGAATGCCGCGCGCAGGGACGTATCCGCGACCTCAAGGAGTCCCTCGAGGCCTTCTTCCTCGAGACCGTCGACCGGACGGAACGCGTCTCGCCGTTGGAGGCCGCCGGCGGGTTGCCTTGGCTCGGGGGAACGCAGGCGTGAAGGCGCTGTGGGCGGAGTTGACCCTGGGTTGGCGGCGCGCCGTGCGCGGGCCGTTTCTGGTCGCGCTCGTGGTCGTGCTGGCGCTTTGCCTGCTCGCCTTGCCGGGATGGGACGACCCCGGGCTGACGCGTACGGGCTTCGGCATCTCCCTGGCGTGGAGCCTGCTCCTTGTCTCCGCCCTCTGGTGCGGAGGAACGGCCTACGCGCTTGACCGCGACCGCCACCGACTGACCTTGGCCTTCACCAAGCCCATCCGCCGCTGGACGCTCTGGTGGGGGCGCTTCCTCGGCACGCTCGCGCCCTTCGCTGCCGCCGTCTTCGCGATGGGCCTCTTCCTCGTCTTCCGTCCCTTCCCCGAGGGACGCACGGTCGTGGCGCCGGAGAATCTGCCGGACCTCACCCCGCAGGCCCAGGCATGGTTGGACCATCTTCAAGAGGCGGGTACGACTCCGGAGGGCGCCTCTGAGGAACGCCTTCTGCGTGCCACCCGCGAGGCCTTGGAGAAGCGTCCCGTACCGTTGAATCCGGGGCAGACCAGAACCTACGTCTTCCCGCCTGTCGCGCACGCGGGGCCCGTGACCTTCCGCCTGTCCGGCCGACCTTTCCTCGGGGCCCGCCAGGCCATTCGGCTAGCCGTGGTAGCCGAGTGTGATGGGCAGACGGTCACGTTACGCCCGGAACGGCTCCGCGACCAAGGCTTTTCCGTCGACCTGCCGGACGGCTTTGTCGCACCCGGCAAGCCGGTCTCCATCACGTTGCTCCGCGAGGACAAGGAGGAGGCCGGCACGGTCCTTTACCGCGAGCGCGCCGATGTCTCCCTGCTCTCCGGGGGACAGGCTCCGGTCCTCAATCTGGCGGCCTTTTGCCTGACGCTGTTGGTGACGGTGGCGATGGCCGTGGCGCTTGGCATGGCGCTGGGGTGCGCCTTCTCTTTGCCGGTTACGCTCTTCGTGGGCACCCTCGCGTTGCTGGCCGTCGCCGCCTCCGCGCTCTCCCCGGAGACCTTTGTCTTGGACGAGATCAAGTCCGTGTGGTCGCGCGTCAGCACGTGGATCTCCACCTGTGTCGCCTGGCCTTTCCGCGATTTGGTCACGCTCGACCCGCTCCGTTGCCTGATGGAAGGCGAGGCCATCGGCCTTCGTCCCCTGTTACGTATTTTACTCTTGGCGGCCCTGCCTTGGTGCGTGGTCTGCTCCCTGGCCGCCACCCTCACCTCCGTCACCGATGAAGACCGTTGAGGGAGGGGCGGCGGTCGCCGCCCCAGAGAACGGAGAACAGAGAACGGAGAACGGAACGCCCCTGCGGGGTGACGGGTGAAGGCCTGGAAAACCGACAAGGCGCGAAACGGAGGACGGCGGGCGCGGTCAGCGGCGAAGCCGCAGAGCGACCGATGGAGCCCGGGCGTTTCGCGACTCCATTGCGTCTTTGCGGTTCTTTAGACTGGGGCTTACGCCAGGGCTTTGCGGACTTCTTCCGCGTCGGAGAAGGGGTGGCGGACGCCGTTGATTTCTTGGTAGGTCTCGTGGCCTTTACCGGCGATGAGCACCACGTCGTCTTCGCCGCGGAGGGCGAGGGCGCGGCGGATGGCCGCGCGGCGGTCGGGTTCGACGATGGGGGTGTGGTCGCGGAAGCCTGGCAGGATGTCGGCGATGATGGCGGCGGGGTCCTCGGTGCGGGGATTGTCGGAGGTGACGATGGGGACGTCCGCCCAACGGTCGACGGCGGCGGCCATCTTGGGGCGCTTGGCGCGGTCGCGGTCGCCGCCGCACCCGAAGACGCAGAGGATGCGGCCTTTGGTGAGGGCGCGCAGGGTGGAGAGGACGTTGGCGAGGGCGTCGTCGGTATGGGCGTAGTCCACGAAGACGTGCGGGGCCACGGGTTCCAGCCGCCCCCAGCGGGGCTTGGCCGCGGAGATGGCCACCAGGATGGCGTCGACGCTGACGCCGAGGGCCTGCGCGGCCGTGGCGGCGCAGAGGATGTTGGCCAGGTTGTAACGTCCGCAGAGGGCGGTGCGGAAGGCGACGCGGCGGCCACCCAGGGTCACCTCGGCCTCGGTGCCGGCGGGCGTGAAGGCGGCCTTGGCCGCGGAGGCGGCGTAGGGGAAGACGTTGGAGCGCCCCGCGAGCAGGTCTAAGAGGCGGCGGCCATAGGGGTCGTCGGCGTTGACGACGGCAAGGGCCTCGGGGTGCTCTGTGAAGAGGCGCGCCTTGACGGCGAAATAGGCCTCCATCGTCTTGTGGTAGTCCAGGTGGTCCTGCGTCAGGTTGGTGAAGGCCGTGAGCGCGAAGCGGCAGGCGCCGACGCGCGCCTGGTCGATGGCGTGGCTGGAGACCTCCATCACGGCGGCGCGGCACCTTGCGTCCACCATCGCGGCAAGGTCGGCCTGAAGCGCGCGGGCGTCGGGTGTGGTGCGGTCGGCGGGCGCGTCGTGACCCGGCCATTGCTCGGCCACGGTGGTGAGGAGGCCGGGCAGGAGACCGCCCTGGGCGAGCATATCGCGCAGGAGCCAGGCGGTGGTGGTCTTGCCGTTGGTGCCGGTGACGCCGCAGAGCAGGAGGCGTTCGCTGGGGCGGCCAAAGTGGTCGGCGCAGGCCTCGGCGAAGGCGACGCGTGGGTCGTCCACGTGCAGGTCACAATCCGGGCCGGTGCCCATCACGGCGGCGGCGCCCTTGGCGCGGGCCTCGGCGATGTAACGCGAGCCATCGTCGTGGGTGCCGGGGATGGCGACAAAAAGGGCGCCGGGGACAACCCGGCGCGAATCACACGTCACGTCTGTGTAGCACGGCATCTCAGTTCCCCCGCAGTTGACGTTGCTGGCGCAGGTAGCGCTCGCGCAACGACAGGTTCTCGGCCGGGGTCTCGGCGGCACGTTGTGCCTGGGGCGTCTGGGCCCGGGGGGCAGGGACGGCCTCGTCCTGCATCGTCTCGCCTTCGATTTCCAGTTCCTCCGGCCGCCCTTGCGTGACAACGGCCTTGCGTCCGGCCGCGTCCGAGACATAGGTGCCGGCCTTGTAGGCCTCGCGCTCGGCCGCCAGACGGTCGGCCTCGGCGTGAAGTTCGCTCCCGGAGTAGATTTTCACCGGCATATCCGAGACGGTGGTCTGCGTCTTGCCCGTGCGCGGGTCGTAGGTCGAGACCGAGGCCTGCGGCGTGGAGAAGAAGCGGAACTTGTAGTGCCCCGCGCGGAACATCTGGTCGGTCACATACTTGCGGAGCGTGACGAACTCGGGGCTGTCCGGATCGCCGTGCAACTTGATGAGGACGGTGTCCTGCGGCTGGGTGGAGGAGTTTTTGACGACCTCCGAGAGTTCGCCCATCTCGATGCGTTCGCCGAGGACGCGCACCTCGCCGGTGGGGAAGACCTCGATCTTCGCCTCACGGGCGTTCAGGGCGCGCAGGTTGGGACCGCTCCCCCCGCACCCGGCCAGCAGACCGAGCGCGAGGAGGGCGCAAAAAGCCCCGAAGGCGGGGCGGGGCAGGCGATGGGTCAGGGCCATGACGCGTTCCTCCGTCGTTCCGTTGCCTTCGGGGCGTTTGGGCCGTGGCTTAGAAGGCCTTCTTGAAGGCCTGCTCGAGGTCGGCGATGATGTCGTCGATGTGCTCGATGCCGCAGGAGAAGCGCACGGTGGTGGGCGAGATGCCCGCCGCGATGAGCTGCTCGTCGGTCAGCTGGCGGTGGGTCATGCTGGCGGGGTGGAGCACGCAGGTACGCGCGTCGGCCACGTGCACGACAATCTTCGCCAGCTGGAAGGCATCCATGAGGCGCTGGGTGTCGGCGCGGGAGCCGTCGACCTCGAAGGTCACGACGCCCGAGCTGCCGAGGGGCAGGTACTTCTGCGCCAGGGCGTGGTACTTGTCGCCCTTGAGGCCGGGGTAGCGCACGTTCTTGACGCGGGGGTTGTTGGCGAGCCATTCGGCCACCTTGAGGGCGTTCTCGCTGTGGCGGGCCATGCGCAGGGGCAGGGTCTCCATGCCGAGATTCAACAAGAAGGCGTTGAACGGTGCGGCCTGGGCGCCCATGTCGCGCATCAGCTGCGCGCGGGCCTTGACGATGTAGGCCATCTTGCCGAAGGCCTCGGTGTAGACCAGACCGTGGTAGGAGGGGTCGGGCTCCGTGAAGTCCTTGAAGCGGCCCGAGGCGGCCCAGTCGAAGTTGCCGCTGTCCACGATAATACCGCCCAGGCTCACGGCGTGGCCGTCGAGGTACTTCGTGCTCGCGTGCACCACGATGTCCGCGCCCCACTCGAAGGGACGGCAGAGGTAAGGCGTGGGGAAGGTGTTGTCCAGGATGAGGGGCAGGCCGTTCTTGTGCGCCACCTTGGCCCAGCGCTCCACGTCGAGCACCGAGAGGGCGGGGTTGGCCAGCGTCTCACCGAAGATGGCCTTGGTGTTCGGGCGGATGGCCGCCTCAATCTCCGCGTCGGAGGCGTCGGGGTGGACCCAGGTGAACTGGATGCCCAGCTTCTCCAGCGTCACGCCGAAGAGGTTGACCGTGCCGCCGTAGATTTCCGAGCTCGACACGATGTGGTCGCCCGCGTGGGCCACCGTCAGCAGGGAGATCATGCTCGCGGCCTGGCCGGCGCTGGTGAGCATCGCGCCCACGCCGCCCTCGAGCGCCGCGATGCGCTGCTCCACGTAGTCCAGCGTGGGGTTGCTCAGGCGGGTGTAGAAGTGACCGCCCACCTTGAGGTCGAAGAGGTCCGCGACATGCTGTGCGGAGTCGAACTTAAAGGTGGTGCTTTGGTAAATCGGCAGGACGCGGGCCTCGCCGTTCTTCGGGTCCCAGCCCGCTTGGACGCATTTCGTCTCGAATTTCATTTTCGTCGACTCCTTTTGTTGCGGCCTCTGCGCCATGTGGCGTCCGACCGATTGCCCACCATTGTATCACACCTGACTCTTCCTCAACGCACTTTTTTAAGGAAAGTTTGTCGGGGATACACAGAGAACTACAGAGAGCACGACGCAGGGGAACCGCAGATTTCGCAGATTTTGGGCAGATTAAGGGCGTGCTACCGCACGCAGGACTGCCAGAATGGTTCTCCACAAAGGGCTCAAAGAGCCACAAGGAACACAATGGAAGAACGGAGCAGGAGCCTACAGATTCTGCAACGTTTTTACCAATACGCTCAAGGGGTCGGACGGAGACCCTATAGGGATTCGGGTTGAGACCCTATAGTGGTCCATGGTCGACCCCTATAGTGGTCGGGTGTGAGACCCTATAGTGGTCCGAGGCGAGAGCCTATAGGGTTCGGCGGGGGGTGTTAGGGGTTTTGGAAGGGATTTTATGGGGGAACAAAGAAAAAGCCCCGGCGGGTGCCGGGGCTTTTTGGAGGGGTGGAAGACCGCTTACTTGTTGAGGGCGGCGGTGATTTCCTCGAGCTTGGCGGTGAGCTCGGCGGGGATGCGGTCGCCGAACTTCTCCCAGGACTCCTTGACGCCGGCGACTTCCTTCTTCCAACCTTCGACGTCGACGGTGAGGAGTTCGTGGAGCGTCTCAGGGGTGGTCTCGCAACCGGTCAGGTCGATGGCGTCGTCGGTGGGCATGATGCCGATGGGGGTGTCCTTGGTCTTGGCGGTGCCTTCGATGGCCTCGCAGGCCCACTTGAGGACGCGGGAGTTGTCGCCGAAGCCGGGCCACATGAAGTGACCGTCGGCGTCCTTGCGGAACCAGTTCACGAAGAAGATCTTCGGGAGCTTGTCGGCGGCGATCTTCTTGCCCATCTCGAGCCAGTGGCCGAAGTAGTCGGCCATGTTGTAGCCGCAGAAGGGCAACATGGCCATGGGGTCACGACGGACCTGACCGATCTGGTCGGAGATGACGGCGGCGGTGACTTCGGAGCCGGCGGCGGAACCCATGTAGACGCCGTGGGCCCAGTCCTTGGCCATGTTGACCAGCGGGATGGTGGAGGGGCGACGGCCGCCGAAGAGGATGGCGGTGACGGGGACGCCGTTGGGATCCTCCCACTCCTTGGCGATCACGGGGCACTGGACGGCAGGGGCCGTGAAGCGGGAGTTGGGGTGAGCGGCCTTGATGGGCTCGCCGGTGCCGTCGGGGCTGGCGACCATCTTGTTGGGCTTCTCCTTGGAGGCGTAGCAGTCGTTGCCCTTCCAGTCGATACCGTGGGCGGGGGCGGGGACGCCCATGTCTTCCCACCACACATCGCCGTCATCGGTGAGGACGACGTTGGTGAAGATGGTGTTCTTCTCGCAGGCGTGGAGGGCGTTGGGGTTGGAGATCTTGGAGGTGCCGGGGGCGACGCCGAAGAAGCCGTTCTCGGGGTTGATGGCGTAGAGGGCGCCATCCTTGCCCACGTGCATCCAGGCGATGTCGTCGCCGCAGGTCTCGACCTTCCAGCCGGGGAGGGTGGGGAGCATCATGGCGAGGTTGGTCTTGCCGCAGGCGGAGGGGAAGGCCGCGGTGATGAAGTAGCTCTTGCCCTCGGGGCTGGTGAGCTTGAGGATGAGCATGTGCTCGGCCATCCAGCCTTCCTTGCGGGCGAGGGCGGAGGCGATGCGCAGGGCGAAGCACTTCTTGCCGAGGAGGGCGTTGCCACCGTAACCGGAGCCGAAGGACCAGATGGCCTCTTCGCCGGGGTCGGTGAACTGGGTGATGTACTTCTTTTCCATCGGGGCGCAAGGCCAGGCGACGTCCTGCTGGCCGGGCTCCAGGGGCGCGCCGACGGAGTGGTAGCACTTGACGTACTCGGCGCCCTTGTTGATGAGGTCGAGGGCGGCGTCGCCCATGCGGGTCATGATGCGCATGTTGCAGACGACGTAGGGGGAGTCGGTGAGCTCAACGCCGAGCTTGGCGAGGGGCGAGCCGATGGGGCCCATGGAGAAGGGGATGACGTACATCGTACGGCCCTTCATGCAGCCGGCGTAGAGGTCCCACATGATGGTCTTCATCTCGGTGGGGTCCATCCAGTTGTTGGTGGGGCCGGCGTTGTTCTTGTCCTTGCAGCAGATGTAGGTGCGCTTCTCGACGCGGGCGACGTCGCTCTCATGGGAGCGGACGAGGTAGCAGCCGGGGCGCTTCTCTTCGTTCAGCTTGACCCAGGCGCCGCGGGCGACTTCGGCGGCGGCCAGGCGGTCGAATTCTTCCTGGGTGCCATCGCAGATGACGATGTTGTCAGGGGTGGTGTGCTCGGCGAATTCCTTCACCCACGCCTTCAGCTCAGGGTTGGTGATCTTCTCAAGGGCTTTGCAGCAGCAGCTCATTATGCTTCTCCGTTGCGTTGGTTTGCCTTGGGGGCTTGGCCGCGCACCCGCGCTTCCGCCTGCCTTGGCTTAAAAACGTCTTCTATTGTACCGCACCCTGCACGTGCACGCAAGTTTTTTTACCTACCGATGACCGCAATCCGAAAGGGCTCAGGCGCGGCGGTAGATGGAGAGGCGAGTTTTGCCGTATTCGCGGTCGCGGAGGAGGGTGAATCCGGGGATGGGGAGGGCGTCGGTGCGGAAGTCGGTTTCGAAGATGAGGAGAGCGTCCGGGGCGAGGGCGCCGCGGGCGAGGAGGGCGGCGGCAATCTGGGCGGGGCCGAGTTCCTCGGCGTGACGGTAGGGCGGGTCGGCGAAGACGATGTCCCAGGGACCGGCGGGGGGATGGGTGCCGCGGAGCCAGGCGTCGGCGTCGGCGAGGCGGGCGCAATCTGTGGGGATGGCGAAGGCCTCGAGGTTTTGGCGGAGGGTGTCGAAGACCTTGCGGTCGCGCTCGATGAAGTCGGCGGAGGCGGCACCGCGGCTGAGGGCCTCGATGCCGACGGCGCCGGAGCCGGCGTAGAGGTCGAGGAAACGTGCGCCGGGGAGGGCGGTCTGGAGGAGGTTGAAGAGGGCCTCGCGGACGCGGTCTTGGGTGGGGCGGGTGGCCTCGGATTTCGGTGCGCGGAGGGTTCTGCCGCGCCAGTCGCCGCCGGTGATTCTCATGGATTATTCTCCGCAGGGGGAAGGCCGAGGAGGTTGCGCATGGTGGCCTCGGTGAAACCTTGCGCGTGGGGGAAGGTCTTGGTGGAGCCGTCGGGGAGGCGCAGTTCCAGGGTTTGGAGTTCCGGGTTCACGAATTCCTCGGCGCGGTTGGTGTAAAGGAGGGTGGAGGGGAGGGAGACGCGGGTGACGCCCTCGGCGTAGAGGAGGGCGGCGGGGTGGAGGGCGGCGACGGTGTAGGTGAAGCCTTCGTGTTCGACCTGGTCGGGGATGGTCCAGTCGGTGACCCAGAAGCAAGGACGGGTGACGATGGCGATGCGCTTGGGGTGGTTGAGCCAGTAGCGCGTGTCGCCGATGGCGATGCCGAGGACGAGGTCGGGGTCGAAGTTCTTGTAGCGGGAGGCGTCTTCCGGCGAATCGAAGTGCAGGCCGCTACGCCACCGGACGGAGACCTCTTTGGGGACGACGCCGGCAAAGTCGGCGACGACGTAGCCGCCGAGGAGGAGAACGACGCAGACGCCGAAGACCCAGCGCGCGATTCTGTCGCGACGATTGCGGGCCTCTTCGTCGGTTAGGGGGCGCTTCATCGGGTCAGTTCTTGGGCTTTGCGGATGGCGGCGACCATGCTTTGCGCGGAGGCGCGGCCCTGCCAGGCGAGGGCGAAGGCGGTGCCGTGGTCGGGACTGGTGCGGACGAAGGGGAGGCCGAGGGTAGTGTTCACGCCCTCCTCGAAGGCGGCGCGCTTGAAGGGGATGAGACCCTGGTCGTGGTACATGGCGACGAAGCCATCGAAGCGGTCGGCGCCGGCGGCTGGGGTCATGGCGGTGTCCGGGACGAGGGGGCCCTCGAAGTTGGCCCACTGCTGGGCGGCGGCGATGGCCGGCGCGATGACGCGGGACTCTTCGCCACCGAAGGCGCCGTCCTCGCCGGCGTGAGGATTGAGGGCCAGGACACCGATACGCGGGCGGCGGCCGTGGAGTCGCGTGAGGGCATCGGCGAAGTCGTGAAAGACGCGCAGGAGGCGGTGCTCGGTGATGAGGCCGGGGACGTCGCGGAGAGCGCAGTGGATGGTGGCGAGGGCCATGGCGAGGCCCGGGGCGAAGAAGGCCATCGTGGCCTCCTCGCGGCCGCAGAGACGGGCGAGGAGTTCGGTGTGGCCGGGGACATCGGTGTGTCCGGCGAGGTGGAGGGCGGCTTTGCTGAAGGGCGCGGTCACGATGCCCCGCACGCGACCCGCGAGGGCGTCCTGTCCGGCGGCCGTGACGCAGGCGTAGGCCAGTTCACCGGTCGCGGCCTGGTTCTCCCCGGGGCGGATGGCCTCGGCGGGACAGGCAAGGGGCAGGTCGCGCCAAGCGATGTTCGGGGCGTCCGGCACAGGGACGCCGGCGGTGGCGCAGGCCCGCGCGAAGAGGGCGCGGTTGGTGTAGACGACGAAGTGTTCTTCGGGAAAGGCGGCCAAGGCTCGGGCCGTGATTTCCGGCCCGATGCCTGCGCAGTCGCCCCCTGTGATTGCAAGCGGTCGCATGGTCATGGGGCGTCAGGGGCGTCCGGCATCGGCGCGGGGGTGGGTTCCGCGGCAGCGAGGTCGGTCTGTTCGACGGCCGGGGCTTCATCGGTGATGGGGGCGCCGTTCTCGTCGGTGGTGGCGCTGTCCGGCGGGGGCTCATCGGTCCAACCGCCGCCAAGCGCACGGTAGAGGGTGATGGCGTTGGTGAAGAGGGTGGCACGGTGGGAGACGAGGGCCTCTTGGGCGCTGAGGAGGCTGGACTGGCGGGTGAGGACGTCGTCGATGGTAATTTCGCCGTTCTCGTAGAGTTGGTCGGCGATGCGGAGGGCCTCTGCACTGAAGCTCTCGGCGGCGCGGAGGTCGTTGGTGCGCTCGGCCTCGCGGCGGCAAGCGTCCCAGGCGGCCTCGGCCTCTTGGTAGGCCTCGAGGACGGTGTCTTCGTAGGTCGCGATTTGGGCGTCGAGGGTGGCTTTGGCGGACTCGACACGCTTGCGCCAGGTGCCGAAGCCGAAGATGTTCCAGCTGATGGAGGGACCGAAGTTGACGGACTGGGTGTAGTCGGACCAAGGCGTGAGGTCGGGGGTGGAGAGGCCGATGTTGCCGCCAAGGGTGAAGCGCGGATAGAGCTCGGCGGTGGCGACGCCGACGGCGGCGGTCTGGGCGTGGACGTTCTCCTCGGCGATGCGGATGTCCGCGCGGCGGCGGAGGAGCTCGTTGGGGAGGACCTTGGGGGAGAGATCCGGGAGGGTCATCTCGTCCAGGGATTCACGGATGCGGGCCTGGGTGGCGTAGGGCGCTTGGCCGGTGAGCCAATCGAGGCGGAGCTGGGCGGCGGTGAGGTTCTGACGGAGCGAGGGGATGGAGGCGCGGGTGGTGGCGGTCTGGGCCTCCGCGGCCGCGACGTCGTACCACGGGACCATGCCGACTAAGGCACGCTCGCGGATGACGGAGGCGGTTTTTTCCTGGAGGGCGAGGTTGGCCTCGGCGATGTCGACCTGCGCGGCGTAGCGGCGGAGCTCGACGTAGGCGGTGGCAATCTCAGCGGCGAGGGTGACGCGGACGTCCTGGAGGGTGTAGGCGAGGCGGGCCTCGGTGGCCATCTCTTGCTCAACGGAGCGGCGGACGCCGCCAAAGATGTCGATTTCCCAGGAGGCGTCGCCACGGGCGGAGAGGTTGTCCTCCCAGTCTTGGCGGCCGGCGCCCCAGGCTCGGCCCCAGGTGTAGGAGCCGCTAGCGGAGAACTGGGGCCAGAAGCCGGCCTCGGTGCTCTCGCGGAGGGCGCGCTGGGCACGGAGGTTGGCGACGGCGGCCTCGACGGTGGGCGCGTTCTTGAGCCCCTCTTCGATGAGGTCGCAGAGCAACGGGTCCTGGAAGTCCCGCCACCAGTTGGCGAGGGACTCCGTCTCGTAGCCGGAGCCCGCGAAGAGTTCCGCGGTGGCTTCGGGTGCCTTGGGCGCTTCGTAGTCCGGGCCGACGGCGGCGCAGCCGGAGAGAAGCAGGAGGAAGAGGGGAGCGCGCTTCATGTTAGGCCCGGCGGACGGATTCGATGACGACGGGGGTGTGCGGGACGTCCTGGTGGCGGCCGAAGAAGCCGGTGGGGGCCTGCTCAATTTCGTCGACGGTGTCGAAGCCGGCGGAGACGCGGCCGAAGACGGCGTAGCCGTAGGCGGAGGGGTTGGGGGCGCGGAAGTCGAGGAAGTCGTTGTCGACGGTGTTGATGAAGAACTGCGCGGTGGCGGAGTTGATCTCGGGGGTGCGGGCCATCGCGATGGCGTACTTGCGGTTCTTGAGGCCGTTGTGGGCCTCGTTGCGGATGGGCTCGTGGGTGGGCTTCTGGACCATGTCCGGGGTGAAGCCGCCGCCCTGGATCATAAAGCCGGGGATGACGCGGTGGAAGATGAGGCCGTCGTAAAAGCCTTCGTCGACGTAGCGGAGGAAGTTGGCGACGGTGATGGGCGCGGCGGATTCGTCGAGCTCCAGGGTGATGTCGCCTTTGTTGGTTTTCATGATAACGGTGGTCATGGCAAGGTCCTTTCGAGGGATATTATGGCACATCGCGCGCCGGGCCGTCAGCGGGAAGGTGCGGCGGCGCGGGTGTGCGTACGCGGGGAATCAGACCTTGGCGAGGCCGCCCTCGGAGGTCTCCTTGTAGAGGGAAGGCAGGTCGTGGCCGGTCTGCAACATGGCGCGGACGACCTTGTCGAAGGAGATGCTATGCTGGCCGTCGGAGAGGGCGGCGTACATATTCGCATCCATGGCGCGGGCGGCGGCGAAGGCGTTGCGCTCGATGCAGGGGATCTGGACGAGGCCGTTGATGGGGTCGCAGGTGAGGCCGAGGTGGTGCTCCAGGCCCATCTCGGCGGCGTACTCAATCTGGTTGGGGGAACCGCCGAAGATTTGGTTGACGGCGGCGGCGGCCATGGCGCAGGCCACGCCGATCTCGCCCTGACAGCCGACCTCTGCACCGGAGATGGAGGCGTTCTCCTTGACGATGGCGCCGATGAGGCCGGCGGTGGCCAAGGCGCGGATGATGCGCTTCTCGGAGAGGTCGTGGTGCTTATAGAGATAGTAGAGGCAGGCGGGGAGGACGCCGGCGCTGCCGCAGGTGGGCGCGGTGACGATCAGGCCCGTGCCGGCGGCGTTTTCCTCGGCCACGGCCAGGGCGTAGGCATAGAGCAGGCCGCGGCCGCGGATGCCCTCGCGCATGCCCATGGCGCGGCGGTAGTAGACGCTGGCCTTGCGCTGGAGGCCGAGCCCGCCGGGGAGGACACCCTCGGCGTCGAGACCGCGCTCCACGGCCTCGCGCATGACGCGCCACACCTCGCGCATATGGTCGAAGACGGGCTGGCCCTCGTATTCCAGGACATATTCCCAGAAGATGCGGCCGGTCTCGTTGTACCACTTGAGGATGCCGCCCATGGTGGTGTAAGGGTAGGGGACGGCGGTGGTCTGGGTCTTGCCGGGGCCTTCGGAGAGGAAGCCGCCGCCGATGCTGTAGACCTCCCAGTTGCCGAGTTCGGCGCCGTCCGGCCCGAAGGCGTGGAAACGCATGCCGTTGGGATGGAAGGGGAGGAAGACGGTGGGCTGCCAGTCGATCTCCGTGCGGTCGGGGCCGAGGGCGTCGAGGATGGCCTTGTCGGTGAGGTGGCCGCGGCCGGTGGCGGCGAGCGAGCCGTAGAGCGAGACGCGGAAGCGCGCGGCTTGCGGGAAGCGGGCCAGGAAGGTCTCGGCGGCGCGGCGGGGGCCCATGGTGTGGGAGCTCGAGGGACCGACGCCGATTTTGAAGATGTCGCGGATGGAATCCATGTCTGTCTCCTGTTCAACGGCGGCGCCGGGCACGGCGGCGGAAGAGGTCGCGCACGGCGTCGATAAAAGGTTTGTCTGTGGAAAGGTCGATAAGGTCGATGCCGGCGCGGCGGAAGGCGCGCGTCTGCTCGTCGCGCACGGACTCGGCGCGTTCGGCGAAACGACGGCGCACGGCGGCGCTGGAGGTGTCCACCAGCAGGGTTCGGTGGGTCTCGGGGTCCCACAACTCCACGAGGCCGACGGCGGGAAGGGCCGATTCCGCGGGGTCGGAGATACGGCAGGCGATGACGTCGTGGCGGCGGGCGAAGGCGGTCAGGTCGCGGGTGTAACCGTCGTCCTGGAAGTCGGAGAGGAGGAAGACGACGGCCTTGCGGTGCTGGGTGGCGGAGACAAAGCGAAGGGCGGCACGGATGTCGGTGCCCTCATGGGTCTCCTCGGCGGCGAGGACCTCGCGCACCAGACGCTGGACGGCGGTGCGGCCCTTGCGCGGGGGGAGGCTCTTCACCACGCGGTCGCTGAAGAGCAGGAGGCCGACCTTGTCTTGGTTGGAGAGGGCGGCCATGGCCAGGAGGGCGGTGAGCTCGGCCGCGCGCGCGGCCTTGGAGCGGGCGCCCGTGCCGAAGCTCTGGCTGCCGGAGACGTCGACCAGGAAGAGGACCGTCAGCTCGCGTTCCTCGCTGAAGCGCTTGACGTAGGGTTCGCCCGTGCGTGCGGTGACGTTCCAGTCGATGGCGCGGACGTCGTCGCCGGGCTGGTAGGGGCGGGCCTCGTCGAACTCGATGCCTTGTCCTTTGAAGACAGAGTGGTAGTCTCCGCTGAGGCGTTCATCGAGCAACCTCCGCGTGAGGATGCGGATCCTCCGCACCTCCTTCATCAATTCCTCTGTATCAATCTCCATACTGCCTCCTATTTTACCGCAAAGACGCTATTGGGACGCGAAAGCCATCGGGCTCCGCCGCTCCCTTCGGTCGCTTCGCCCTCGGCTTTCGCGTCGTATGTCATGGTTGCGCCCCTTGGTCATCTGCTTCGTCAGCACCTGCGAGAATGACGCATTGGATGCGATCTTTGTTGTTTGGCCCGAAGTTGATGACGAACCCGAGTGGGCAGTCGAGCATTTTCATGTAGCTAAGGACCTGCATTTTGTGCTCGAAACGGATGTTTTTCTCGATGGACTTCAGTTCCAGCACCACGCAACGGTCGACAAGTAAGTCTGCTCGCAACACGGTTGAGAAGGTGGCCCCTTTGTATCTGAGTGTAATTGGGACTTCCCGTTCCACCTGGTGGCCGCGAAGGGTTAACTCGTGCAGTAAACAACGGGAATAAAGCGATTCCTCCAAGCCCATTCCGATTGTGTTGAGCACGGTCATTGCCGCATCGAGGGCATCTCGTGCGACGGCATCGGCTTTTCTGTAGAGCGGGTGCATGGCGAAGCGAATCAGACTTTGTGGCGCGAAAGGCAAGGGCGGAAGGGAGGGCGCGAAGCGCCCGACCGGCGGAGCCCGTCGCCTTTCGCGCCTCCCTTGCGTCTTTGCGGTCCAATTATCATGGGACGGGGATTTCGGAGAGGAGTCTGTCGATGACGGCGTCGGGGGTGAGTTCCTCGGCTTCGGCTTCGTAGGTGAGGAGGAGACGGTGGCGGAGGACGTCGTGGGCGGTCTCTTTGACGTCTTGCGGGGTGGCGTAGGTGCGGCCGCGCAGGAGGGCGTTGGCGCGGGCGGACTGCTTCAGGCAGATGGAACCGCGCGGGGAGACGCCCAACTGAATGGCTCCCTTGAGGGATTGCAGGCCCTTGAAGGATTCGGGTTCGCGCGTGGCGAAGACGAGGTCGAGGATGTAGTCGTCGACCTTCGCGTCGCAGTAGACCTTCTCGGCGGCGGAGAGGAGGAGGTCGATGTCCTCGCGCGTGACGCACTGTTTGGGCGGGGTCTCCATGGCCGCGGGCTGGGTGAGGCGGTTCATGATGCGGCGCTCGTCCTCGCGGCCGGGATGGCGCACCACGCACTTGAGCATGAAACGGTCGGTCTGCGCCTCGGGCAGGGGATAGGTGCCCTCCTGCTCGATGGGGTTCTGCGTCGCCATCACCAGGAAGGGGCGCGGCAGGGGATAGGTCTCGTCGCCGAGGGTGACCTGGCGTTCCTGCATGGCCTCGAGGAGGGCGGATTGCACCTTGGCGGGGGCGCGGTTGATTTCGTCGGCGATGAGCAGGTTTGCGAAGACGGGGCCCTTGTGCGGGGTGAAGGTGCCCTCGCGCTGATTGTAAATCAGACTGCCGATCACGTCCGCCGGCAGCAGGTCCGGCGTGAAGGAGATGCGCTTGGTCTCCAGGCCCAACGCGGCGGCGAGGGCGCGCACTGCGGTGGTCTTGGCCAGACCCGGCACGCCTTCGAGCAGGATGTGCCCGCCCGTCATCAATGCAATCAGCAGGGCATCGAGCATGTGCTCCTGTCCCACCAACGCCTTGTTCACTTCGCTTCGGATTGCCGCCAGGAGCGGCGTGCAACGCGCAATCGTCTCATCGGTCTCTGCCATGACAGTCCTTTCGTTCAACGTCACCATTATACTTCAATTCCGCGAACCCTGTCTGCCGGGTTTTCTCAGAGGGGGTGACCTGCCACCTCAAAGGGCCCTTCGCGAGACCCTTAAGGTCGTTACTGAAAAACTATTAGGACAGCACTAGAGGTGGTGCCGTATTTTGTGTTATTTTATTAAATCTTATTGGCTTATTGTGTATAATATGCTACAATATGAGTACATTTTTGGTTTCTTTCGTCGAGGTTTCATATGTTGCGTAAAGAGGCCCTGGTAAAAATCCCCCAAGAGTCGGTTCTTGATCCGTTGTTGGTGGACATTTGTAATCCGAACAATCGTTATGTGCGTTTGGCGAACGTGATTACGTGGAACCAGGCCATTACACGTGTGGAGCCGTGTTTCCAAGAGGGAAAGAAGCCGGGGCGGCCGTCTTTGCCGCCACGGCTGGTCATCAGTGTCATCATGTTGCAAGCAATGAATAAGTTAAGCGATGAGGAGGTGCTTGAAACGTGGTCGGAGAATGCGGCATGGCAGTATTTCTCCGGTAGAACGCACTTTGTGATGGAACGCCCGTTTGATTCGTCTTCGCTGACGCATTGGCGTAAGCGCCTGGGGGAGGAGAACCTGGAGTTCTTGTTAAGCCTGACGGTACAGACGGCGTTGGACACGAAGGCGTTGACCAAGGAGGACCTGGAAACGGTGGTGGTGGATACGACGGCCCAACGGCAGAACATCAAGCGTCCCGGGACGGTCGGTCTGATGGCGGACGCCTATGGTGTGTTGCAGGCCCACGCCAAGCGACTTGGTATTCAACTGCGTCGAAATCTGCTGAAGGAGATGTTGCGGAACGAGGCCGACTACGCAGATTTCATCAACAGAAAGAAAACAAAAGAGGCCGATAGTCTGCTTGATAGGAGCCGGGCGATGTTGGGCGAAATCATCGAGGACATCGCACGAAGCCCCTTTGCGAACCTCCCAGACATCGCACAAGACCTTGAAAACGCCCGCAAGGTGCAGACTCAGACGCGGTGGAGCACAGACAAGCTCTACTCCTTCTACGAACCTCACACCGCCGCAATCGTCAAAAATGGCACCTGCGTTTTCGGTTCCAAAGCTAGCCTTGTGACCTCCGCCAGAAATCCCTTTGTCATTGGAGTAAATGTCTATACAGACAATCGTTACGATGGTCACACTCTTGACGACGCCCTCCACACAGCCGCCCAAATCACCGGTGTTGTCCCCAAGGTCGCCGCGTGTGACCTTGGCTACCGAGGTGCTAAAATCACACTCCCAACCAAGATCCACTGCTTCAACCGAAAACGACCAGTAGCAGACGACCTCCTCCCACTCAAACGCCGACGTCCTTCCATCGAACCCATCATCGGCCATCTCAAATCTGATCACTGCCTGGGCCTCAACCGCCTCTCCGGCAAGCAAGGGTGTGCCATCAACGCCCTCCTCGCCGCCATCGGCTTTAACCTCCGTAAGCTCCAGCGGCACCTCGCCCGCTTTTTACACCTTATTTTTGCACATCTCCCCACCACCTTCTCTTCCCCTTCATCCTTTTTTTACACCTTCCACTCCCTCTCCTGTGCCTAGTTTTCACTTCTTCAGTGACGACTATAAGGGTTCGAGGTCAACCCTTATAGTGGTCTGGGGGCGGACCCTTATAGGGTGCGGCGAAGAGTGCTTTGAGGGGGTGGCGAAATGTCTGGGTGGGGGATAAAAAGGCCCGCCGGGGCGGGCCTTTTGATGTGCCGGATGTCGGCGTGCCGTCACTTGAGGACGGTGGTGGGCTTGGCAAGGGTGAAGAACTTGCAGGTCTTGGCGTAGTATTCGCGGACGGGGTTGCCCTCGATCTTCTTGCCGTCGACGACGACCCAAGTCTTGTGCTTCTCAGAGTGGAAGGTGAGCTGGACGGGCTTGCCTTTGGGGAGCTTGCAGTCGAAGGTGTATTGGGCGCCTTCGCGGCGGAAGCCGACGTTGCCGTTGACGGGGGAGACGGCATAGAGGTCGGTCTCGGGGCCGGTGGCGAGCATGAGGGGCTTGTCCTCGCCCTCGGGGACGGTGACGGTGAAGGTCATTTCCCAGGGCTGGGGCTCCTCGGCGTCGAGGGCCTTGGCTTGGGATTGGACTTGGGCGAGGAAGGCCTTGTAACCGCGGGTGTTGGCCGTGGCCCAGGTCTTTTGGGCGACGGTGGCGCAGTTCTTTTGGATGCGCGGGAGGAGATCCTCGGCGCAGAGGCCGGGGTCGGTGAGGAAGGCGTTGTCGTTCCACATGGCCCAGGAGCCGCCGAGCACCTTGGAGCGGTCGAGATCCTCGGGCTTGGTCTTGGGGAAGGTGACGGGAGTCCAGTTGTCGTAGACCCATTGGGTGTTGAGGTCGTCGCCGTAGCCTCCGACGGAGCCGTTGCCGCTGGGGACGATGTACATCCAGATGTCGAGGGTGTTCATGATCTCAAAGCCGGCCTTGGTGGCCTCAACGGGGTTCTGCCAGCCCATGCTCCAGATGTTCATCTGCACGCCCTTGGAGTCCACGGGGGTCTTGCCGCGTTTGTAGCTGAGGGAGCCCCACATGCGGGGGGTCTTGCCCTTGGAGAGGATGTGCTTGCAGAAGGCGTCGGCGAACTTGCGGTAGCTTTCGTTGTCGCCGTAGTATTCGTCGGTGCCGATGTGGATGACCTGGTTGGGGAAGACGCCCTCGTCGATGTATTCGTCGTAGATGGACTGGACGAAGGGGAGGGTCTCGGGGTTGGAGAGGTCAAGCATCGCGGCGCGCTCCATGTCGTGCTTGCCGCCGACGGAACCCTTGTACATGAGGTCGGGGCGCACGCGCACCATCTGGAGGGCATGGCCGGGGACGTCCAGCTCGGGGATGATGTCGACGCCCTTGGCCTTGGCCTCGTCGACGAGGGCCTTGAACTCGGCTTTGGTGTAGGAGATGTCGGTGGAGGTGAGCTTGGGGTGGGTCTCGCTTTCGAGGCGGAATCCGCCCGCGGAGGGCTCGTAGGTGAGGAGGTCGGCGGGCGTCTTGATTTGCTCAGGGTACCACTCGGCGTACCTGTGGAGCCAGATGTAGTTGTCGGAGAGGTGGAGCTGGAGCTCGTTCATCTTGTAGTAGGAGCAGATGTCGGCGAGCTGGCGGAGGGTCTCCAGGGCGAAGGGCTTGCGGCCGCAGTCGAACATGAAGCCGCGCTTGGCGTATTCCGGCCAGTCTTTGGCCTCGCCGCCGGGGAAGGTGTTGCCCTGGTCGGCGAAGACTTGGAGGATGGTCCGGGTGCCCCAGAAGGCGCCGAGGGGGGTGGGGGCCTGGATGGTGATGCCGCTCTTGCCCGCGGTGAGCGTGTAGCCCTCGGGGTTGGCCGCCTCATCGGGGACAACCTTGAGGAGGATGTCGCCGGGCTCGGCACTCTCGGCGGTGAAGGTGACGGTACGCCAGAAGCCGGAGCTCTCGCGGACGAGCGGGAGGCCGAGGTCATCGGCGAAGGTCTGGGCATAGCGGGCGAGGGCGTCGCAGGCGTCCTCGGGGATGACGACGCGGGTGTCCTCACTCAGTGCGAAGGCTCCGGCGGCGTCGTTGTCGCTCCAATCCCGGAGCTCGGGGATGACGAAGGGCTTCGCGCACCAAGCGGTCGCCGCCGTCACCAGCATCGTGGCAAGGAGTGTCGTTTTCATGTCTATAGCATAGCACTATCCAGTGGCATTCGTCCACCTTCTAGGCAATTTTTTTAGCCTGCGTGCATGAAGACGCAGGGGCGGCAAGGTTGCCTTATCGCGTCTTTGTGGAAACTTAACGGGCGTGTTCCACTTGGTATAGAAGGGATTTAGCTTGTCTTTTTGTCAGATAGGCACTGAATTTACCCTGTCTTTTTGTCAAAAAGCTTCCAGATTTACCTTGTTTTTTTGCATAGGGTCGGTTATTATAGAGCGTTGTCAGAGAGGTAACAAACGATGGACAAATACTTTAGGCGTAAAATTGACGAGGCATTGGAGAGTTGGGCTACGAACTCCACTCGTAAGCCGTTGTTGTTGCGAGGTGCGAGACAGACGGGCAAGACCTCTGCAGTGCGGGCGTTGGCACAGCGTTTTCAGGCGTTTGTCGAAATCAATTTTGAGCGGACACCAGAGGTGGGCAACCTCTTCGCGGGGGATTTGGACATTCCTGCCATCTGCAAAGCATTGGAATTGCGTTCCGGCGTACGTTTGGAGGATGGCAAGAGTCTGCTCTTCTTGGATGAAATCCAGGAATGCCCGCGTGCTATCACGGCCTTGCGTTACTTTTATGAGCAACGTCCGGGCCTGCATGTGGTGGCGGCTGGGTCACTCTTGGAGTTCGCGTTTGGTGCGGCTGGTGGGTTTGGCGTGGGGAGAATTCGCAACCTCTTTGTCCATCCCTTTTCCTTCCGCGAGTTTGTTGAGGCGGTGGGGCAAAGACGCTTTTGGGAGGCCGCAACGACGAGTGTAGGGCCGATTGATTCCTTTGTCCATGAGATGCTCTTGCGGCTCTTGCGTGATTATTGCGTGGTGGGTGGAATGCCGGCGGCCGTCTTGGCGTATGTTGAAAGCGGCTCTTTCCTCGAAGCGCGGCGCGAACAGATGGACATCTTGGTCTCCCTCAAGGCGGACTTCGACAAGTATCGGGCGCGGGTGCCCGCAGAGCGGATGTTGCGAGTGTTGGCCTCTGCCATTGAACAGACAGGGCAAAAGTTTGTTTATGCGAACCCTGAAGCTGGGCTTGCCAGCCGTCAAGCCAAGGAGGCCGCGCAGCTGTTGGAGCAGGCACGGCTCTTGGTTCGCGTCACCGATTGCCATGCCAATGGATTGCCATTGGGTGGGGACATCGATCCGCGCCGTAACAAGTTGCTTTTCTTTGATGTTGGGCTCTATCTTTGCGAAAGTGGGCTTGACCTCTCCGATTGGGGGGCCGGTATGCCGGATGTGTTTGTCAATCGCGGGGCGCTCGCCGAACTCTTTGTGGGCTTGGAACTCCAGAAAATGGGTTCACCCTTCGAAACGCCGGAGCTTTATTACTGGCACCGAGAGGCACGTGGTTCTTCCGCCGAGGTGGACTATCTGATGCCTTACGCCGGGCGCGTCTTGCCCATCGAGGTCAAGTCTGGCAAGACCGGTGCCATGCGTAGCCTTCGTCTCTTGCTGGAGGAAAAGCAGTTGCCCCTTGCCGTTCGGGCCTCTCAAGAGAATCTCTCTGCCTATGGCTCTGTGCGTGTCATTCCGCTCTATTTTATCTCCGAGTTCCCTCGCCTTCTCGCGGAATCTTTCCCCCAAGAGCTCTAGCCGTGTCCAGGAAATTGAGGGGGATACAGAGGACTGCCAAGGGGCACTGGCGCGCCCCGGAGGACGGAAAACGGAAAACGGAGCGCGCGGCAAGCGCACGACGGGTGAGGTCGCAGGGATAGTGAGGAAGGTTTGCCCTGCGGGGCTGACACGAAGAGGCACGAAGAACCACGAAGACACACGAAGACTGCTAGTGTGGGGAACCGCAGATGTCTCCTCGCTTTACTCGAAAGACCTTCGGTAGTTCGCAGATTTTGAGCAGATTAAGGGCGTGCTAGCGCACGCGGGACTGCCAGTGTGTTTTCACCACAAGGGACACAAGGAACCACAAAGGGCACAAGGTTGCCTAAGTGGGAAAGCGCAGATTGGGGATGGCGCTAGTTGTTTGGGTTGAAGGTGGGGAGGGCGTTGATGAGGTTGAGGGAGTTGATGGAGAGGGTGATGAGGCGCTTGATGAGGTCGGGGATGTAGCGGGGGTTGTCCGGGGCCCAGAGGTTGGGGTCGTTGACGATGCCGCTCTTGTCGTCTTGGCGCTCTTGATAACGGTCGATGGCCCAGTCGATGGGGCTGCGGCCATTCACCTGGTAGCGATAGGCCATTTCGGGGATGTCGCACAGGGTCAGCGTGCCGTTCACGATGAGGGTGAAGCGGTCTTTGCCGCCCTTCCCGCCGAACTTCATCTTCTTCACCCGCGTGTCGGAGAAGTCGCCCTTCTCCTCCAGCGGATAGGGCTCCAGATTCTCGTAGTTGAGGTGGAGCGCGGCCAACTGTCGCCCAATGTCGGAGGTCTTCTTGAAGTCCTCGTAGCGTTCCACCAGTGGAATGCGCGGCAAGGACTTCTTCAAGTCGGCCGCAAAGGTTTCCCGATAGGCCGGCTGATGGAGGAAGCCGTAGACGTAGTAGAAAATCTCCTCCTTCGTCACCTCCGCCCCATACCGCCGCCGCGCCTGATCCAGAATCCAGTCGCTCACCCCGTCATGCCGCACCAGCGTCCGCTTCCCGAAGAGGTCGACATCCTTCTCCTCGTACCAATACAGCGGGAAACATTGTGTTCCCGCGTCCATCATATTGAGGTCTGGCGTAACATCCGTTATCAGGCAAGTACGTGCTTTCGTGCTTCCGAGCCCTCCAGTACAAATCACCACATTCTCCCCGCGCTCCCCCGTGGGGAAGAGTTTGGGCATGACACCGCGAGCCTCATTCCAAAACGCATCGAAATAGAGCCATTGCTTTTGGAAGGGGCGGTACGAGGATAACCGCATGGCATGTTCCGAAAACGTGGAGGTCTTGCCCTTGGCCACCTGTTCTCGAAGCGACCGCGTCCAATTGATGAGTTGGGGTTGTTGGACTTGTTGGCGTTGCTCGGCACAATCGTTGTAGAAAGCAATGGCGGCTTTTTGCAAGTTCAGAACCGCTTGCTTGGAGAAGTTTTGGATGTAAGCGTCCCGGTTGGTGGCGACGCCGAGGGCTTGGGCGGAGAAGACGCTTTCGCCCAGCTCGGTGAACTTCTTTTCAGGGGCAAGAGGGATATAAACACCGAAGGTATCTTTGCGTTGGTTGATCCAGTCGCCGTGCTCGTTGGGGACGATTGTTTGCGCACCGTTGAGCCATGTGTCGCTGAGGAAGGAGCCATACATCATCAAGTCGTGGAGTTTGACCTCTTTCTTCTTGTAGTCGTCAATGTCGCGGTAATGGATAGTGGCGTTGCCGTGGTGTTGCCCCTCCGGCAGGCGGACTAGGAGAAGGATGGTGATAGGGGTGCGGCTTCCTTCGCCGAAGATACCATCACCCTCGCGTTCTCGGACTTCTCCGGAGGTGTTGCAGTTTCCACGTAGATTGTAGCAGTAGATTTCGTCAAACTCTTGAACAAAGCAACGGCGGAGACCAGAGCCCGTGTTGGAGTCGAGCCAGCCTCCGTTGGTGACGTAACAGAGAATACCGCCGCGCTCGTTTTCGATGAGGTCGGAGGACCAACGGAAGGCTTGGATATAGGTATCGTAGAGGGCTTTGTTGTTTGTGGCCTCGGAGTTTGCCACGTAGGTCGTCTCAATTCGGTCGTTCAGCCAAGGATAGTTCTCGTTCTGGGCATTGTCGTTGGCGGACTTTTGACCAATGGAGTAAGGCGGGTTGCCGACGATGACGGAGATGGAGGCGTTGTTCTGGGCGAGAATACGCTCGGAGTTGGGGCGGAGTTCCTCGTCGTCGAGGAGGTCGTCGGGTTTGACCTCGCGCATCCGGAAGGTGTCGCCGAAGACGATGCCGGGGAAGGCGGAGTATTTCTCCTTGCGGCCGGCGCGGTCGTGGAAGACGTTTTCGATGTTGACGGCGGCGATATAGTAGGAGAGGAGGACGATTTCGTTGGCGTGGAGCTCTTGGGTGTATTTGCGGTAGAGGTCGTCGTCGCGGATGAGGCCGAGGTCCTTCTGGAGGAGGCGGGCGATGAAGGTGCCGGTGCCAGTGAAGGGGTCGAGGATGTGGACGTCTTTGTCGGAGAGGCGCTTGCCGAAGTATTTGCGCAGGGCGCCATCGGCGGAGCGGAGGATGAAGTCAACGACCTCGATGGGGGTGAAGACGATGCCGAGTTTCTCGACGGTGGTCTTGAAGGCGGTGGCGAAGAAGGTGTCGTAGAGGGTGCGGATAATATCGAGCTTACCGTCTGCGCTCTGGATGTCGCCGACGCGGATGCGGACGTCCTGGTAGAAGCGGTCGAGGGTCTTGCGGTCCTCCTCGGTGTCGAGGGCGGCGAGGAGGTCGGTGGCGTGGTCGAGGGCTTGGGAGACGGGGTTGTGGTCGGTGAAGCCGTTGCCGCCGAAGAGGGTGTCGAAGATGGGGCCGGTGATGCGCTGCTGGACGAGCATGACGCGGGCATCCTCTTCCGAGACGTTGGAATAGACGGCGGTCTGGAGGAGGGCGTGGAAGCGGCGGAAGGTGTCGGCGGCGCGGGGATCGGCGGCACAGCGGGCCTGGAGGGTTTCGGCCAGGCGCTTGGCGATTTCGGCGACCTCGGCGGCCCAGTGTTCGAAGTATTTGCGGTTGCCGCAGTGTTTGACGATGCGACCGTAGAGGAGGTTGCGGTATTGCTCCATCTTCTCGGGGAAGCGGAGGTCGAAGGAGTCTTGGATGGCGGAGGGTTCGGCGAGGGTGTTGGGGAAGACGCCTTCCTCGTCGCCGCTGAGGCCGGAGGAGATGGTGATGGCGGGGGGCTCGGCGGAGTCGATGGGGTCGTTGGGGCTGGGGAGGGTCTCGCCCATGGAGGGTTTGTCGAAGCGGAGCTTGTTGATGGTGGCCTCGAAGCGGTCGTCGTGGGCGCGGAGGGCGTTGAGGACGGTCCAGACGACGCCGAAGGTGTCGGAGTTGTCGAGCTCTTTCTCGGGGTCCTTGTCCGCGGGGATGACGACGGGGATGACGATGTAGCCGTAGCGCTTGCCGGGGGCGGTGCGCATGACGCGGCCCACGCTCTGGACGACGTCAATCTGGGAGTTGCGCTTGGAGAGGAAGAGGACGGCGTCGAGCGAGGGAACGTCGACACCCTCGGAGAGACAGCGGACGTTGGTGAGGAGGTGGCAGGCGGCGGGGCCGCCGTCGGCCTTGAGCCAGGCGAGGGCATCGTTGCGGGCGAGGGCGCCCATCTCGCCGTCGACGTGGCGGGCCTCGACGCGCAGCGGGGTGTTGAAGCGCGGGTCGGCGGCGAACTTTTGGAAGAGGGCGGTGGTGGCCTTGGAGGTCTTGATGGTGCGGCAGAAGGCGACGGCGCGGCGGGCGGGCACGCCATCGGCGGTGGTGAGGAGAGGGGAGTCCTTGAGGCGTTTGGCGAGGGCGTTGATGCAGCCCAGGAGCTTGACGGCGGTGGTGCGGCCGTCGTCGTTGCGGCTTTCGAGGGCCTTGCGCTCCTCGTCGGTGAGCAGTTCGTAGGGGGAGTCTTCGGGGAGTTCGCCCTCGGGGAGGGTGAGGACGAGGACCTTGTAGTCGGCCAGGCAACCCTTGGCGACGGCGGTGCCGAAGCCGATGCGGTAGATCTCCTTGCCGTAGAGGGCCAGATCGTCCATGGAGCAGAGCTCGATGGAGCGCTCTTTGGCTTTGACCTTGGCGGACTCGGCGTAGAGGCGCGGGGTGGCGGTCATGTAGAGGCGGCGGCGGGCGAGGACGTGGGCATCGTCGTGGATGTAGGTGAAGGCGGGTTCTTCCTCTTCCTTGGCGATGGCGCCGGTGGTGCGGTGGGCCTCGTCGCAGACGGCGAAGTCGAAGGCGAAGTGCTCGCGGCCGAGGTAGGTGCGCTGGGCCTCCTCGATGACGGCGATGGATTGATAGGTGGAGAAGACGACGGTGAGGGCGTCGGGATATTTCTCGCGGAGGTAACGGATGCGTTTGGCGAGGATGTCGGGGCGGGTGGTCGGGGGCAGGGCCAGGGCGTTGGGGTCTTCCTCGGGTTCGTCTTCGCCACGCTTGATGCGCTGGTTGGCCTGGGCGTCGGAGCAGACGCAGACGGCGTGGAGGGGTTTGGCGGCGTCGTCGCACCAGGCCACGAGGGTCTGGTTGAGGAGGGCGATGGAGGGGACGAGGAAGAGGACGAGGCCCTTGCCGCCGGTCTCTTGCTCGATGAGGCGCAGGGAGGTGAAGGTCTTGCCGGTGCCGCAGGCCATGATGAGTTTGCCGCGGTCGTGCGTGGCATAGTGTGCGGCGGCGGCCTCGAGGGCCTCTTGCTGGTAGTCGCGGAGGGACTTGGGGGTGACGGCGGGGCCGGCGGTAAGGCCGGCGAGGGACTCCCAGTTGGCCTCGAGGGCGCGTAGGCGCGAGAGGGTCATCACCTGCACGGGGATGGGGCGGTCGGCGAGTGTGCGCTCGGCGTTGTCGCCCCAGGCGTCAGTGGTGGAGAAGATGATGCCGTGGGCGAAGGTGCGTTTGGCGCCCTCGAAGGGCAGGTATTCGCCGAGTTTGGAGAGGAAGGTATCGATGTCGGGCTTGGAGACGACGTGGCCGTCTTCGTAGCACTTGGCCTGGATGCCGTAGAGTTCGCCGTGGATGTCTTCGGCGACCAGGTCGATGCCTGTGTCGTGGCCCAGATTGAGTTCCGACCAGAGCCAGACGCGGGAGAACTGCGTCCGATAGAGCGGCAATTGCGTGAGCAGACGTTTCACCAGGCGCTCGAAGCGGGTTCCCAACACAGCCTTGTCGCCCTGCGCCTCCTCTCGAAAGCGTGCCAACACCTCATCCAACGTCATGCCCATGGCCGGCCTCCTTCGCGCCCTGGGCCGAGGCCACAAAAAAGGCGCGCATCCTTTCACGCACTCATTGGAGGCTTGCGACGGCCTAGAATCCATACGTGAAAGGAGGCGCGCCGAATGACGGCGCACCTCGCCAAACACGTTGTCGGATTCATAGAAGGTCGCAATTTCCAATGAGACAACCTGTTTGCGCAAAGCGCAATCAAGCCACGGCTCTCCCGTGGCGTGCCCATAGAATAGCAAAAGAGAGGGAAGTTTGGAAGTTTGGAGGCTTGGACGCCTATTTCCACGAAGACACGAAGGAACGCAAGGGCCTGGGCACTTCACCGTTCGGCTCGCCGAGCCTCACTACCGTGCCCATCCCTTGCGCTTCTCGTCTTCATGGAATCTGCTCTCTCTCGAAGAAGGAGCCGCACAGACGCAACAGGAGACGAGAGGGTGGGGCGAAGCCCTTCCACGAAAGCTAAACCTCCAAGCTTCCAAACCTCCTTCCAAATGACAGGTCTTTGGCAAGAGTGCTGGGTACGATTGTCGAATAATCGTATGCCGCTTGATCTTTGACAACTGAATGTAGGATGATTGGGGCTGGATGCTCGGCCTTGTTCTGTATAAGGCAGTATTTTGGGCAGGGAAAAAGGATGGCCCTGGGCACCCGCCCAGGGCCAATTGGTTGGTTTGCGAAAAGGGGTTAGTGGCCGGCGGCGAGTTCTTGGAGGGTGAGGGGTGGGGGAAGGGTGCCGGAGAGGCGTTCGGTGAGGCCGTCGACGGCGGCGAGGAAGCCTTGGAGAAGGGTGGTGACGGCCCGGGCGCAGCGGAGGGTTTCGGCGCGGATGCGCAGGCCATCGCCGAGGCGGTCGTCGCCGGGGCCGGCGGTGTTGACGACCCATTGGACGGCGCCGGCGCGGATGAGGTCGAGAGCATCGGGGCGGCCTTCGCCGAGGCGGAAGCAGGCGGCGGGGGTGAGGCCTGCATCCCACAGGGCGGTGGCGGTGCCGCGGGTGGCGCAGAGGGCGTAGCCGAGGGCGACGAGGCGTTTGGCGGCGGCGACACCGGCGGGTTTGTCGGCATCGCAGAGGGAGAGGAGAACGGTGGGGGCGGGGCGGCCCGGTTCGGGGAGGGGGAGGCTTGTGCCGGCGGCGAGTTGGCTCTTGAGGTAGGCGAGGCCTGGGGTGGGGGCGAGACCCATGACCTCGCCGGTGGACTTCATCTCGGGGGAGAGGACGACTTCGGCGCCGGGGAAGCGGGCGAAGGGGAAGACGGCCTCTTTGGCGGCGTGGCAGAGGGGCGCGCGTTCGGCGGGGAGACCGGCCTGGGCGAGGGTTTGGCCGACCATGACGCGGGCGGCGACGTCGGCAAGGGAGAGGCCGATGGCCTTGGAGACGAAGGGAACGGTGCGGGAGGCGCGGGGGTTGACCTCGATGACATAGATGTCGCGGCCCTTGACGGCGAGCTGGAGGTTCATGAGGCCGCGGACGCGAAGGGCTCTGGCGAAGGCGTGGACGTAGCCACGGATGCGGTCGAGGGTTGTGGCGTCGAGGGAGAGGGGCGGGGTGACGCAGGCGGCATCGCCGGAGTGGACACCGGCGGGCTCGACGTGTTCGAGGACGGCGCCGATGACGGTGTCGTGGCCATCGCTGACGGCATCGACGTCAAGCTCGACGGCGTTCTCGAGGAAGCGGTCGATGAGGATGGGTTTGCCTTCGGCGATGGCGACGGCTTGGCGGGCGAGGGCGTCAAGATCCTCGCGGCGGTGGACGATGACCATGCCGCGGCCGCCCAGGACGAAGGAGGGACGGACGAGGACGGGATAGCCGAGGCGGTCGGCGATGGCGAGGGCGTCCTCGGCGGTGTGGGCGATGCCGCTGGGCGGCTGCAGGATGCCGATGTCGTCGGCAAGGCGCTTGAAGCGGTCGCGGTCTTCGGCGAGGTCGATGTCGTCGGGGTCGGTGCCGAGGATGGTGAGACCGGCGGCCTTGAGGGCCTGGGCGAGATTGAGGGGCGTCTGGCCGCCGAACTGGACGATGGCGCCGACGCAACGTTCGCGCTCGTAGAGGTTGACGATATCCTCGAGGGTGAGCGGCTCGAAGTAGAGGGCGTCGGAGGTGTCGTAGTCGGTGGAGACGGTCTCGGGATTGGAGTTGGCCATGACGACGCGGAAGCCGAGGCCGCGGAGGGCACGGGCGGCCTGGCAGCAGCAGGCGTCGAACTCGATGCCTTGGCCGATGCGGTTGGGGCCGCCGCCGATGATGAGGATGGCGCGTTGGCCATGGGCGAGGGGCTCGGACGGCGCGAGGGCGTAGGAGGAATAGTAGTAAGGCGTGCGTGCGGCGAACTCGCCGGCGCAGGTGTCGACCAGGCCGTAGCCGACCCGCAGGCCCGCGGCGCGGCGGGCGGTGGTGACGGCGGCCTCGTCGGAGCCGAGGAGGAAGGCGAGCTGACGGTCGGAGAAGCCGAAACGTTTGGCCTGGAGGAAGCGGTCGCGAGGGAGCGGGCCGGGGGCGCAGGCGGCAATCTCGGCCTCGAAGGCGACGAGCTCTTGGAGTTGGCGGAGGAAGTAGGGATCGATGGCGGTGAGGGCGTGGAGGCGGTCGATGGACCAGCCGCGGCGGAGGGCCTCGTGGAGGCGGAAGATCCGTTCCGCGGTGGGGCGGGAGACGGCGGCGACGAGTGCGTCATCGGAGAGGTCGCGGCCATCGTCCTTGCCGTCTGCGCCGAAACCCGCGCGGCCGGTCTCCAAAGAGCGGAGGGCCTTTTGGAAGGCCTCTTGGAAGGTGACGCCGATGGCCATGGCCTCGCCGACGGACTTCATCTGGGTGCCGAGGGTGTCGTCGGCGCCGTGGAACTTCTCGAAGGTGAAGCGGGGGACCTTGACGACGACGTAGTCGAGGGCGGGCTCGAAGGAGGCGGGGGTGGTGCCGGTGACGTCGTTGCGGAGTTCGTCGAGGGAGAAGCCGACGGCGAGGAGGGCGGCGATTTTGGCGATGGGGAAGCCGGTTGCCTTGGAGGCGAGGGCGGAGGAGCGCGAGACGCGGGGGTTCATCTCGATGATGACGCGGCGGCCGGTGCGGGGATTGACGCCCCACTGGACGTTGGCGCCGCCGGTGGCGATGCCGATGGCGCGCATGACGGCGAAGGAGTCGTCGCGCATGGATTGGTACTCGGCGTCGGTGAGGGTCTGGATGGGGGCGACGGTGATGGAGTCGCCGGTGTGCACGCCCATGGGGTCGAGGTTCTCGATGGAGCAGACGACGACGGCGTTGCCCTTGCGGTCACAGACGACCTCCATCTCGAACTCCTTCCAGCCGAGGAGGGATTCCTCGATGAGGACCTCGGAGGTGGGGGAGGCGTCGAGGCCGGCCTGGGCGACACGGGCGAAGTCCTCGGGGCCGTGGGCGATGCCGCCGCCTGTGCCGCCGAGGGTGAAGGCGGGGCGGACGATGAGGGGCCAGGAACCGATGGTCGCGGCGACGGCGCGGGCCTCGTCGAGGGTGTGGGCGGTGCCGGAGCGCGGGAGGTCGAGGCCGATGGCGAGCATGGCTTCCTTGAACTTTTGGCGATCCTCGGCGCGGTCGATGCTGGCGGCGTTGGCGCCGATGAGCTCCACACCGAGGCGACCCAAGGCGCCGCGGCGGTAGAGATCCATGGCGAGGTTGAGGGCCGTCTGGCCGCCGAGGGTGGGGAGGAGCGCATCGGGGCGTTCGCGTTCGAGGATGGCCTCGAGGCTCTCCGGGGTGAGGGGCTCGACGTAGGTGCGGTCGGCGGTGGCCGGGTCGGTCATGATGGTGGCCGGATTGGAATTCACGAGGACGACCTCGTAGCCTTCGGCACGGAGGGCTTTGCAAGCCTGTGTACCGGAGTAGTCGAACTCGCATCCCTGGCCGATGACGATGGGGCCGGAGCCGATGAGAAGAATCTTGTGGAGGTCGGAGCGTTTAGGCATGGCGGTGCTCCCGGTGTTGGAGGGCGGCGGCGAGGAGTCCCGCGAAGAGCGGGTGCGGGTCGCGGGGGCGGGACTTGAACTCGGGATGGAACTGGCAACCGATGAAGAAGGGATGGCCCGGGAGTTCGACGACCTCGGCCAGACCGGTCTCGGGGTTGGTGCCGGTGACGCGGAGGCCGGCGTGCCCGAGGGCGTCGCGGAAGGCGGGGTTGAACTCGTAGCGGTGGCGGTGGCGTTCGGAGATGTGGGTGGCGCCGTAGAGCGCGGCGGCGCGGGAGTCCGGCGCGAGGTCGCAGGCATAGGCGCCCAGACGCATGGTGCCGCCGAGGCCGCGGACGGCCTTTTGGTCCTCCATGAGCGCGATGACGGGGTGGGTGGTGTCGGGCGCGAACTCCGCGCTGTCGGCATCGGCCCAGCCGAGGACGTCTCGGGCGAAGGCGATGACGGCGCACTGCATCCCCAGGCAGATGCCGAGGAAGGGCATGCCCGAGGTGCGGGCGTAGGAGACGGCGCGGAACATCCCCAACAGGCCGCGCCGCCCGAAGCCGCCCGGGACGAGGATGGCATCGGCGCGGGCGAGGCGTTCGGCGGGGTCGCCGGTCTCGAGTTCCTCGGACTCCACGCGGAGGATTTCGAGCTTGGCGCCGTGGGTCATGGCGGCGTGGGAGAGAGCCTCATAGATGCTCTTGTAGGCGTCTTGATGGCGGATGTACTTGCCGACGACTGCGACGGTGACGGGGCGCGTGGGGCGGAGGGCGCGGGCGAGCCAGGCGCGATAGTCGCGCAGATCCAACGGACGCGGCTCCAATCGGAGGGCACGGAGGACCTCCGTGTCGAAGCCCTTCTGGGCGAGCTTGATGGGGACCTCGTAGATGGCGTGGCGGACGTCGAGCTCCTCGATGACGCAGCGCTCGGGGACGTTGCAGAAGACGGCGAGTTTGCGCAGGTGCTCGGGTTCCAGGCGGCGTTCGGCGCGGCAGACCAGGAGGTCGGGCTGGATGCCGATGTTGCGCAGGACGCCGACGGATTGTTGCGAGGGCTTCGTCTTCAATTCCTTGGCGGCCTTGAGATAGGGCACGTAGGTCAGGTGGATGAAGGCGACATCGCCGGGTTCGGCGGCCATGCGGAATTGGCGCGCGGCCTCGAGGAAGGGCAGGCTCTCGATGTCGCCCGCCGTGCCGCCGATCTCGGTGATGGCGATGTCGACGTCCGGACCGTGGAGGGCGCGCATGGCGCGCTGGATCTCGTCGGTGATGTGGGGGATGACCTGGACGGTGGCGCCGAGGTAGCCGCCCTGACGCTCGCGGGCGAGGACGGCGCCGTAGATTTTGCCGCTGGTGTAGTTGGAGGCCTTGGAACAGGTGATGCCCGCGATGCGTTCGTAATGACCCAGGTCGAGGTCGGTCTCGGCGCCGTCATCGGTGACGAAGACCTCGCCGTGTTGATAGGGGCTCATCGTGCCGGGGTCGACGTTGAGGTAGGGGTCGAGTTTCTGCATGGCCACGCGGTAGCCACGGCGGCGGAGGAGGAAGGCGAGGGCGGCGGCGGTGACGCCTTTGCCGAGACTGCTGACCACGCCGCCGGTGACGAAGAGGTGTTTGGTGCTCATTGGGCGGACTCCATGAGGGCGACGAAGGGACGGAAGAGGGACTGGGCCTCGTGCGGGCCGGGGGCGGCCTCGGGGTGGAACTGCACGGAGAAGGCCGGGAGCGCGCGATGGCGGATGCCCTCGCAGGTGCCGTCGTTGAGGTTCACGTGGGTGAGTTCCAGGCAGTCGGGCAGGTCGGCGAGGGCGTAGTTGTGATTCTGGCTGGTGATGGCGATCGAGCCATCCAAGAGGTTCTTCACGGGATGGTTGCACCCGTGATGGCCGAAGGGAAGGCGGCCACAGCGCGCCCCGCAGGCCAGTCCGAGTAACTGGTGGCCCAGGCAGATGCCCATGAGCGGGATCCGCGCGGCGAGCAGGGCGCGGACGGACTCTTGCGCGTAGGGGAGGGCGTTGGGGTCGGCGGGACCGTTGGAGAGGAAGACGCCGTTTGGCCGCAGGGCGAGCACGGTCTCGGCGGGCGTCTGCGCGGGGACGACGGTGACGCGGCATCCCGCGGCGGCCAGGCAACGCAGGATGTTGCGCTTCACGCCGAAGTCGTAGACCACCACGTGGAAGCGGCCCGTGTCGTTCCAGGCGTAGGGTGCTGGCGCGGAGACGCGGGCGGCGTAATCTTGGCCGTCCAGCCCTTCCCAGGCGCGGGCCCGGGTGATGGCCTCAGCCTCGGAGAGCGGCTCGTCCGAGACGTGGAGGTAGGCCCGTTGCGTCCCATGGTCGCGCAGGTGGAGCGTCAAGGCGCGGGTGTCCACGCCGTAAATTCCCGGTTTGCCGTGGCGCGCGAGATAGGCCTCCAGACTCTCGGTGGCGCGGAAGTTGCTCGGCGGGTTCACGCGGCGCACCACCAAGCCATTGAGGAAAAGCCCGCGGCTCTCCTCGTCCTCAGGGTTGCAACCGTAGTTGCCGACCTCCGGCGTGGTGAGGACGACGAACTGGCCGGCGTAGGAGGGGTCGGTGAGGATTTCCTGGTAGCCGCTCATGCCGGTGTTGAAGACCGCCTCGCCCAGCGCGTCTTGGCGCGCCCCGAAGGCGACGCCCCTGAAGACGGTCCCGTCGGCGAGGGCAAGAAAAGCGTTTTGGGCACGCTCTGCGGCCCACTTGGCGCGATACTCAATAGGCGCGTTCATGGCGATGCTCCATGTGGTTGACGAGAGCGCGATTGACCACCCGGTTGCCGCCGGGCGTGGGATAATCGCCCGTGAAGTACCAGTCGCCCGTGTGGTTGGGGCAACAGCGGCGCAGGTCTGCGACGGTCTGGAAGAGGACCCGCAAGTTGGCGCGCAGTCCTGCGGGGCGCAGACGCTCGGCGATGGCCGCGATGAGTGCCTCGCGCGAGACTTCGGCGTAGACCGTGCGCAGGACGTTCGTCTGTTCGGCGGCGGGCAGATCCAGCTGGCGTTTGGCCTCCGCGTAGGCCGCCTGCAGGAGGCCCAGTCGGTCGGTCGCACGCAGGACATCCTCCAACGCGTTGAAGGCGACGAGTTCATCGAGCGTGGCCATGTCGATGCCGTAACAGTCCGGATAGAGGATGGGCGGGGCGCTGGAGGCCACGACGATTTCCTTCGGCCCGAGGCGGTCGAGGATGGGCAGGATGGCATCGCGCATCGTGGTCCCGCGGACAATCGAATCATCGAGCACCACAAGCGTGTCCCCCGGCCGCACGAGGCCATAGGTGACGTCGTAGACGTGCATGGCCAAATCCTTGCGGGCCTCCTCATCGGCGATGAAGGTACGGAACTTCGCGTCCTTGACGGCCACCTGCCCGAAGCGCACGGTGCGCCCCTCGGTGGCCGCGGCTCCCAGCAACGTCTCAAGCAGGCCGTGGAAACAGACCTGCGCGGAGTTGGGGATATAGCTCAGGAAGAGATGCTCCAAATCCCCGCCCACGGCACGGACGACCTGCGGCGCCAGGGCGTGGCCCAGCCGTTTGCGCTCGGCGTGGATGTCGGCGTCGTTGGCGCGGGAGAAGTAGATCCGCTCGAAGGCGCAGGCGCGACGGGGCGCGGGATCCAGGCAGTCCTCCAGCGCGACCGCGCCGTCGGGCGCGATGAGGAGCGCCTTGCCGGGTGGCAACTCGCGCACATCCTCGGAGGCGACATCAAAGGCCGCCTGGATGGCGGGCCGCTCCGAGGCCACGGCCACCACCGCATCGTCCTGATACCAATAGGCGGGGCGGATGCCGTGGGCATCGCGCAGGGCGAAGGCGGTCCCATCCCCGAGCGCGCCGCAGAGCACGAAGGCGCCGTCGAACCGCGAGGCGGCCTCGCGCAGGACGTGGGCCATCCCGCGGAAACCACCCGGGCGCGTCCGCTCCTGCTCCAAGGCGTGGGTCAGGCATTGCAGGATGACGGCGCCGTCGGCCAGGCTCGGCAGGTGGTGGCCCGAGGCGGCCAACCAGTCGGCCAGTTCGCGGGTGTCGGTGAGGTTGAAGTTGCCCGCGAAGAGCAAGAGGCGGTCGAGGAAGGCGCTGTCGCGCACAAAGGGATGGCAGGCGCCGAGGTCGTGTCGGCCGAAGGTGGCGTAGCGCAGGTGGCCCAGGAAGAGTTCGCCCCGGAAGGCCTCCGGATCCTCGGTCAGACGCCGTCCGCACCGCGCCAACAAATCGGCGAGGGGCAGGGGCGCGACGGACTTCTCCAGGTCGTAACAGGGACGCCCTTGGCCCGGGTGAAGGTGGAGGCAGGCGAGGCCGGCGCCGTCTTGGCCGCGGTTGTGCTGCTTCTCGAGCATCAGCGCGGCCTTGCGGAAGCCATAGGCACGCGTGCCGTGTTCTTGACCGTACCGTGCGGCGGGCCCCCGCAACCGTAGGAGGGCCACGCCGCACTCGTGTTTGAGGTCGTCGGACATCGCGCGCCTCAGTAGACGAAGAGCATATCGCGGTACTTCGGCAACGGCCAGCGCGCGTCGTCCACGTCCTCCTCCAGTTTGTCGACCGTCTTGCGGAGGGCGGCCAACGCATCCAGAATGTCGGCGGGGCCCCTTGTGAGGGCCGCCTCCAGCTCCGCGCAGTCGCGGTGGAGAGCGACCAACCCGCGGCCGAGCGTGCGGGCAACGTCCGAGACGCTCGCCGTGCCTTCCTTGACACCCGCTTGTTTGGCCGCGGCGACGGCCTTGCAGACCACGCCGAATTCGGCGGTCGCGGCGGGTTCGATGAGGCTCCGGGCCATCTCCAGCGCGGTCTTGCCCTCGATGAGGACCTTGCGCTCGTATTCCTCCATGAAGACGCCGTGGCGGCTCTCCATCTCGGTGGGGCGGAGCACGCCGGCCTTGTCGAAGAGCGCCAGGTTCTTGGGGTCGAGCATGGGCGCGAGGGCCTCTGGGGTGGTGTGCAGGTTGGGCAGGCCGCGCTTGGCGGCTTCCTTCACCCAGGCCTCGGAATAGCCATCGCCGTTGAAAATGACGCGTTTGTGGTCTTTGATGACGGCCTGGATGATTTTCTGGAGTCCTTCGTTGAACTTGGCCTTGGGCAGCTTGGCGATGGCTTCGGCCAGGGTTTCCATGCTCTCGGCCACGATGGTGTTCAGCGTCATGCAGACGCTTGCGCAGTTGTGGCTGGAGCCCGGCGCGCGGAATTCGAACTTGTTTCCGGTGAAGGCGAAGGGGCTTGTGCGGTTGCGGTCGGTCGCGTCGCGCGGCAAGGGCGGCAGGGTGTCGATGCCGATGCGCAGGGGCGCGGTGTGGGCGCCTTTGGCGCGGGCGCCGCGCTCGATGCGGCCGATCACTTCGGCTAGCTCGTCGCCCAGGAAGATGGAGATGATGGAGGGCGGGGCCTCATTGGCACCTAGGCGGTGGTCGTTGCCAGCGCCCGCCGTGGCCGCCCGCAGAATGTCGGCATGCAGGTCCACCGCGCGGATGACGCTGGCGAGCACGGCCAAGAAGATGGCGTTCTCCTGCGGGTTTTGCCCGGGGTCGAGCAGGTTCTTGCCGTTGTAGGCCACGGACCAGTTGTTGTGTTTGCCAGATCCGTTCACGCCCGCGAAGGGCTTCTCATGCAGCAGACAGACGAAGCCGTGGCGCTCGGCCACGTTGCGCAGGGTCTCCATCGTCAGCATGTTGTGGTCGATGGCCAGGTTGAGCTCCTCGAACATGGGGGCGAGCTCGAACTGCGCGGGGGCGACCTCGTTGTGGCGGGTCTTGGCGGGGATGCCCAGGCGCCACAGCTCGCGCTCAACGTCTTCCATGAAGGCCAGCACGCGGGGTTTGATGGAGCCAAAGTAGTGATCCTCCAACTGCTGGTGGCGGGCGGGCGGCGCGCCGAAGAGGGTGCGTCCGCATTGAATTAGGTCGGGACGCTTCAGCCAAAAGGCCTTGTCGATGAGGAAGTATTCCTGCTCCGGGCCGAGCGTGCAGACCACGCGACCATCGGGTTCGCCGAAACAGGCCATGAGCTTGCGCACGGCCCGCTCCAACGCCTGCATCGAGCGCAACAGCGGCGTCTTCTTGTCGAGCGCCTCGCCGGTGTAGGAACAGAAGAGAGAGGGAATGCAGAGCGTGGCGCCGTTGGCGTGGCGCTTGATGAAGGCCGGGCTCGTCACGTCCCAGGCCGTATAGCCGCGCGCCTCGAAGGTACGCCGCAACCCGCCGCTCGGGAAGCTCGAGGCATCGGGTTCGCCCATGATCAGGTTCTTGCCGGAGAAACGGGCCAAGGTTTGCCCCACGCCCGTGGGCTCGAAGAAGGCATCGTGCTTCTCTGCCGTGCTCCCGGTGAGGGGCTGGAACCAGTGGGTGAAGTGGGTTGCGCCGCGATCCATCGCCCACTGCTTGAGGGCGTGGGCCACCTCGTTGGCGATGGCCGGGTCCAGCGGCGCGTGGTCGCGCATGGTGTGCAACAATTTCCCGGCTGTGTCTTTGGCCAGGTACTCACGCATGACGCCTTCGTTGAAGACGTCCGTGCCGTAATCTACTTGTGTGTCGTTCATGGGTGCTCCGTGTGTTGGGGTCGCCTTCAATTGCAACAGCTGTGCCAATGTGGCCACCTCGGTGGCCACAAGAGAACAGAGAACGGAGGGAGGAGAGAACAGAGAACGGAGAACAGAGAACAGAACGCCCGCAAGCGGGCGACGGACAACGCTCTGGGTATGGAAAGCCGCCTTTACCTTATTATAAGGCGTGCTTAGAACCCCTCTTCTGAGACCCTATAGTGGTCGGCCATGGACCACTATAGTGGTTGACCTCGGACCACTATAGGGTCTCGACCCCGACCCTTATAGGGTCTCGGGTCAGACCCTTTAAGGTTTCTCTGAGGCCCCTTCTAGGTTTGTCTCTGAAACTCCCTCTAGTACTTGCGCTGTCAATGACTTGTGTTTCCTCAATGGCAGAATTGTTCCTGTCGAGAGGCTTTGTACAATAGTGTAAAAGATTAAAGAGTACTTTACGAAACTGTAAACATCCCCGTCATCTCCCTACAAATGTAAGCATTTGGGTGGAGTAGGGGAGGAAAGGGCGGGCTTGGTTGCACAGAAATGTAAAAGCGAGGCGGTTGACTTGATGGCAGAAGATTCGCCCGTCGCCCGCTTGCGGGCGTTCTGTTTTCTGTTTTCTGTTCTCTGTTCTCTTGTGGCCGCCTCTTCGGCGGCCACATTGGCATGGCGATTGCAACGTTTTCTTGAGACTACACAAAGGACCCGCCATGGACGAGACACATCAACCAGGCCTGCCCGGACGGCAGGGACTTTATGACCCGCAGTTTGAGCACGACGCGTGCGGCGTGGGGCTGGTGGCCGACCTCAACGGCCGCCCCAGCCACCGGATTGTCGAGCAGGGATTGACCGTGCTCCGCCGCTTGGCCCATCGCGGCGCGGCGGGCTGGGACCCCGAGACGGGGGACGGCGCGGGCCTGCTCCTCGCGCTTCCGGATGCCTTCTTTCGCGCCCGCGTGAAGGGTCTCCCGGAGGTCTACGCCGTGGCGATGGTCTTCGGCGGTGAGGGACGCGAGGCCGACTTCGAGGCGATTCTCCGCGATGAGGGGTTCACACCGCTCTCCTGGCGCGAGGTGCCCGTGCGTCCCGAGACCATCGGTCGCTCCGCGCAGGCGAGTCGCCCGCGCATCCGTCAACTCTTCGTTGCGCCGCCGCCGGACTGCAGTGGGGACGATCTGGAGCGTCGACTCTTCATTGCCCGTCGCCGTGTCGAGAAGGCGTTGGGCGAAGGTCTTTACCTCTGCTCCTTCTCTGCGCGTAGCATTGTCTACAAGGGGCTGCTTTTGGCCCATCAACTCGATGCCTTCTATGAGGACCTGCGCGCGCCCGACTTCGCCTCCGCCCTGGCCGTGGCGCACCAACGTTACAGCACTAACACCTTCCCCACGTGGAATCTCGCCCAGCCCTTCCGGCTCTTGGCCCACAACGGCGAGATCAACACCTTGCGGGGCAACCTCGCCGCGCTTCGCGCCCGCGAACCCGGCCTGTCCAGTCCGCTCTTCGGCGAGGAGCTCGCCAAGGTCTTGCCGCTGATCCCGCCCGGGCAGTCGGACTCCGCCTGTCTGGACAACATGTTGGAACTGCTTGTCCGCGCGGGTCGCGACCTGCCGCACGCCATGCTGATGCTCTTGCCGCAGGCCTGGGGCCCCACGCACTACATGGGCCACGACGTCCGCGGGTTCCTGGAGTACGAATCGGCCCTCATGGAACCGTGGGACGGTCCCGCCGCAGTCGTCTTCTCCGATGGCCTGCGCGCCGGCGCCGTGCTCGACCGCAATGGGTTGCGTCCCGCCCGTTATGCCCTGTGTAAGGACGGCACCTTCGTGTTGGCCTCCGAGGCCGGCGTACTCGACCTGGCGCCGGAGGACATTGTGCGGCGCGGCCGCCTCCGTCCCGGCGAGATGATTTGGCTCGACCTCGCCGCGCATCGCGTGATGGGCGACGCCGAAATCAAAGCCCACGTCGCCCGCCGCCGCCCCTATCGCCGCTGGGTGGAGGAAAACCGCATTGTCGTGGACGGGCTCTTCCGCGAGACCGCGCCCGACCCCGTGCCCGGCGGACTCGCCGCCCTGCAACAGCGCTTTGGTTACTCCCGCGAGGACGTCTCCGCCATCCTCTTGCCGATGGCGCGACAGGGACAGGAACCCGTCGGCTCGATGGGCGACGACTCCGCCCTCGCCGTGCTCTCCGACCGGCCCCGCCTGCTCTTTGACTACTTTAAGCAACGTTTCGCGCAGGTGACCAACCCGCCCATCGACCCCATCCGCGAGCGGTCGGTGATGAGTCTGATGACCTATGTGGGCAACCGCGCCAACATCCTCGAAGAGACCCCCGCCCACGCACGCCTCATCAAGATGCGCCGACCCATCCTCACCGACGCCGAGGTGGAACGTCTGGGCCGGGTCGGCGCAGAGGAGTTCCGCCCCGCCACGTTGCGTTTGGCTTTCCCTACGAATGGGAACGGAGCCGTGCTCGAGACCGCACTGGAGGGACTGGCCGAACAGGCCGTCGCCTTGGCGAAGGGGGAGGGCCGCCGTCTGCTCATCCTCTCCGACCGCGGACTTGCGGCGGATGAGGCGCCCATCCCCTCGCTCCTGGCCGTCGCCGCCGTCAATCGCGCCCTGGTCGCCGCCGGGGTCCGCCCCGAGACCGGGCTGATCGTCCAGTCCGGCGAGGTGCGCGAGGTGATGCACGTGGCGCTGCTGTTGGGCTACGGCGCCACCGCCGTGCACCCGTGGTTGTCTTTGGCCACGGTGGCCGATCTCACCGCCCGCGGACAGACCGGTACCGACGCCGTGACCGCCACGGGCAACTTCATCCAGGCGCTCGACAAAGGCCTCCTGAAGGTTCTCTCCAAAATGGGCGTCTCCACGCTGCGTTCTTACCGCTCGGCCCAGCTCTTTGAGGCTGTTGGTCTGGGCGAGGCGCTGGTGTCGCGTTGGCTCCCGGGGACGGTCAGTCGCGTGGGCGGTATCGGGTTGGACGAAATCGCCGCGGACGCCGTCCGTCGCAATGCCTCCGCCGCCGTGTCCTCGCCCCTGTTGCCGCCCGGTGGGGCACACGTCTTCCGCGTCGGCGGGGAACGTCACTTGTGGACGCCTGACGCGTTGGCCGACTTCCGCCAGGCCGTCCGCGAGGGGAATTATGAGCTGTTCAAGCGTTTCTCGCGGGCCATTGACGACCAGGCCCGTCGTCTGTGCACCCTGCGCGGGCTCTTCGCCTTCAAGCCCACGCAAGCCATCCCTCTAGAAGAGGTGGAGAGCGAGGCCTCCATTCTGCGACGGTTTGTCTCCGGCGCCATGAGCCTGGGCTCCCTCAGTCCCGAGGCGCACGAGACCATCGCTCGGGCCATGAACGCCATCGGCGCGATGAGCAACTCCGGCGAGGGCGGCGAAAACGCGGAACGTTTTGGCACCGACCGCGCCAGTGCCATCAAGCAGGTCGCCTCGGGCCGTTTCGGCGTCACCGCGGCCTACCTGCGCAGCGCCCGCGACCTTCAGATCAAAATCGCCCAGGGCGCGAAACCCGGCGAGGGCGGACAGCTCCCCGGACACAAGGTGGACGCCTTTGTCGCGCGCATCCGTCACGCCCTGCCGGGACTCACCCTTATCTCCCCGCCCCCGCACCACGACATCTACTCCATCGAGGACTTCGCCCAACTCATCCACGACCTTCGTTCCGTGAACCCCGGCGCCCGCGTCTCCGTGAAGCTCGTCTCCGAGGCCGGCATCGGCACCGTCGCGGCGGGCGTCGCCAAGGCGCAGGCCGATGTCATCCTCGTGGCCGGGCACGACGGCGGCACCGGGGCCTCGCCCCTCTCCTCCATCCACCATGCCGGTCTGCCGTGGGAGCTGGGCCTGGCTGAAACCCACCAGACCCTGACGCTCAACCGTCTGCGCCGCCGTGTCCGTCTGCAGGTGGACGGCCAGCTGAAGACCGGTCGCGACGTGGTCATCGGCGCCTTGCTCGGTGCGCAGGAATTCGGCTTCGCCACCACCATCCTGGTCTGTCTGGGGTGCGTCATGATGCGGCAGTGCCACGCCAACACCTGTCCCGCCGGCGTCGCCACGCAGGACCCCGAGCGCCGCAAGTGTTTCTCCGGCAAGCCGGAATACATCATCAACTTCCTGACCTTCATCGCCCGCGAGGTGCGCGAGGAACTTGCCGCCCTCGGACTCCGCTCGCTCGACGAGGCGTGCGGCCGCGCCGACCTCCTGTGCGTGAACCCTGAGGCCGCAGTCGGCAAGGCCACGACGCTTGACTTCTCGGCCCTCTTCCGCCGCATCGCCCCGGACCCCGCGGAGCCGCTCCCCGAGAAGGAACCCGCGGGTTGCTTCGACCGCGAGTCGCTCATTCCCGCTCTCGGCGGACTTGAGGCCGTCCGCGCCGGGACACCCTGCGAGACCACGCTCCCCGTGCGCAACACCGACCGCTCCGTCGGTGCGGGATTGGCCGGCGAAATCGCCGCCGCCACGGATGGCGCGGGCTTCCCCGAAGAGACCTTCCGCGTGCGGTTGCGCGGCGTGGCGGGACAGAGTCTGGGCGCTTTCCTCACCCGCGGCGTGACGCTGACGCTGGAAGGCGTGGCCAACGACTACGTGGGCAAGGGCCTCTCCGGCGGCGTTATCGCCGTGTGCCCGCCCGCGGTTCCGGGCTTCGCCCCCGAGGAGAACGTCTCGGCCGGCAACGTCATCGGTTACGGCGCCACCTCTGGTCGCATCCACATCGGTGGCCAGGTGGGCGAACGCTTTGCCATCCGCAACTCCGGCGCCACCCTCACCTGCGAGGGCACGGGTGACCACGGTTGCGAATACATGACCGGCGGACGCGTCCTTGTTCTGGGGCGCACGGGCGACAACTTCGCCGCGGGCATGACCGGCGGCCTGGCCTACGTGCTAGATGAGGCGGGTGACCTCGATCTGCGGTGCAACTTGGGAGATGTCGACCTTGAGAGTGTCGATCCCGGCACCGAGGCCGCCGATGAGTTGCGTGTGCTCATCGAAGCTCACGCTGCCGCCACCGGCAGTCCCAAGGCCAAGCGTATTCTTGCCGACCTGCCGGACTGGTTGCCGCGTTTCGTCCGCGTTTTCCCCGTTGAGTATCGCCGTGTTTTGGAGGCTCAGGCCCATGAGTGAGTATCGCCCTATCGAAGAACGCCGTCACGACTGGGACGAGGTGGAGCGTCCCCTCGCCGAGGCCGCCTGCCGCGAGCGCGCCCAAGCCTGCATGTCTTGCGGGCTTCCTTTCTGCCACGGATTAGGCTGCCCGCTGGCCAACCCCATCCCCGAGACCAATGCCGCCGTCGCAGCCGGGGACGATGCCCTGGCCCACGCCTTGCTCGCCCAGACCGACCCCTTCCCGGAGTTTACGTCGCGCGTCTGCCCCGCCCTGTGCGAGGGCTCCTGCACCCGCGGCATGGACGGTGGCGCGCCCGTCGACATCCGTGCGTTGGAGCGGCATATCAGCGACGCCGCCTGGGCCGCGGGACTCGTCCGGCCCGAGCCTCCTGCGCGGAGACTCGGTTTGCGCGTCGCCGTCGTTGGGTCGGGTCCGGCGGGCCTTGCCGCGGCCGCCCGGCTCAACCGCGCGGGCGTCAATGTCACCGTCTACGAACGCGACCACGTCCCGGGCGGACTCCTGCGCTACGGTATCCCAGACTTCAAGCTGGACAAGCGGCTCATCGACCGCCGCATCGAACTCTTGGAGTTCGAGGGCATCTGCTTTGTCTGCGACGCGGAGATCGGGCGTGACATCGCCCCCGAATGGCTCGCCAAGCGGCATGACGCCGTGCTGTGGGCCGTCGGCGCGGGGGTGCCGCGTGACCTTCCTGTCCCGGGGCGTGACCTCGCGGGCATCGTCTTCGCGCTTGACTTCCTGAAGGGCCAGAACCGCGTCCTCTCCGGCGAGCTCCCCGAGGCGCCGATTTCCGCCGCGGGCCGGCGCGTCATCGTCATCGGCGGCGGCGACACCGGCAGCGACTGCGTCGGCACGGCCATTCGCCAAGGCGCCGCGTCCGTGACTCAGATCGAGATTTTGCCGCGTCCGCCCGAGACGCGTTCTCCTTCTACGCCGTGGCCGCGCTGGCCGTGGAAGCTCCGCACGTCGTCCTCGCACGAGGAGGGCGGCGAACGCCTCTGGTCGGTCGAGACCCTCGCCTTTGAGGGGAAGGGACATGTCGAGGGGGTGCGTGTGCGTGACGTGGCGTGGACGCTTTCACCCTTCGGGAAGCCGTTGTCGCAACGGTCCGTTGAAGGCTCGGAACGCACGCTTCCCGCCGATTTGGTCTTGCTGGCGATGGGCTTTACGGGCGTGCCGGAGGGTTTGCTCGCCGCGCTCCCGCGTCAGGAACGGCCCTTCCTGTGCGCCGAGACGGCCGGGTCGCCCCATGTCGCGTGCGGCGATTGCGTCACCGGACCCTCGCTGGTTGTCCGCGCCTTGGCCGACGCACGCCGCGCGGTGGACGCGCTGTTGGCCCGGCTGACGGCCCGTTAATCCGCGTTCTGGCGGTACCACTCCGGCGTGATGCCGTAGCGCTTGATGTTGTAGTTCATCATGCGCGGCGAGACGCCGAGAGCCCGACCGGCGGCGGAGAGGTTGCCGTTGCTACGCTTGAGAGCATCGACGATGAGCTCGCGGGCGTAACTGGCGACCATCACGTGCAGCGGCGGGTGGCCATCGGGCAGGAGGGCGTTACCGGCGCGCTCGCCCGTTTGGAGCGAGGCTGGCAGATTGTAGCCGTGGATGGCGCCGTCGGTGGAGGTGAGGACCGCGCGCTCGATGCAGTTCTCCAGTTCGCGCACATTGCCCGGCCAATGATAGGCCATGAGCATATTGATGGCGGTGGTGGAGAGGCGCGTCATCTGCTTGCGGTACTTCACCGCGTACTTCGCCATGAAGTGCTCCGCCAGCAACACGATGTCGCTCCGCCGCGCCGCGAGGTCGGGTATCGCGATGGGGAAGACGTTCAGTCGATAGTAGAGGTCCTCGCGGAAGCGTCCTTCGCGCATCAGGGCCTCCAGGTCGCGGCTTGTCGCGGCGATGAAGCGCACGTCGGCCCGCAACTCTTTGTTGCTTCCGATGCGGCTGAAGGTCCGCTCTTGCAGAAAGCGCAAGAGTTTCACCTGCGTCTGCGGAGAGAGGTCACCCACTTCGTCCAGAAAGAGGGTACCGCCGTCGGCTTCTTCCGCACGCCCGATGCGCCGCTCCGTCGCGCCGGTGAAGGCGCCCCGCTCGTGGCCGAAGAGTTCGCTCTCCACCAACGCTTCTGGCAGGGCCGCGCAGTTCAGCGCCACAAAGGGTTTGCCTGCCCGCCCCGAGAGGCGCACGATGGCCCGTGCCACCAGTTCCTTACCGGTCCCTGTCGCCCCGCGGAGTAGAACGGTCGCGTCGGAGGGCGCCACTTGACGGATTTGGGCGTAGACCCGCCGCATCGCCGAGCAGTTGCCCACCAGTTCACCGGGATTCTCCGAGAGATCGCGCAGACGGCGGTTCTCGTCTTCCAGTGCCCGTCTTTCTTCCTGACTCTGAAACAGCATGCCCACCGCACCCGCCGTCAGGTTGCCCACGATTTCCAGGAGCGCGGCATCCCGCCCCAAGTCCATCCCCGGCTCCACACGGCGGTCGATACTCAACGTGCCGATGACCACATCCCGCAGGACGATCGGCACGCAGATGAAGGCCACGCGTTCCCCTGCGGCGCGGGCGCCGGTCCGGTTTAGGAATCGCGGGTCCGTGTTCACGTCCGCCACGATTTCGGGCTTGCCGGTCTCGGCCACGTGGCCCGTGATACCTTCGCCCAAGCGGTAACGGCCCAGGCTGCGCGCCCGTTCGTCCAACCCTTGAGAGGCTTCGATTGTCAGCGTCCCATCATGCAACAACGTGATGGTGCCCCGCAACATCCCCATGCGTTGGTTCAACACCCCTAGCACCGTGCCCAACAGACGCTGTGGGTCACGTTCGTGCACAATCGCCGAACTGATTTCCCGGATTACCGAGACTTCTCGACTGAAATCGCTTCTCGCCTCCATGCCCGTCATTATATCAAACCTTCGTCCCCACTTAGGCCCCTGTTTGTAGAGTCGATAGTGCCCAGGGATGATTTCTCATCAATCTGTAGGGCGTCAAACTCTACCTTATATAATAAGGCCGTCGAGAGACAGGTCCTCTCGGTCAATCATCCTATACAAACACATACATTCAGTTGTCAAAGATCAGGCGTGGTTACTTCATGGCTACTCCACGCACCTTTGCCAAAGATCTGTCATTCGCCTTCTCTAAATCAATGTCAACCACATGCCCTCTAGTAAGATACGCCATCTTCAAGACCTGTCATTGGGTACTACGCTCCCGCGCCCCAGCTTTCCTGCAAGAGTTGCGGCTTTGTGAGTTTCATCGGGATTCCTATACGATCGCATCTTGCAGGGTGGATGTTTGGGTTCTGTTGGTGTTTCGTGCGTTAGGGGAGGGTGTTGGCGAGGAGGTGGGCGCGTGTGATGCCGAGGTCGGCCAGAGGGAGGAGGACGAAGTCGCGCAGGTGGGCGCGAGGGTGGGGGAGGGTGAGCGCGGGGTCGTCGGAGGTGACGCCTTCGTAGAGGATGATGTCGAGGTCGATGGGGCGGGGGCCGTTGCGGAGGGTTCGGACGCGGCCGGCGTGGGCCTCGATGGCGTTGAGTTCGGCGAGGAGGTCGCGCGGGGAGAGGTTGGTCTGGATGAGGAGCGCGGCGTTGAGGAAGCGGAGGTCGGCAAACTGTGGGGGGACATCCTGCGGCGTGGTGTCGTAGCGGCGGGAGGCCTTGAGGATGGCGGTGCCGGGGAGCGCGGCGATGGCGGCGACCGCGGCATCAAGGGCGGCCTCGCGGTCGCCGAGGTTGGAACCTAGTGCAATGACGGCGCGCATGGGGGTGGACAAGAGAACAGAGAAAAGAGAACAGAGAACAGAAACGCCCCTACGGGGCGACAGGTAGAACGGAAATTTGCCCGTCGCGCGCTTGCGCGCGTTCTGTTCTCTGTAGCCGGGGAAGGTTTGCCCTTCGGGCTACACGCTCCGTTCTCTGTTCTCTGCGGGCCAGCGGCCCGCACGTCAAAAGCCGAGAACGTCTGCCATATCGTAGAGGCCGGGGGTGCGGCCTTGGAGCCACTGGGCGGCCTTGAGGGCGCCCTTGGCGAAGGCGGCGCGGGAGGAGGCCTTGTGGGTGAGCTCGACGCGCTCTTCGTCTGCGGCGAAGATGACGGTGTGGTCGCCGACGACGGAGCCGCCGCGGAGGGCGTGGACGGCAATCTGGCCACGGGGGCGCTCGCCGACGATGCCGTGGCGGCCGTAGATGGCCTCGTCATCGAGGTTGACGCCGCGGCCCTGGGCGAGGGCCTGGGCCAGGCCGAGGGCGGTGCCGCTGGGGGCGTCTTTCTTGTGGCGGTGGTGCATCTCGACGATCTCGGCATCGTAGGAGTCATCCAGGACTTGGGCGGCGCGACGGACGAGGCCGAGGAGGAGGTTGACGCCGAGGGAGAAGTTGGGGGCGAAGCAGAGGGGGATCTGCTTGGCGGCTTCATCGACGGCGGCGCGCTCCTCGGGGGTGAGGCCGGTGGTGCCAAGGACGTAGGCCTGGCGGTTGGCGACGGCGTTCAGGAGGTTGGGGATGACGCAGGTATGGAAGGTGAAGTCGATGATGGTGTCGGCATTCGTGGGCCAATCGGCCTGGTAGACGAGGCCGGGGGCGGCGGGTTGGCCGATGTGGGGGGAGCCGGGGATTTCGGTGACAGCGACGATATTGAGGCCGAGGTCTTTGGCGTTGGCCAGGAGCATCTGGCCCATGCGGCCGGCGCCGCCGAGGATGGCGAGTTTCATGGAAGGTCCTTTACTTGATGAGGCCGAGCTTGGTGAGGCAGTCGCGGAGGATGGCGGTGCAGTGGGCGTCGGGCTCGCAGAGGGGAAGGCGGTAGACGGGGCGGATCTTGCCCATCATGGCGAGGGCGGCCTTGACGGGGATGGGATTGGTGTCGCAGAAGAGGTCGCGGAAGAGGGGATACCACGTCTCGTGAAGGGCGCGGGCGCCGGCGAAGTCGCCCTCGAGGGCCAGGCGGACCATCTGGGACATCTCGGCGGGGATGACGTTAGAGGCGACGGAGATGACGCCCTGGGCGCCGACGGCAATCATGGGGAGGGTAAGGGCGTCGTCGCCGGAGAGAATGGTGAGGTCGGGGGCAATCTGGCGGATGGCGGAGACGCGGTCGACGCTACCGCCGGCTTCCTTGATGGCGCAGACGTTGGGGTGCTTGGCGAGGCGCTCAACGACGGGGAGGGGAATCTCCTTGGCGGAGCGGCCGGGCACGTTGTAGAGCACAACGGGGACGCCGAGGTCGGCGACGGCGGCGAAGTGGCGGTAGAGGCCCTCGGCGTTGGGCTTGTTGTAGTAAGGGGTGACCTGAAGGGAGGCGTCGACACCGAGACCGATGATTTCCTTGGTGAGGAGGATGGCCTCTTCGGTGGAGTTGGCGCCGGTGCCGGCGATGATCTGGGCCTTGCCGGCGACGGCCTCAACGGTGGCCTCGATGACCTTGAGGTGGTCGGCGGGGCTGAGGGTGGGGCTTTCGCCGGTGGTACCGACGGGGCTGACGCCGGAGACGCCCTGTTCGAGCTGCCACTGGATGAGGGCGCGGAGCGCGCCGTAGTCAACGGAACCGTCGTCGTTGAAGGGGGTGACGAGGGCGGAGTAGACACCTTTGAGCGTGATCATGGGGAGTGTTCCTTTTGGGGAAGAGTATAGCACAGGGTGACTCACTTCTTGAAGGAGTCTTTGAGGGTGACGGTGCGGTTGAAGACGGGGACGCCGGGCTTGGAGGCATGGACGTCCGGGGTGAAGTAGCCGACGCGCTCGAACTGGTAGTGCTCGCCGGGGAGGGCCTCGGTGAGGGCGGGCTCGACGTAGGCGGTGACGACCTTCATGCTCTCGGGGTTGATGGCGTCCAGGAAGTTGCCGGAGGGCGCGGACATCGGGTCTTCGAGGGTGAAGAGGCGGTCGTAGAGGCGGACCTCGGCGGTCTTGGCGTACTTGGCGCTGACCCAGTGGATGGTGCCGCGGACCTTGCGGCCATCGGCGGGGTTGCCGCCCACGGCGGCGGGGTCATAGGTGCCGTGGATCTCGGTGACGGTGCCCTCGGCGTCCTTGACCAGGTGGGTGCAGGTGAAGAGGCAGGCGCCGCGGAGGCGCACCTCGTTGCCGGGGGTGAGGCGGTGGAACTTCTTGGAGGGCACCTCCATGAAGTCGTCGCGGTCAACCCAGAGTTCGCGAGTGCAGCGGAGCTCGCGGGTGCCGGCGTCGGGGTCCTCGGGGTTGTTGGGCGCGTGGGCGATGAGCTCTTCGTCCTCGGGCAGGTTGTCGATGACCAGCTTGACGGGGTTGAGGACGGCCATGCGGCGGGTGGCGACGCGGTTGAGGTCGTCGCGGACGCACCATTCGAGGAGGGCGAGGTCGGTGAGGGATTTGTACTTGGAGACGCCGGTACGCTCGCAGAGGTCGCGGATGGCGGCGGGGGTGTAGCCGCGGCGGCGCATACCGGCGACGGTGGGCATGCGGGGGTCGTCCCAGCCATCGACGTGGCCTTCCTCGACGAGCTGACGCAGGAGGCGCTTGCTCATCACGGTGTAGGTGAGGTTGAGGCGGGCGAACTCGCGCTGTTGCGGGCGGATGGTCTTGCCGTCGCGGACGACCAGGCGGCCCTGCTCGGCCAGACGGTCGATGACCCAATCGTAGAGGGGGCGGTGGACCTCGAACTCCAGCGTGCACATGGAGTGCGTAACGCCCTCGAGCGCGTCCTCGATGGGGTGGGCGAAGTCATACATCGGGTAGCAATGCCAGGCGGTGCCGGTGCGATAGTGCGGCAGGTCGACGATGCGGTAGATGACGGGGTCGCGGAAGTGGATGTTGGGCGAGGCCATGTCAATCTTGGCGCGGAGGCAGCACTTGCCCTCGGGAATCTCACCGGCGCGCATCTTGCGGAAGAGCGCGAGGCTCTCCTCGGCGGGGCGGTCGCGCCAGGGGGAGGGGCGGCCGGGTTCGGTGGGCACGCCGCGATAGGTTTTCCACTCTTCCTGGGAGAGTTCGCAGACGTAGGCCTGGCCGCGGCGGATGAGTTCCTCGGCGATGGCCCACATCTCATCGAAACGGTCGCAGGCGTAGAAGAAGGCATCCCACTTGTAGCCCAGCCACTCGATGTCGCGCTTGAGCTGCTCCACGAAGTCCTCGGACTCCTTGGAGGGGTTCGTGTCGTCCATGCGCAGGTGGCAACGGCCATGGAAGAGCGCGGCCATTCCGAAGTCTACCCAGACGGCCTTGGCGTGGCCGATGTGAATCCAGCCGTTGGGTTCCGGCGGGAAACGCGTCACCACCGTGCCATCGTTCTTGCCGGCGGCCAAATCCGCCTCAATCCATTGCCGCAGAAAGTGCCGCGACGTGTCCAGTTCCGTGCTCTCGGTGCTTTTGTTCGCTTCGTCTTGCATGGGGGAAAAGTCCTTTGTTGGCGCGAATTATACCAAAGAAGTTGCGGTAATTTCCAGAATGTGCCATAATGTACAGGTTTTTCCAACCCCGAAGGACTAGACATGCCCATCGTACTCGGACTTCCAAAGGGTTCCTTGCAGGAATCCACCTTTAACCTTATGAAGCGCGCCGGCTTTGCCATGACGTGCTCTTCCCGCTCCTACGTGCCCACGGTGAACGACGAGCAGCTCAAGTGCCGCCTCATCCGCCCGCAGGAAATCGCCCGCTACGTCGAGCTCGGCCTCCTTGACGCCGGCATCACCGGCTTCGACTGGATCTACGAGAACGGCGCGGACGTCCACGAAGTCTGCGAGATGTGCTACTCCAAGGCCACCAGCCGCCCCGTCCGCTGGGTCGTCGCCGTTCCCAACGATTCCCCCATTCAGTCCGTGAAGGATCTCGAGGGCAAGCGCATCGCCACCGAGGCCGTCGGCCTGGCCCGCCGTTACCTCGAGCAGCACGGCGTCAAGGCCACCGTCGAGTTCTCCTGGGGCGCCACCGAAGTCAAGGCCCCCGAGCTCGTCGACGCCATCATCGAGCTCACCGAGACCGGTTCCTCCCTGCGCGCCAACAACCTGCGCATCGTCGACACCGTCCTCACCTCCACCACCCGCCTCATCGCCAACAAGGTCGCTTGGGAGAACCCCGAGAAGCGCGCCAAGATTGAGCAGATTGCCATGTTGTTGCAGGGCGCCCTCGCCGCCGAGAGCCGCGTCCTGCTCAAGATGAACGCCCCCGAGACGCAGGTCCCCGCCATCACGGCCCTGCTTCCCTCCCTGCACGCGCCCACCGTCAACCGCATCAGCGCCGAAGGCTGGGTCGCCATCGAAACCGTCATTTTGGAGGACGAGGTCCGTGACCTCATCCCCGCCCTTCGCGCCGCCGGTGCCCAGGGCATCATCGAATTGGCCCTCAACAAGGTCATTTTCTAATCCCCCACCACCATAACCAAGGAGCACGACCGTGGGTTCCATCAAGAAGAAACGTCGCGCCAAGATGTCCAAGCACAAATACCGCAAACGCATCAAGGCCAACCGCCACAAGAAGTAAGCCTTGGGCTTGCGAAAAGGGCGTCCCTCACGGGGCGCCCTTATTTTTATCTGCCGTATTCAAGGCTTTGCTGGGACCACGATGGATTGGCCGCTCTTGGGGATGAGGTGGACGGAATACTCGGGATTGTCGAGGACAAGGTCGCCGCCGTGGGGGAAGAAGGTGGGATTGTCCCAGAATCCTTGGGAGGGCGCGGCCGGCGTGAGGGAGAGCAACGGCCCTTGGATGTCATAGGTGCCGGTGGCGTAGGGCGCGCCTTGGGGAACCTTGCCGGCGAGGGTATAGGTCTTTTGATCGGTGAGCGTGAGTGTGTAGGGAGCCTCGTGCGTGTCGTCAGAGCCGAGACGGCGTTGGACAATCGTGTAGGAGCCGGCAAGGGATTGCGGGGAAAGGTCGGGGAGGGAGGGCTCGCGCTCACAGCGGATGGCGCGGTCGGGCTGGGTGGGGTCGGGAATCGAAAAGGCGCGGACGGTGCCGTCGGGGAGCACGTCAAGGGTGGCGACGAGTGCGGAGGTCTTGGGGTCGAATCCCTCCGGGACGGACTCCGGGTTCGGATAGAGGTAGAGTTTGGCGTCGTGGATTTGGTAGCGATCCTGATGGACGGGGCCGTCGGGCGTCAAGAGAGCCCAGCCGATGTTACCGAAGACATAACGCGTGTCGGTACGCGCGACGATGACATCGGAACGGGAGACATAGGCGCGCCAGGCACCACGCAGAGAGGGCGGCTGGGCGGGGTCCGGATTGTCCGGGGGCGCAGCGTAGGCGAACGCCGCAAGGAGAAGGGTGGGGAACAGGAGGTGAAGTTTCATGGCAGAGGCCCCGGAAAGGTGGATGAAAAGGCCCGGCACGAGGCCGGGCCGTTTGACCGCGATGGACGGCTTAGAACAGCCAGCCATCATCCTCGGCGGTGGCGGGGGCAACGTTGACCATGTTCACGAACTTGTCGAGAATCACGACCTTGCCACCGGCATCGATGTAGTAGGGGACGGGCTTGATCGTCTCAACCCCGGTCTGGGTGACGGGATAGCCCTCGACGGTGATGTCGTACTGGGCGTAGACGATGTAGTCCTTGGCCTTGACGGTGTAGCGAGAGGCGACGAGCGCATCGCAGTTGTTGGCGACACAGGCGTCATAGACGGCGGCCTTGGCGCCCTGGGCCTTCGCGGAGGGGAGAATCTTCGCGAGGAAGGAGTCGCCAGCGAAGTCGGTGTAATCGGCGGTGCCGGCGCCACCCCACGTGAAGATGCCGAAGAGCGCGTGGATCTTGGCATTACCGGTGACCGTCTTGGCGCTATCGACCTTGTAGGTGGGGCGATAGGCGTCGACGGGGCAGACGGTCTTGGGGTTGATGGTCAAGCCGCCGGCATCACTGGTGCTGATGGACTGGCAGCCGGTGAGCGCGACGACGGCGGTGACGGCGGCAACGGCGAACGCGTTGAGTTTCTTCATGGAGTTTGACTCCTTTCACTAGACGGTTGGTTCCCCCCGGATGGGAGCGGGCCGAGTTCGTCATGGCACGTTGTAAAATTAGGCCGTGGATTTTCCAAGAGGAAGCGAAAGGCCCCCAGGGCCCCCCTAGGGGGGGCCGGCCGCGAACCGGGACGGAAAAGGAAGGGAAAATGTCAGCCCTTCCGGAAAGGCGCATAATAGCGCAAGTAAAACCAACCATCCGGAAGGTGCTGACATGAGAAATGATACCACAGGGAAAACGCGAGGCAAACACTACTCAGTGGCGGATCTCAGGAGAATGTTTGAGGCATACGAAAGGAATCTGTGCCGAAAGAACCCTAGGCCGCTCAGCCAGATCGCAGAGGAATTAGGCGTCCCGGACAGTTCGTTCCGCGACATCATTACCCGCGCCCAAACCTGTCTGCCTTCGCGCTTCGGAAACAAACAACTCCAACGCTTCCAGCTTGATATGCGGAAACTCGAGGACAACGCCCTCAAAGCACGCCAAAGGCACGCCGACGCCAAACTGTTCCCGGAGGCTTTCTTCCATGCGCTCAAGCCGTTCATGAGTCCCAAAGGAGAAATCGCCCCCACGACGGCCCTCAAGGACTTGGAAGCGGCCCTTCGGGATGACAAGAATCGCGCGGAGATCCTCGGGAAGGCGCCTGGGTGGGACGGGAGAATCCCTTGCGTCAAAACGATTTACAACCGCATCACGGCAGGACGCTCCTGCGCCGGGATGGACGCCTCGTGGCTGCCGGAAAAGGGCAAACGCAAGCGCGTCAACCCCTCCGAGCGGAAAGGACGCGTTGCCAAACGCTGCCCCCCCGACCACTCCATCCTGGACATGCCCGAAACCCTTCTCTGCCGCCAACAGACCTTCGGCGTCTGGGAAATGGACACCGTCCACTCCTGCCGAGGCGGGAAGGGCGGCCTCCTCACCCTCACCGAACGCCAGACCCGCAAATCCTACGCCGTCAAACTCCCCGAAATCAGCCAAGAAGCCGTCTGCGCCGCCCTCAAGAAACTCATGCGCCAGAAGAAGTTGAAGACCGTGAAGGCGTTGCTCACCGACAACGGGAGCGAGTTCCTCTGCCCCGCCGCCCTCGAACGCATCGTCCGCGCCCCTGTCTACTACACCTACGCCTACAGCGCCTGGCAGAAAGGCTCCGTCGAAAACTTCAACCGCCAACTCCGACGTCACCTCGGCAAAGGCACCGACTTCTCGACCGTCAGCGCCCGCACGATCGCCCGCGTCGAAGCCCTCATCAACCACATCTCCCGCACCACTTCCCTGAAAGGACTCTCCGCCAATGAAGCTTTTTCAGCTATTGCCTAAAAAACTTCACGGTTTTGCTTGCAATCAGCCGTCTCGAATTTGGCCGATCGATGCAAAATGTAATGACGCATCCAGTAAGGCAAAGAAGGCTCCCCGCAACTACGCCCCCAAGCACATGATCGACGACCTTCCTCCTGCCGCGCGCCATCACACCGAGCCCGGACATTTCCAGATGGACACCGTCCATTCTTCCGGCGGCCGCGGTGGCATCCTCACCCTTGTCGACCCAACTATGGCGATCCAACAGCGCTTCGTCGTTTCTATATGTACGCCCTTCCAACCATTTCTCAAGCCTCCGTGACCTCCGCACTTCGTTGTTTTCGCCGCGACCTTCGCGCCAACGGCCACGAACTTAAGACGATTCTCACCGATAATGGCTCGGAGTTTCTCCATGAAGACACGCTTGAAGCCCTCCTTCATGTCCCCATCTACTACTGCCATCCCTACAGTGCTTGGGAGAAAGGCTCCATTGAACGCCACAACCGCCTCCTGCGCCTCTACTGCCCCAAATCCACCAACTTTTCCAAGCTAAGCCCTCGCACGCTTAAACAGACCCATCGCCTCATCGTCCACTACCCACACTCCCCCAAAAAGGTCTCCTAACCCATGCGTATGTTTCAAGTCTTCCCAAACGCACTGCGCAAATCTATTGACATTCTACAGGGTGCACTACATCTCACCTTGGGACATAGTGCATCTCGCCTCAGGATACGGAGCCTCCCGGAAGGTGGGCGGGAGGGCGCGTGAGCTTCATTCCTTGGGGCGGTTCCAGCGGCACGTGTCGGAGGCTTTGCCATTGACGGCTCGGAGCTCGATCACGTTCTCTCCGGGATTCAGGGCAACGCCTTTCCACGTGAGCACCCGGAGAGCGTCGGGCTCGGCGATGCCTGCGGATTTCCCGTTGACGAAGAGTTCGGTGGGGTCCGCGAAGTCTCAATCGTAGCGAAGCTTTCAGCCATCGCCCATTCGGACGATTTCCGGTTGGGGCTTGATAGAAAAGATGGTGAAGAGGTTCGCAGTTTGGTCTTCACTCGTCATTTGTCATGAATCACGCTTCAAGTTCGGCAAAAACGCGGCCCCCGGGTCCGGGGGCCGCGTCTCAAAACACTTCAACGTGTTTTGCATACGATCTCGCAATGCGACCTTCGCTCTTTTAGCGGAGAACCGGGGTCACCTTGGAGGGGGTCGTCTCAATCACCTTGACGCCGGAGATCTTCGCGGGATAACCGGTTACCTCGGCCTTCACGGTCTTGTAGACGAAGTAATCATTGGTGGTGATTTTGTAGCGGGTGGCCACCAAACGGTCACACTTGGCTTTGTCGCAAGCGTTGGCATAGGCGCCATTCTTGGCTTTCACGGAGGCCCCGAAGGGCACCAATTCGTCCGTCACGTCGGCAACATGGGAGGCGGAGGAACCCCACGTGATAAGGCCGAAGAGGCACTTGACTTCATCCTGAGCGGTAACCGGGGTCTTGTCCACGGTAATCTGCTCATGGATCACGTCTTGCGACACCGGGACACGCATCCCCGATTCGCCGCCATCGTTCTTGTTCACGGTGATGCAACCGGTCATCGCAGTGAGCGCACAGAGTGCGGCGATGGTGAGCATAGATGCTTTTTTCATGACTTTCTTCCTTTCACGGACGGTTGGTTCCCCCCGGATGGGAGCGGGCCGAGTTCGTCATTGACGGGCCGCCGTGGGGATGGAGAAATCCCCAACAGGATAGGTATACTCTAGCACGATAGATGGGGATTGTCAATACGTCCTTCAGTGGCAGGGCAAACGCATCTAATTTTGTTGAAGATTCAAGAGGAATTCGAGGTAGTCTGGGTCCAAGGCGGCACGCATGATCATGCGGCGGAAACTGTCTGAGGGCGTTTTGTGGTGGCGGAGCAGATTCAGGAGGCAGACACGAAGCACGGAGAGGTTTTGGGCGGCATTGCGCGAGCGGGCGCGGCAGGCGTCTTCGCGGAAAACGACGTCTAGCAGCCAGTGGCATTGATTTTCGACGCTCCAGTGCCGGCGGACGGCGTTGGCGATGGTGGGGGCGTCGGCGGGGAGGCTGCTGAGGAAGAGTGCGCTCTCGGTGGTTTCGTGGCCGTCGGCGAAATACCGGGTGCGGTCGATGCGCACAAGCGTTTGGAGTTTCGGCCACTTGTCTTTTTCGAGGAAGAGGGAGAGCTCGGGGGTGACCCAACAACGGCGCGTCTCCAGGCGTCCGTGGTCTTTCTCGACCTGCTCAAGGTCGGGGGGCCGCGAGGCGGCGACGTCGCGCATGATCGCGGCGACGACACTTTGGTGCGTGGGAGGGTTGCCTTTCAGGGGAAGGACGTAGTCGGCGCCCTTGTCGACGATCTTTTGGGCGATGGCCGTTTGGGTGTTGAGCGCATCGACCGTAACGACGCAACCGTCCAGAAACAATGACTCCAAGAGTTGGGGCACCTCCATGATTTCATTGCTCTTCCCGTCCACCAAACGTTGGCCGATGACCAAGCGCGTTTTGTCCGCCCAAGCATTCAGCAGATGGATGGCCTTCCCCGCCTTCTGACTCCCGTGCACCGTCTTTCCGTCCACCGCGATCCCTTGCGGCACACCCGTAGCCTGCGCCAGCCACTGGGCCACGCCCCTCAGAAAGGCCTCCAATGCCTGCGGTTCGATCAATTGCAACACCCGATTGAACGTGTCATGGCTCGGTATTCCGGGCAATGCGATCCATTTCTCTATCCACTTCCGTCGCGTCCTCGTGACAAGTTCCATTTCCGTGAACGTCGTCGCCCCCGAGAGCATCGCCACCACGGCGCAAAAGAGAATTTGCGGCAGTTCATACACCCGCGTCCGCGCCACTCGGGGCTCTTTGACCGCCAACATCAAACGAAACAAAACATGATTCTCATTCATCCCTTTATATTTACCAAAATTAGATGCGTTTGCCCTGCTTCAGTGGGGTTAAGGGGCGCTGACGCGCCCAGAGAACGGAGAACAGAGAACGGAGCGTGCAGGCGCAAGGCGCCAAACCTTCCACGGCTACGGAGCGCCCCTGCGGGGCGACCGGCGAAACCGCTGTGTATTGCTGCGCGGCACCCGCAAAGACACAAAGGCCCGCAAAGGACACAAAGTGAACGTCTGGAGGCTTAGGTGGTTGGCTTTTCCTGCGTAGCCTCCGCCGTACTGTAAGGCACGTCGCAGACGTGCCGGGGGTGCAGGGAGAACTTCTCCCTGCCGGGGCGTGGGGTAACGCTCCACAACCAATCTCCCAATCAGCTAATCAGTTAATCAGCGGGCGGCCCCGCCGCCCCTTATCTAGCGTGCGCCAGCACGCCCTTAATCTGCATTAATCTGCGAAATCTGCGTTTTCAACCTTTGTGGCCTTTGTGCTTTCCTTGTGTCCTTTGTGGTAAAGACACATTGGCAGTCCTTCGTGTATCCTCGTGGCCCTTCGTGCGCTTCGTGTCAGCCCCGCAGGATAAACCTTCCACACCCTCCCACTGCCTCACCGGTCGCCCCGTAGGGGCGCTCCGTAGCCGTGGAAGGTTTGGCGCTTTGCGCCTGCACGCTCCGTTCTCTCTTCTCCGTTCTCTGGGGGCGGAAGGTCGCCCCTTCAAAACCCCGGTCGGCACGGATTTTAGGGAAAAGGCATTGAAACGGAAAAAGGGATTGTGGTATTATAACTGCAAAGGAGCGGGACATGCAGGATTTGTTGAGGCGAATGGCGTTTGCCTTTGTGGCGATTGTTGCGGGCGTAAGCTTGCTGGTGGCGGTGCGTTGTCTGTTGCCCACGTATCATCAGTGGCAGGACACGCGTGCTCAGCGCGCGGCATTGCGTGCAGAGTCTGATGAATTGAAGCAACAAATCGAGGAGACGAAGCGCTCCATTGATCGTCTGGAGCGTTCGCCTTACTACGTGGAGCAACTGGCGCGCGCGAACCGCCGTGTGGCGGACGGCGAAGTGCTGGTGATTTTCGAGGACTGAGGGCGGCCGCCCGATGATTCCGGATTCTTTGGTGTTGTTGGCCGGGCGCGGGGATTACCCTGCGTGTGCGTTGGCCGGTGCCCGTGCGGCAGGCGTGCGGCGTATTGTCGTCATTGGCGTGCGTGGCATGGTGGAGCGGCGGGTGCTTCGTGCGGCGGATGAATCTGTCGTCTTTGGCGCGGGGGAATTGGGGCACGCCTTGGATTGGCTGGAGCGGTGCGGGGTGCGCCATATGCTCTTGGTGGGCCAAATCACGCCGTTGGCACTGTTCCGTACGCGCTTCGATGCCTTGACGCGCCGGATTCTTTCTGAGCTTCCCATCAAGAACGCGCATTCCATCTTTGGCCGTATCATCCAAGAGGTGGAGGCGCGCGGTGTGCAGGTGATTCCCTCTTCGTGTTTCATGGGGGCGCATATCCCCGGTGAGGGGGTGCTCACGGCGCGTGCGCCGGATGCCCGCGAGGAACAGGACATCCGCTTCGGCCACGAGGCCGCGATGGGGGTCTGCGGACTGGATATCGGCCAGACGATTTTGGTGAAGGAAGGCATGGTCTTGGCCGTCGAGGCCTTTGAGGGTACGAACGCAACCGTGCGCCGCGGGGCGAAGCTCGGCGGCAAGGGCGCGGTGATGGTGAAGGTCGCCAAGGCCGGTCACGATATGCGTTTCGATATTCCTGTCTTTGGGGAGCACACGGTGCGCCTTTGCCACAAGTGTGGGGTCTCCGCGGTCGCCTTCCAGGCGCATCGTTTGGTGATGATTAATCGTCCGCGCGTTGTGGAATTGGCAAACCGCTACGGCATCTCCCTGGTCTCCCTCCATACCGACTTGCCCCCTGCTCCGCTTGAGCCTTGACCGAAGATTCTTAGGAGCAAAACAAAACGGCCTCCGCCAAAAGCGGTGGCCGTTATTGTTGAATCGTACCCGTTTCCCAGAAAGATGCTAGAGACGCAAGGGACGGGCACGAGAGTGAGGCGCAACGCGCCGAATGGTTCGCTTTGTTTTTATCAGCCAATCAACTGGGCGCTCTAGCGGAGCACCCGTGTCTTCGTGGAAAGCATCCGACACTTCTGATCACCTTAAGAAGGGGTGTTGGAGAGACCCTTAAGGGTCGGGATTGAGACCCTATAGTGGTCGGAGGTCAACCACTATAGTGGTCGGAGGTCAACCCTTATAGGGTCTCAGAAAGAGGGTTCTAGAGGCCCATCCGTGATACCGAACTGAAGGAGTGATAAGCGAGGGGGAAAAGAGAAGCGGCGGGCCTTTCGGTCCGCCGCTTCTGTGTCTGTCCGAGTTGGACTTAGGCGTCTTGGCCGTCCGTTGGGGCAGGGTCGCTATCGGGGTTGGCCTCGGATGCGGGTTTGGCGGGGGCTTCCTCGGAGCCTTCGGCGGCGGGTTCCGTGGTTCCTTCGGGCGCAGGCTCATCCTCATCCTCGGCGGGGGCCAAGGAGAAGGTGGCGAGGGTGACGTCCTCGGGGAGGGTGAGGAACTTGACGCCGGCGGCGGTGCGGCCATGGGTGGGAATCTCGTCCACGCGGGTGCGAATCATGAGGCCGGCGGTGGTGAGGAAGACGATGGTCTCGTCGCCCTTGACGGCGGCGATGCCGATGAGCTTGCCGTTCTTCTCGCTGACGGGGTTGGCGATAACGCCCATGGAGCCGCGGTGGTTCAGACGGAGCGTGCCGTCTTCCTGGTTGACGTAGAAGTCGGAGAAGTCGCTGCGCTTGCCACGGCCGTTTTCGGTGACCATGAGCATCTGGGCGCCTTCCTCTTGGACGGCGAAACCGCAAACGCGGTCGCCGGGCACCTTGAAGCGGATGCCGATGACGCCGGTGGCGGCACGGCCCATCTCGCGGACCTCGTCGAGCTTGAAGGCGTTGACGCGGCCCTCGCGGGTGGCGATGAAGGCGACGTCGCCGGGGCGGGTGAGGGCGACCTTGACGAGGGCGTTGCCTTCCTCGATATTGATGGCGATGATGCCGCGGCGGTTGACGTTGCGGTAGTCGGCTAGCGCGGTGCGCTTGATGGTGCCGTCGGACAGGACGAAGGTGATGGAGCGATCCTCGTCGAAGCCGCGGATGGAGAGGATGTCGACGATGCGCTCTTCCTTCTGGAGGCCCTCGATGACATTCACGATAGGCGTGCCGGCGGAGGTGCGGCTGGTCTCGGGAATCTCGAAGGCGCGCTCGGCGTAGACGCGGCCGGTGTCGGTGAAGAAGAGGAGGGTGTCGTGCGCCAGGGGGACGTAGACGCGCTCGATGAAGTCTTCGTCCTTGATGAGGACGCCCTTCTTGCCCTTGCCGCCGCGCTTCTGGGCGGCGTAGACGGAGAGGGCGGTGCGCTTGACGTAGCCGCGGTGGGAGAGGGTGACGACGCAGGGTTCGTCGGCCACGAGGTCCTCGAAGTTGACATCGCCGGCCATGGGGACGATCTTGGTGAGGCGGTCACCCTCCTTGGTGTAGGCGGCCTTGATGTCCTCGAGGTCCTTGGTGATGAGGGCAAAGACCTTGGCGGGGTCTTCGAGGATGGACTGGAGCTCGGCGATCTTGGCACGGAGGTCGGCCTGTTCGGCGAGAAGCTTGTCGCGCTCGAGGCCGGTGAGCTGGCGGAGGCGCATCTCGAGGATGGCGGTGACCTGGGCATCGGAGAAACCGAAGCGCTCGCAGAGGCGGGACTTGGCCTCGTCGTTGGTCTTGGAGTCGCGGATGATGTGGATGACCTCGTCGAGGTTGTCCTGGGCGATGAGGAGGCCGTCGACGATGTGGAGGCGCTCCTTGGCCTTGGCGAGCTCGAAGCGGCAGCGGCGGGTGTGCACCTCGAAGCGGTGATCGACGTAGCACTGGAAGAAGTCGCGCAGGGTCATGCGGCGCGGGCGCCCGTGGTCGAGGGCGATCATGTTTGCGCCGAAGGTGGTCTGCAGGTCACTATGCTTATAGAGCTGGTTGAGGATGACGGCGCCGGGCTTGGCGTTCTGCTTCAGCTCGATGACGACGCGGATGCCGTCCTTCAGGCTGGTCTCGTCGCGGATGTCGGCGATGCCCTCGATGACGCCGGTCTTGACGAGCTCGGCCATCTTGGCGACCATCGCGGACTTGTTGACCATGTAAGGGATGGAGGTAATGAGGATGGACTCATGCTTGCCGTCTTGGACGACCTCGGCCTCGCCGCGCACGGTGATGGAGCCGCGGCCGGTCTTGTACATCGCCTCGATGCCGGAGCGGCCGCAGATGAGGGCGCCGGTGGGGAAGTCGGGGCCCTTGACGAACTGCATGAGCTCATCGATGGAGGCGTCGGGGTGGGCCACAAAGTGGATGAGGCCGTCGCAGAGTTCGCGCAGGTTGTGCGGCGGAATGTTGGTGGCCATGCCCACGGCGATGCCCTGGGAGCCGTTCAGAAGGAGGTTGGGCAACTTGGCGGGGAGGACGCGCGGCTCCACCGTGGTGTTGTCGTAGTTCGGGATGAAGTCGACGGTGTCTTTGTCGATGTCGGCGAGCATCTCGTTGGAGATCTTCGCCAGGCGGGCCTCGGTGTAACGGTAAGCCGCCGCGCCGTCGCCGTCGATGGTGCCGAAGTTGCCGTGGCCGTCCACGAGCTTTTCGCGCATGCTGAACCACTGGGCCAGGCGCACCAGCGTGTCATAGATGGAGCTGTCGCCGTGCGGGTGATACTTACCCATCACGTCACCCACCACGCGGGCGCACTTGCGGTAAGGCGCGTTGAAGAAGTTCTTGTTCTCGTGCATCGAGTAGAGCACGCGCCGGTGCACCGGCTTGAACCCATCACGCGCGTCCGGCAGGGCACGCGCCACGATGACGCTCATCGAGTAGTCGATGTAGGAGCTCTTCATCTCCTCCTCGACGTTGATTGAGGTCAATCGCGTGTCCGCCGCCGGGCTCACCTGCGTCTCTTCATCCATGTTCGAAAATCCTTTTCAGAAAATCCTCTCAATAATTCTGATAGTATACCATAATTTCCCCTTCCCCGCGTCGCCGCGGTTTGCTACCCTAAGAGATATGCGACTGGCTTTCCCGGGAAGCCCCGGGGTGCGCCGCACACATCCAATGCCTTTGCCATGACTGAAGAAACCGACACCCTTCCCGAAGCGCTAGCTGACGAGATTCGCCGCCGCGTCTTTGCCCCCGGCCTCATCCGCCTCACGCAGACCCTCACCCGCCAGGGTCAGCCTTTTCGCATTTCCCTCCGCCCCGTCCGTATCAAGGGGCAGGACCTCTGGCAGGCCGAGATGCGCGACGGCACCCAGTCCAAGACCCGCAATCTCACCGAGCCCGCCGCTCGCAAGGGCCTGGAGGATATCTTGGTGCAGACCGGCAAGCGTGAGCTCCACCTCGTCACCACAGAGGGCGACCTCCACGTCCGCATCGGGAAGCGCGGTACCCCGCTCGTCTCCCGCGGTAAACCAAAGGCCGCGCCCGCCGCCGTCGCTCCCGCCGGTAACGACCGTACCAAGCGGCAGCCTCTCACGGACTTCGATTCCGCGCCGCTCCTCCGCGTCCTCGGTATCGCCGCGGCGGACGGCACCATCCGTGCCTCTATGCGCGGCAAGTACGACCAGGTCAATGCTCTGCTCCGCGCCCTGGAGCCGATTCTGCCGGAGACCCCGCCGGACTCCTTCTCCATCGTTGCCTGCGGGTGCGGCAAGGCCTATCTCACCCTCGCCCTTCACGCCTACCTCACCCAGGCCAAGCAGTGGCCCAAGGTCGCGACCCTCGGCATCGATCGCAACCAAGGCGTCGTCGAGAGCGCTCGCGCCATGGCCCAGACGCTCCGCCTGGAGGGCGAAGTCGACTTCCAGTGCGCCGACATCAAGGACGCCCAGTGGCCCCAGACGCCTGACCTCGTCATGAGCCTCCACGCCTGTGACACCGCCACCGATGACGCCCTCATCATGGCCGTCCGCACCAAGGCCCAGCGTATCCTCTGTGTTCCCTGCTGCCAGCACGAACTCCATCACGCCCTTGTCGGCGGCGGCCCCATGCGGGCGCTCTTGCGTCACGGCATCCTGCGCGAGCGCCTCGCCGACCTCCTCACCGACACCTTCCGTGCGCAGGTTCTCCGCATCTGCGGTTACCGTGCCGCCGTCATGGAGTTCGTCTCCCAAGAGGCCACCGGCCGCAACATCCTTATCCGCGCCCAACGCGGACTCCGCCCGGGCCTCGGCGAAGCCATCGCCGAATATCGGGCGCTCAAGGAATTCTGGGGCGTCTCACCCTACATCGCCCAAGCGTTGCCACCCGATGTTCTCTAGGGCGTCGTTGCCGCCCCAAGGAAGCTTGGAAGTTTAGAGGCTTGGAGGCTTGGAGGAGCCCCGGAGGTTGGTGCCTGGGCTGTCGCCTACGGCGACGATGAGACCGAATACTGAAAGACTGCCAGAGGGTGAAACCGCCGATTACGCAGATTGAAGCCGATTAGGGGCCGGCTACCGCCGGCAGGACTGCCAGAATGGGAAACGCAGATCTCGCAGATTGATGCAGATTTTGGGCGTGCTGGCGCACGCCTTTTAATTGAACAATGCCCTGCCCGTCGCCCCGCAGGGGCGTTCCTTTCTCCGTTCTCCGTTTTCCGTTCTCCCTGCTTCTCACCGCCACTCTGCCATTTGCCGTGATACCACTTAATGTGCTAGCATACGTACCGTATTGAGGCGGACGTGTGCAGTGCGTCGGCCTGAATCGGAAAGCGTTGGAGAATCATGGGAAACATCACCTTTTTGGGCGTTGAAGGCTCCGGCAAGTCGGTGCTGACGATGGCGTTGGTCAAGACCTTCAAGGCACATGAGCGGACGGGATGGTCGTTGCGACCGGAGACGCGCGAGGCCTTTCGCTTCCTGACGTTGCTCCCGGAGCAACTGGAAGGGGAGTCGTTGCCGCACCAGACCACGAGTCTGCGCCGTCTGGCCTGGAGCGCGTGCTATGGCGGCAAACCCCAGCGCACCTGCGACATCCTGGACTATCCGGGCGAGATTTACCGTCTGGCCTTCTTGGACGAGATGGACAACCAAGACCCCGTCTCTTTCTCGGAGCGCATTGCCGCGAACCAAGAGGAACTGGACGCCTTCTTGGGCCACCTGACGCAGTCCGACCAAGTCTTCGTGCTCTTCAATCTGGCGGACGCGGAGCATCTGGAGACGACCCCGGACAACTTGGACGCCGTGTGGGTGACGAACGCGTGCCTGGACTTCCTCTTCCGTCTCCACACGCACCCGAAGGTGACCCTGCTCCTCACGCAGATTGACCGCTATCTCAGCCCCGACACGGTGGAGCTGGACCCGCGCGCCTTCGTGGCGCAGCACCTACCCTTGATTGCGGGGAACTATCCGAATCTGGACGTGCTTGCGGTCTCGGCCCTTGGCACGGCCGACACGACCATCGGCATGGATAATCTGATGCTCCGGTGCTTGGTGGATACGCCGGTGGTACAACAGGCCATCGCGGCCTGTCGGCAGACGCGCAAAGCCTTCGTCTCGTATTTGCGGGACTTCTGTTCTTCGCTTGGGTCGGTGACGTTTCAGGGGCTTGTGGCAGCGCCAAAGGCCTGCCGCGCGGCGACCGACGCATTGCGTCTGCACTGGTTCCTGGAGGCCCCGGGCGAGAGCGACGATGGCCTTGCCACCACGGACGACGAATGCGACTTTGCTGAGACCTTGTGCAAGACCCTGCACCCCACCATCGCGGAGTCCCGTACGCCGGCGGCCATCCCCGCCATCGACAAGACCGTCGAGGCCCTCAGGGCCTTGACCGCGCCGACCTCGCGTTCCGCGGGGTGGAAGCAGGATGCCATCACAGCGTTGCTCAAGACCAAACAGGCCATCCTGGCCGAACGCCACTCCAGGCGCGTCTGGGCGATGCTCTCCGCGTTGGGCGGCGTGGCCGCCATCGCGGCTTGGGCCGCAGTGTGGGTCCTCGCGTAAGGAGGCGACCATGTTCTCGAAAGTGTTGTTTGGTCTCGAAGTGATGGCGCTGATTGCGGCGCCCATCGGGTTTCTAATGCTCCGCGAATACCGTGCCGAGCAGTTCTTTGACAAGGGCGAGGCGGCGTTGCGGGAGGGCAACTGGAATCAGGCCTATACATGCTACCAAGAGGCGGCCCGCCGCGACAACAAAACTCTGGCCGGAATCGTGGCTTGTCGTCTGACCCTCTGCAAGGACTTCGGCCTGGGCGTCGCGCCCACCGAGCGGTTGGAGAAGTGTCCTTGGCATGGGACTGCTTTCGCCGATTGCCTGGAGGCAAGCAGGGTGGCGCCGAAGCGCGTGTTCGAGGCGACCAAGCAAAACCTCGCCAAGTCCGGCTCGACCGACCTGATTGTCTGGGTCGCCTCGGCCTACAAAGACAGTTATCCCACCGTGCCGCAGGACTACGATGAGGCCGCGGCGTGGTATCGCATGGCCGCCGCCCGGGGGCACTTAGACGCCCAACGATACCTGATCTCCATGGCCTACTTCCAGCAATGGACTCCAAGTCCGGGCGAACTGCCTTCGGACTGGTTGCTCAACACGAAGGACATGCTCATCGCGCGTATTCTCCTGGGCGAACGCATTGCCGCCGGCGATGAAGCCCTGGCAGAACACCCGGAGGCCACAGACTGGATCCTCGCCGCCGCCAACGATGGCAATGCCGCGGCCCAAGCCTGCATCGGCATCAAACTCGCGGAAGGTGAGCACTTCCTGATTCCGCAAGAGACCGCGACAAACTATGTCCTCGCCGCCGCCAGGCAGGGCAACGAAAAGGCCCAAGCGCAGATTGTGGAGCTGGCTCAACGCAATATCTATCGCGACGCCCGCTGGGACAGCTTCCCCACGGAATGGATTCTTCTTGCTGCCAAGCAGGGCAACGAGAAGGCCCAAGTACGCATCGTTGAACTGATCCAATTCGGCCTCTACACAGATGCCACTTGGGACGAACTGCCCATCGCATGGCTTATCGCCGCCGCCCAGAACAACAACGAAGCCGCCCAAGCCCACCTCGGTGCCAAACTCGCAGAAGGAGAAACGCTAGATCTTCCGGAAGAGATCGCCACCGACTATCTTATCGTTGCCGCCAAGCAAGGCAACGAAGAGGCTCAAGGCGAACTCCTTACCGCCGCTAAGAACGGTAACGAACTGGCTCAGGCGCAAATTATCGAGACTATTTTGGCAAAGGAATGCTCACCAGAAACGGAGCGAGAGGCGCTTCCTTTCCTCATCACCTCCGCTCAGAGCGGTAACGAACCTGTCCAAGCCTATCTCGGTGCCAAACTCGCGGAGGGGGTACCCCTCGACCTTCCGGATGAAACGGTTGTCGAGTGTCTTCTCGCCGCTGCCAAGCAAGGTGACGAAACGGCCACGCCTTACATTCTTGCTACCGCCAAGCAAAACAATGGGAGAGCACAACGCGCACTCCTCGCCATCACCAAGCAGGGTAACGAGAAAACGAAAGCTTACCTTGGCACCAAGATTGCCGAAGGGGCAATCCTCGACCTCCCGGAAGAGGTTACCACCGACTGCCTACTCGCCGCAATCAAACGAGGCAACGAGCAGGCAAAAGACGTTTTAAAGCAAGCGTTCGCACGAGGCTCGTGGAAAAAAGGTACGAACGAAGAGACGTTTCGTGCTTTGTTACCTTATGCGGAGGCGGATATCGCAGTAGCTCAAAAACGCGTGGCCGACCATTATTTGTATGGCTTGGGTATCCCCAAATCAAAGGAGAAGGCGCGAGAGTGGTATCAAAAGGCCGCCGAGAATGGAGACAGCTATGCTCAATGGTGGATATCAGAAAATGGAGAATAAGCATAGATTTGTAGGAGGCTTTTCGGCGGCGGACGAGCTGGGATCTCAGTGCGGTCGCCGTCTAAATGTTCTCGTGAGAAGGTGACCATGTTTTCGAAAATACTTTTTACCCTCGAGGTGGTGGCGCTGATTGCGGCCCCCGTCGGTTATCTGAAGCTCCGCGACTATCGTGCCGAGCAGTTCTTTGACAAGGGCAATGCGGCATTGCAAGCGGGCGACTGGGGCCAAGCCTACGCGTATTATCAAGAGGCGGCACGCCGCGACAATGACGCCGTGAAAGCGAGCGTGGCTTGTCGTCTAACCCTCTGCAAAGACTTCGGTCTGGGCGTCGCACCCGCCGCACAGATAGAGAACTGCCCCTTGCATGGGGACGCGTTCTCCGATTGCCTTGCGGCAAGCAAAGTGCCAACAACGAAAGTTCTCGAGGCGGCCAAACAGGACCTCTTTGAGTCTGGCTCGACCGACGTGATGGTCTGGATTGCCTCGACCTATAGGAAAGGTTCTTTCTCCGTGCCGCAGGACTACGCCGAGGCCGTGGCGTGGTATCGCGTGGCCGCCGCCCGGGGTAACGTGAGTGCGCAGTCGAAACTGGTCGGCTTAGCCTACGACTATAAAAATCGCTGGTGGAGCCCCAAACCCAATGAGTTCCCTTCTGAATGGTTACTCAATGTGGAGAGTGAACCTTCCGGCTCGCACATCCTTCTCCATGAATATATTGCCGCGCGTCTCTTCCTTGGTGAGCGTATCGCCGCTGGCGATGAAACCTTGGCGCAACACCCGGAAGCCACCGACTGGCTTTCCGAAGCCGCCATGGTCGGGAATGAAGACGCTCAAGCCATCCTTGGCATCAAGCTCGCAGAAGGAGAAACCATCGATCTCTCGCAAGAGACCACGATACGTTGTTTCCTTGCCGCCGCCAAGCAGGGCAATGAAAAGGCCCAGACGCGGATCGTTGAGTTGGCCCAACAAGGCACCTATCGCGACTCTAGCTGGGACGCCCTCCCCACGGCGTGGCTTCTTGCCGCCGCCAAGCAAGGCAACGAAAAGGCGCAGATACGGATTGTTGAGTTGGCCCAACAAGGCGCCTATCGCGACTCTAGCTGGGACGACCTCCCCACGGCGTGGCTTCTTGCCGCCGCCAAGCAAGGCAACGAAAAGGCTCAGATACGGATTGTCGAGCTGATGCAATCCGGCCTTTACAAGGACACCACTTGGGACAATTTGCCTGTCGCGTGGCTCATTGCCGCCGCCCAGAACAACAACGAAGCCGCCCAGGCCCACCTCGGTGCCAAACTCGCAGAAGGCGCGCCCCTCGACCTCCCGGAAGAGACCGCCATCACCTGTCTCCTTGCCGCCGCCAAGCAAGACAATGAAAAAGCGCAATTGCTTCTCGGTACAAGGCTCGCGGAAGGAGAAAGCCTGCCTATCTCGCAGGAGACCGCCACCGTCTATCTCCTCGTCGCCGCTAAGCAGGGCAATGTGTTGGCCCAAGGGAGAATCGTCGACTTGGTACAATTTGGGCTGTATACAGACGCCTCTTGGAAAGACTTACCCGTGGAGTGGCTCCTTGCCGCCGCTAAGCAAGGGAATGAGAAGGCGAAAGAGCAACTAATAGAAAACGTTTTTGTGGGGCACTACTCGGCAAAGACAGAGCAGAAGGTGCTTCCAATTCTCCTCTCCGCCGCCAAGAGTGGTAACGAACGTGTTAGAGTCTATCTCGGCAACAAACTCGCGGAAGGTGCGACCCTCAACCTTCCGGAAGAGACCGTTGCAGACTGCCTCTTTCTCGTTGCCAAGCAAGGTAACGAAAAGGCAAAAGACGCACTCTCTGCCGCCGCTAAGCAAGGAAATACGATGGCGAAAGATGCTTTAGCACAAATGTTTGAAGAAGGCAGATGGAAAGAAGGAACTAATGAAGAGAAGTTTCGTGCCTTGTTGCCCTATGCAGAGGCGGGTATCGCGGAAGCTCAAAGGCGTTTGGCAGAATATTATTGGTATGGTTTGGGTGTTCCTCAATCAGCGGAGACGGCGCGTGAGTGGTACCGGAAAGCCGCCGTGAACGGAGATGCCTATGCTCAATGGTGGGTGGATTGGAACGATTGAGTAGCGGTGAAAGGGCGCTTGGGGTTGAATGAGGCGCTTCGTCGGCGGATGTCTGGATTTTATCGAGGAAGCGTTGGACGCCGCCTCATGTCGGCGTTGCGTATCACCTTTACCGTAAGGTCAAGCGCTCGTGGAAGTCGACCACCCGAGTACTACCAAATGACAGGTCTTTAGGGCGGCGTATCTGACGCTGTGTACTGGGATTGTGTGTGATTTAGGAAAGGCAAATGACAGGTCTTTGGCAAGGGTGCGTGACACGATTGTCAAACAGTCTCGTCACGCCTGATCTTTGACAACTGAATAGATGGTGTTTGTATTGGGCGCTCGGGCTGGGAGCCTCGACCTTATTATAATAAGGCAGAGGCACGGCTATGGCGCAGTCCAAGGATTAGGGTTGGGCGAGGGAGCGGCGGATGGCCTTGAGGAGGCAGTCGGCGAGGGTGGCGCGGATTTGGGCCGGGGTGGCGTTGGCGGGGAGCGGTTGGGAGGTGGTAATAAGGGTGTGACCGTTGGCGGAGAGGGTGATGCGGGCGACGGGGATGCCATCGCTAGTGCGGTAATCGACGCAGAAGTCGTGGATGTGGAGCACGAGGGCTTGACCGGGCTGAAGGCCGAAGTCGGCCAGGCTGGCACGTTCACGGAGAGCTCGGGGGATGGCGAGCTCGAGGGGGGCGTAGTAGGTGAGGACGCGGAGGGTGGAGACGGAGCCATCGGCGCGGTAGAGGGTGGGGGCGTCTGCGGCGCGGAGGTCGGGGGCCATGCGGACGGAGATGTCGAGGTTGGCGGGGGTGACGGGGAGTTGGGCGGCCGTCGGGTCGAGGACGGTGTAGCGGCGCTGTGGGGGCGTGCCGGAGGAGAAGCAGCCGACGAGGAGGAGGGGGAGGAGCAAGGTGGGGAGGAGGCGGTTCATAGGTCAATCCTCGAGGGGTTCGTCAAAGATGAGGCGGGAGGGCTTTTGGCGGATTTCCCGGACGAGGGCCTCGGTGGAGGCAGTGGTGCGGGCAAGTGCGGAGAGGGTTTGTTCGAGGTCTTTGGCGAGGGCAGGGGCATCCACATCCGTGCGAAGCTCGGCGAGGGTGGCATCGGCTTGGGCGATGAGGGATTTGGCTTGCTCGAGGGTCTCTTCTAGCTGTGCGGCGAGCGCGGGGATTTCCTCGCGGAGGACGGTGGAGGTTTGGGCGAGGTTGTCAGTAAGGGTTTGGAGGTTGTCGCCGAGACGGGCGGCGTCCAGGCGTGCGAGGATGGCGGAGAGTTGCTCGGATTGCTTGTTGAGGGAGGCGCCGAGCTCGGTGAAGGTGGCGGTGAGCTTGGGGATGTTGGACTCGGTGGCGATTTTGTCGACGTTTTTGGCGAGGGCGGTGAGGGCTTCGACAGCCTCTGGGATGTCGCTCTTGCCGAGGCTTTCGGCGATGGCTTGGGCACTGTTGAGAAGGGTTTGGAGGGTGGTCGGGGTGGAGGGGATGTAGATAGATTCCGGCTTCCAGGGGACATCGAGCTCCTGTTCGGGGGCGGCGAGGCCACTGTGGCGGGGGAAGTCGAGGTTGACGAGGACTTGGCCGGTGATGCCCTGGAGGGCGAGGTTGGCGCGGAGGCCGTGGTCGACCATGCTGGCGAGGCGGGCTTGGTCCATGTCGGGGTGCTTGTCGAGATCGATGGAGCAGAGGACGCGGACGTAGTTGAGGGGGCGAACGGATTGGGGATTGTCGCGATTGACGTAGACTTGGTCGCCGTAGGTGGCGCCGGCAAAGCCTATGGACTCGACGGAACCGACCTGGACGCCGCGGAGCTTGACGGGGCTGCCGACCTCGAGGCCTTGGACGGAGGTCTCGAAGTAGGTCTCGAAGTAGACTTTTTTAGCGAAGAGGTCGCCGCCGCCAAAGATGATGCAGGCGGTGGCCAGGAGGAGGAGGCCAAGGAGGGTGAAGAGGCCGATGGCGAAGTGTCGTTTGCCGGATGTCATGGGAGGTCTCCGGGGTTGGGGGCGCGGTTGAAGAAGGCGCGAACGGCGGGGTGGGGGCTGTGGTCGCGGAGCTCGGCGGGGGCGCCTTGGTCGAGGACGCCGCCGACGGTGCGGTCGAGATAGAGGGCGCGGTCGGCAATGGCGTTGATGGAGGCGAGCTCGTGGGAGATGATGACGACGGTGATACCGAGGTTTCGGGAGAGGGATTTGATGAGGGCGTCGAGGGAGGCGGAGGTGATGGGGTCGAGGCCGGCGGAGGGCTCGTCGAGGAAGAGGATTTTGGGGTCGAGGGCCATGGCGCGGGCGATGGCGGCGCGCTTGACTTGGCCGCCGGAGAGTTCGGCGGGAAAGGCATCGGCACGGTCGAGGAGGTCGACCTGGGTGAGCTTGAGGCGGGCGATGGCGCGGCGGAGAGGCTCAGGGAAGGGGGTGAACTCCTCGAGGGGAAGGAGGATGTTTTCCAGGACGGTGAGGTTGCCGAAGAGGGCGCCACTCTGGTACATCATGCCGAAGGTACGGAGGAGGCGGTCGCGGTCCGGGCCTTCGGCGGTGGCGATGTCTTGGCCCAGAATGCGGATGGTGCCGCCGAGGGTCGGAAGCTGGCCGATGATGTGCTTGAGGAGGGTGGATTTGCCGCAGCCGGAGCCGCCGAGGATGAAGACGACCTCGCCTTCGGAAATGGTGAGGGAGACGTCGCGCATGAGGGGATTGCCGGGATAACCGGTGACGACGTGTTCACATTCGATGACCGCGCGTGCCATGGCTCACCACCCCATTGCGTAGAAGACGACGGAGAAGAGTCCCTCGAGGAGGGCGATGGAGACGATGCCGGTGACGACGGCCGCGGTAGTGGCCGTGCCGACGGCGCCGGCATCGCGCCCCGCGCGCAGACCACACCAACATCCAACCGCCGAGACGGAGAAGCCGAAGGCGAAGGCCTTGCAGAAGCTACCGAGGACATCGGAGAGGTCAACGAAAAGTTGGAGTTGGTCGAGGTAATAGTTGCCGGAGAAGCCCAGGATGCCCATGACAGTGCCTCCGCCGATTAGGCCGGCGAAGGTGACGAAGAGGGAGAGGAGCGGCAAGGCCAGCGTGCCGGCCAAGACGCGCGGGAGAACCAGGAAGCGGACAGGGCGCAGACCCATCGTTTCGAGGGCGTCAATCTCCTCATTGACCTTCATGGCGCCGAGCTCTGCGGCGAAGGCGGAACCGGTGCGACCGGCCATGAGGATGGCCGCGACGAGGACACCTAATTCGCGTACCAGGGCGATACCGACTAAGCCGCCGACGAAACTTTCGGCACCAAAGAGTTGGAGGGGAATGGCCGATTGGAAGGCGAGGATGAGGCCTAACAGGAAGCCGATGAGCATCATCACGGGGACGGCTTGCACGCCACACCGGAAGAAGGCCAGCCCACAGTCGCCCCACCGAAAATGACCGCGAAAGAGTGTGCCGAAGGCGCAGAGCGTCTCGCCCAGATAGGCGATGGCCTCGCCCCAACGGGCAAAGAGTTCGCATTCTGCGCGGCCCAACGCGACGAGAGGTGGCTCTTTGGGAGGCGGCGTGACTTTGGGAAGTGCGGCCTGGGCGGCATCGAAGGCTTCCAACGACTTGGCGAGCTCCGCGGAGAGCGTGCCGGTCAGGCGCTTTTGGCCGCGGAGAAGCCAGAGGAAGGCGAGCCCAGCGCCGTCTGCATGGCGCACGGCGGCGCAGTCATACATCGCCTGGGGATTGGCGTCGAGGCAGGCCGTCTCAACGGAACCCCGTGTCAATTCCTCTGGGAGCGAAATCGATACGTCTGCCATTCGGGGCTCAGATGCGGCTTTCGGAGCGCTTACGGGCGGCTTCGAGGATGTCCTTCGCGCGGCGGATGAGGGACTCCATCTCGGTGCTGTTGGCAGTGCGATTGTTGTAGATGCGCTGGAGGTAGGCGCGGGGGATTTCCTTGCCCCAAGCAGAGATGAGCTTGTTGGCGTTTCCGGCCTGGCAGAGTCCGCCGAGTTGCGTCACGAAGCGGCACATCGTGGACTGGTTCTTGTAAAGCGCGCCGGAACTTTGCGAGCTGAGCAGTAGAAGGCTGTCACGGGCGAGCAAGGTTTCGAGGGTGGCACGCCGCTTGGTGAACTGCTCGGTGTAAGCTTTGATTTCCTCTTCGGTGAGGTCGTCAAAGTTCTCGGTGGCGATTTCCTCACCGTCGTCCGCAGTCTCATCCTGTTTGGGTTTCTGCGCGGCGGCTACACGTTCATCGCGAGCCGCGATACGTTGGCGGAGGTTTTGTTTGGCGCCGGGGCGGACGTAGGGGACGGCCTTGGGTTCGGGGCGGTCGGGCGGGGTGTAGGTGTAGTCGGCCTCTTCGAAAAGGGCCGTGGGGTCGCCGCCGGCGGGGTCGGTGTTGAAGCCGCTCTGCCCGGAGGCCGCGGCAATGGCTTTGTCGCGTTGCTTTTGGGCCTGGCGTTCCTTGAGGCCGCCGCGAATGTTTTGGCGTTGGCGCGGGGTGGCGCCGCCGCTTTGGGCGCGGGCCGCGGTGCGGTGGTCTTCAGCGGCCTGCTTCGCCTCTTCAGCGGCCTTGGCCTTCGCCTCGGCACGTTCCTTCGCGGCGGCTTCCCGCGCGGCTTGTTGTTCGGCGGCGGCTTTGGCCTTGGCTTCGACCTTGAAACGGCTGGCAACGCGACCGTTGATGAGGATGACGTTGCCTTGGCGCGTCACTTCATAGGGCCCCTTGATATAGAGGCCATCGATGAAGAGCGCGCCGGTCTCGACGCGTTTACCCGACTCTTCCTTGCCGAAGAGCTGGATGGCCATGTCGGAGGCTTCCCCCGCGGCCGAGACCAATCCGGCGCCCATCAGTGCCGCGACCATGAGAATGCGTTTCAGCATTGCGCGTCCCTCATCTCATTTCTGGCGCCGCCGCGCCCATCAAAACAAAAGCCCCGTCCAGACGTATCGCTTCCTCCTCTGGAAGCCCTGGGTGTTTAAGTGACGGTTCATCCCCCCGGCTTCGGGTACGCTCGCGCGCGCCATTCCACCGGAGGCTCCGATCCATCCTAAAGACGTGTAGGCCAGAGAAACATCAGCCAATTCGCGTTTAGGACAGGGCCCACTTCCTTTAGCCGCCGAAGCGGCAAATCCTGTTCGTCAACCCTCGCGGATCTCCACGTTGAGCTCCTTGCGGAGCGCGTCGGCAATCTTGGCGAAGGCGGCGTTGACCTCGGCGTCGCGGAGCGTCCGCTCGGCGGAACGGAATTCCAGGGAGTACCCCATGGAACGCTTCCCGGCGCCAATGGCCTTCGACATAAAGATATCAAAGAGACGCACGTCGGTCAATTCCGGCGGCGCGGCCTTGCGGATGGTGCGCACAATCGTTTCGTGCGTCAATCCATCGGGGGCAATGAAGGCGATGTCTTTGCGGCTGGCGGGGAACTGCGGCACGGGCTTCAGACGCGGCAACGCGTTCAGGCCCTTGGTCAACTGCGCCAGGTCCAGCTCCGCCACAACCAACGGCGTGTTGAGACGGTAGCGGTGACGTTGGGCGGCGTTCACCGCGCCCATCAGGCCCACACGCTTGCGGCCCAGGCAAATCTCCACCGCGAAGCCCGGCGCGAAGGCGGGGTGCTTGCAGGGGAAGAACCCGAAACGCGGCGCGTGCAGACGCTCACAGAGTGCCTCAATCGCGCCCTTCAACCACAAGAGCGCCTCTTCGTCCTTCACCGGCTCGTGGGTGTGCAGGGCGTCGCGTCCGAAGGGACCCATCATGCCCAACGCCACGCGCTCGGACTCCGCCGGCTTGCCCGTCTTCGGGTCCACGGAGAAGACGCGGCCGATCTCGAAGAGCCCGCAGCTCTCCACCTGGCGCGCGGCGTTACGGCCCAGCGAGCCGATGAGTTGCGGCAAGAGGGTGTCGCGCATCACGCCGTAGTCGGCCGAAACGGGGTTAGGCAGAACCAGGCGGTTCTTGGCCTCCGGGTCGAAGGCGTCGAGCTCGGCCTTGGAGAGGAAGGAGTAGTGCATCGCCTCGGTCAGACCGAGGGCGAGTAGAGCGTGGCGCACGGCGCGTTTGGCCTGATAGTCCGTCTCTTGCAGGGGGGAGACGGAGGGGGCCGAGGGCATGCGCTCGGGCACAGCGTCCAACCCGTTCATGCGGGTGACTTCTTCGATGAGGTCAGCCTCGCGCGTCAGGTCGTAGCGCCAGCTGGGGCTGCGGAAGACGCCGTGCTCCGCGTCGCCCGAGATCTTCTCGATGCCCAAGCTCGTCAGAATGGCATCCACCTTCTCCGGTGCCACGGGGGTGCCGATCACCTCGTCACAACGGCGGTAACGCAGGGCCACATCGATGGGGGCAGGGTCGCGCGAATCCACGTCCTGCACGCCCTTGCACGCGGTGGCCCCGCCGTACTTCACGAGCAGGTGGATGGCGCGGCGGCTGGCCCAATCGGCCAAGCCCTTGTCCACGCCGCGGGCGTAACGATAGGTCGCCTCGGAGGTCATGCCTAGCTTGGTGGCCGTGAACTTCACGCTCGCGGGGTCGAAGAGGGCGGATTCCAGCACCACCGTGCCGGTGGCGTGCTCAATTTCGCTCTCTTCACCGCCCATCACGCCGGCGACCGCCGTGGGGCGCTCGGCATCGGCGATGACAAGCATCGTCTCGTCCAGCTTCCGGTCCGTCCCGTCCAACGTGCGGATGGTCTCGCCGGGCTTGGCCAGACGCACCACGATTTCCCCGCCGCGCAACGTCGCGTGGTCAAAGGCATGGAGCGGGTGACCCACTTCCATCATCACATAGTTCGTCACGTCCACCGCCAGACCCAGGCTACGCTGGCCGCACTGTTCCAGGCGGCGCGCCATCCAGTCCGGCGTCGGCGCGTTCGGGTCCAATCCGGTCACGACGCGCGCGGTGTAACGTGGGCAGTCCTTCGGGGCCTCCACGCGCACCTTCACATACTTTTCGACGGGCTCTTCGCCCTCGGTAAAATCGGTCGGCGGCTCCATGAGCGGACGCCCAAGAAGCGCCCCTAGCTCACGCGCAATACCGCGCACCGAGAGGCAGTCAGGACGGTTCCACGTCACTTCCAAATCATAAACAGTGTCGGCCTCGGGCATGAAAGGCTGCACCGGCGCGCCGGCCACGGCCTCCGCGGGAAGCTCCCAGATGCCGTCATGCGCACCGCCCAGCCCCAGCTCGTCCTTCGAGCAGAGCATACCGAAGCTCTCCACGCCGCGCAACTTACCCTTCTTGATGGCGAAGCCTTCCGGACCGGGCATCGTCGCGCCGATTTTCGCGAGCGGCGCCTTCACGCCCACGCGCACATTCGGCGCGCCGCAGACGACCTGCAACGTCTCCGTGCCGTCAAAGACTTTGCACACGTGCAGGTGGTCAGAATCCGGGTGCATGACGCATTCCGTCACCTCACCCACCACGAAATGGCTGTCCAGCACCGTTCCGGTTTGCTCGATGGCTTCCACTTCCACCCCGGAAAAGGTCAACAGATCCGCCACTTGCTGCGGCGTCTGGTCACGCAGGTCCACAAATTCATTCAGCCAACTCAACGGTACGCGCATTGTCCATGCTCCTTAAATCGAATTGTCGCGTATTTTACCACAATAGCGGAATCCGCGCGCCCACTTCCTGCAGGAACACATACCGTCCGGGAAAAGTTTCCCATGAGGCGACTCATCGCATCGACCTGCAGAGCGTCAATTAGTACCTTTATATAATAAGGCCCTCTTGAGATTGCTTCCCTGCGGTCAATCATTCGATACAAACACATACATTCAGTTGTCAAAGATCAAGCGTGGTTGCTTCATGACTGCACCATGCACCTTTGCTAAAGACCTGTCATTTGTCTTCTCTAAATCAATGTCAACCACATCACTTATAGTAAGATGTGACATTTCCAAGACCTGTCATTTGGTGCAACGTTCCCGCCCATCACCTTGCTCTGTTGAAGTGGAGCGTGAATTCCAGGGAAAGAGAGAAACGCAAGGAATGGACGCGGTAGAGGAACTCGTAGGGCCGAACGGTGAAGCGTTCAGGACCTTGCGTTCCTCTTGTGTCTTCGTGAGAACCCTCTCTGGACACGAGAGGCGTGAATCTCCCCTGCTCGCTTTATCCTAAGCTTCTTGCTACGATTTTACTACAGTGGATATAACAAAAAAAAGCCGTAACCTTTTGTGGTTACGGCCTCTTTTATGGTAGCGGGAGTAGGATTTGAACCTACGACCTTCAGGTTATGAGCCTGACGAGCTACCTGGCTGCTCAATCCCGCATTTAGGATGGCGCGCCTTGGAGGATTTGAACCTCCAACCTTCTGATCCGTAGTCAGATGCTCTATCCAATTGAGCTAAAGGCGCTGAAAACGAGACATAAGGTATCAAAGTCTCCCATTCTGTGCAAGCCCTTTTTTGAACTTTTTTCTAATAATTTCGTAACCCATTGTAATTTCGACCTATTCAAGTTGATAAAAAGTTCTCTTTTGAGAGTTGTCTGACGTTTGGAGTCCGTTTCGCGCTCAATTTTTGGGTGACTCAAAGCCCCTGCCCATGTGGTCTTCACATTCAGAAAGCGGATTCTGGGCATAAAAAACGGGCGCGAAGGGGAAGAATCCTTCGTCGCCCGCCGCCTCGGCATGTTGGGTGTGCGCGAGGCGTCGCCTACACAGGTGCGAATACGGGGGTATTTTAGCAAAGGATCAAGAGTCAGGCAAGGAAAAAAGAATACGGGTATGAAAAGGTCTTCTAGCGCCTCGTCCGGGGCGTGCTTGTCGTGCTCCGCAGGGGCGCTTCTCCGTAGCCGTGGAAGGTTTGGCCCTCCGGGCCTGCATGCTCCGGGGTGTGCCAGCGCCTCTTCGTCCTGCGTGTTATTTGTGATAGCCGCACAGCGTGAGGCCTGTCCAAACGGCCAAACATCCGAACTTCTAAACTTCCAATTGTACGTCTTGTCGGCGGTAGCCGGCTCTAAACCCGCTTAAAATCTGTGTCACCGAAGGTCTTCCTAGCGAAGTGACGGAACAATCTGTGGTTTCCCCTGTGTCTCTTGCGCGCCTTTACGTCGCCCATTGGTACGTCGCAGACGTGCCGGGGGTGCAGGGAGAACTTCTCCCTGCCGGGGCGTGGGGTAGCGCCCCACGCCCTTCCAATCAGCTAATCAGCTAATTCCCTTGTGTTCTTTGTGTTTCCTTGAGCTCTTTGTGGTTAAAACACCCTGGCAGTCCTCTCTGTAACCCTCTGTGATCTAAAATCTCCCATGCTTATAAACGCCAAGCCGACGCGCCTTGTGGGCGTATCGGCTTGGGTGGCGGGGTCTAGACGGCACTCAGAGCGACTGGTTGCGCTCCTTAGCCATGGTCTTTTCCCAGATTTCCTTGCAGGTGACGCAACGGATGGCGAAGGGCGCGGCTTCCAGGCGGTCGCGAGGAATGGGTTTGCCGCACATGGAACAAATGCCATAGGTCTTCTCTTTGATGGCCAGAAGGGCATCGTCAATGGCGCGCAGACGCTTGTGCTGATCGTCAGCGCGATTGAGGTCGGCGGCGCGGTTGAAGGAGTTGGAACCGTCTTCTTCTTGATTCTCTTCGTCGGTTTGACGCAAAGCATTGGAACGGGCGGCGTTGAGTTGTGCTTCAATGGCCGCACGGTCGGCGAGCAGGCGCTTGCGGAAGATTTCCAAGGTGGCATCGCTTAGGCGCGACTTGGTAGCGGTGGGCTTGGTCGTGGGCTTCTGCGCTTTGGCGCCAGAAGGACGGATGATGCCATAATTGGACTTCAACTGCGTGGGCTTCTTGTCTGCCTTGTTTGCAACGGCAGGGGTGGGAACGGGGGCTTTCTCCGTCTTTTGGGCCGAACGCTTCGTCGTGGTCGCCTTGGGCTTGGTGGGGGCCTTGGTCTTCGGCTCGGACTTTTTCGCGGCGGGCTTCTTGGGTGTGGTCTTCGCCGTAGCCTTCGTTGCGGTCGCTTTAGTCTTGGTGGGTGCTTTGGTCTTCGGCTCGGACTTTTTCGCGGCGGGTTTCTTGGGTGTGGTCTTCGCCGTAGCCTTTGTCGCGGCCGTCTTGGCCTTGGCGGGAGCCTTGGCCTTGGTGGGCTCTGGCTTCTTCGCAGTGGGTTTCTTAGGCGTGGCCTTCGGCGTGACGGCCTTGGCCTTGGGCTCGGCCTTCTTTGCGTCAGCCTTCTTGGGCGTGCTCTTTGCCACGGCCTTCGTTGCGGATGCCTTGGGTTTGGCGGTGGGGGTGACACGCTTGGTTGAAGTCGTCTTGGTGGCAGACTTTGCGGGCGCGGATTTCGCTGGTTTAGCGTTTTTCTTTGTCGTGGCCATGGGTGTCACTCCTTGTTTTAGGCTCCGTATCACAGTGGCGTCTTCGCCTACCTTCTGTACGTAACGATTAAAGTCTAACAAAAAGAACGGACCCTGCGCAACGCTTTTCCTTTTTTCGTGTCGGAAAAGCGCCCGCAAAGACGCAAGGGGTGGCGCGAAACACCTCGGACTCCATCGGTCGCTCTACGGCTTTGTCGCCAACCACCCCAGCTCCCTCGTCTAAGCCCCCTAAAAGGGCACTCCGCGAGACCCTATAGTGGTCCGAGGTCAACCACTATAGTGGTCGGAGTTGAGACCCTATAGTGGTCCATCCCGAAACCCTTAAGGGGCCGCGGAGGGGGCTGAAGGCTCCTGTTGTACTCACCTGTGTCATCGCAGACGTGCCCGCGGGTGCAGGGGGTGTTTCCCCCAGCCGGGGCATACGATGGCACGCCCTAAATCTGCCCATATCTGCGATTTCAACACTGGCAGTTCCTCGCGAACCTTTTATTTTCTCCGAACAGTATTGGATTGCGAAAAACCGTTTCGCAGGGTGGGGGCGATATGGTACAATGATAAACGATTTTAAGGTGCATTTGAGGTTCTATGGACAGCTTGCGTTTCTTCCTTCCGACGACGATAGAATCTGGGGCCAATTGCGTGCGCCTGGCGGCAGAGCGTTGGGCCTGCGGCAACAAGGCGCTGTTGGTGACGGGCCACGGCGGGGCCGCGGCTTCCGGCGCATTGGCTGACGTGCAGACGGCGCTTGAGGCGCGCGGCGTGGCATGGACGCATTTCGATGGTATTTCTGCGAACCCGGATGCAGACCAAGTTTACGCCGGTGTGGCCCGCGCGAAGGAAGAAGGATGCGACTTCGTGGTGGGCATCGGCGGCGGTTCGCCGCTGGACGCGGCCAAGGCCATTGCCTGGGCGGCCGCGATGGACGTGCCCCAGGAACGCTTCTTCCGGATGCGCCCGGAGCCGGGCGACAAGGCGTTGCCCATCGTGGCTGTTCCGACCACCTGCGGCACGGGCAGTGAGGTGACGCCTTATTCCATCATCACGGACCACCAGGCCAAGACCAAAAAGAACGTCTCCGGTCCCAGCCTCTTCCCGCGGACGGCGCTTTTGGACGCGCGTTACCTCTCCAGCCTGCCCCCCGCGGTGCTCAGCGATACGGCGTTGGACGCGCTGTCGCACGCCATCGAGGGCGCCTATTCCCCGCGCTGTTCGCGTTTCACCGAGATGATGGCATTGGAGGCCGTTCGCACCATCGTGCCGGAATTGGTGCGCATGGCGCATGGTGTCTTCGTGAACCTCGCGCAGCTGCAATACGCCGCGACCGTGGCCGGCGTGGTCATCGCGCAGACGGGCACGGGCCTGGTGCACGCGATGGGCTATCCGCTTACCTATTATAAAGGCATCCCCCACGGTCGCGCCAACGGCATCCTCTTGGCCGGTTACCTCGACTTTATGACGCGCCCCTGCGCCGCGCTCACCGAGCGTATCCTGAATGCCGCGCACCTGACCACTGGCGAGGAGCTCCACGGTCTGGTCGACGCCCTTTTGGACACGATGGGAACGACCCCCGAGGCCCCGAGCGAGGACGAACTGATGCGTTACACCCGCGAGCCGCTCCGCCTTGAGCTCGTCCGCCGCTATCGCACCATGCCCTCCCCCGAGGAGGTCATGGACATCTACCGCACCGGCTTTTGATTGAAAAGGAGTCTCATCATGAGTGACATCGTTGGAACCGTGAAGCGCGAAAACGCCATCGGCCGTCTCTCCGAAAAAGAGGCCGCCGCCTGCGCGGATTACGCCAAGGATTACGTCAGCTATCTGGGCATCGCCAAGACCGAGCGCCGCGCCTACGCCGAGGCCGTGCGCCGCATCGAGGCCCTCGGCTTCCGTGAACTCTCGACCTTCGAGACGCTGAAGCCCGGCGACAAGGTCTATCGCGGCTACCACGGCAAGACGCTGATGGCCGCCGTCATCGGCCAGGAGCCCGTCGCCAACGGTATCAACGTCATCGGCGGCCACACCGACGCCCCGCGCATCGACCTCAAGCCCGTCCCCCTCTGCGAAAAGGGCGGCCTGGCCTACTTCGACACCCATTACTACGGCGGCATCAAGAAGTTTCACTGGCTGGTTCACCCTCTCGCCCTCTACGGGGTCATCGTCAAGCCCGATGGCTCGAAGGTCGAGGTCGCCATCGGTGACAATCCCGGAGATCCCGTCTTCCAGATCACTGACATCCTCCCGCACTTCGGCGCCGAGCAGAGCGGCAAGAAGGTCTCTGAGGCCTTCGACCCCGAGGACATGGACGTGCTCATCGGCTCGGCCCCCGAGCCCAACGCCGACAAGGACGCCAAGGAGACCGTCAAGCGCAACATCCTGCGCCTCCTGGCCGACACTTACGGCGTGACCGAGGAGGACTTCCTCTCTGCCGAGCTCGAGCTCGTCCCCGCCGGCATGCCGCGCGACCTGGGCCTCGACCGCTCCATGATTACCGGCTACGGCCACGACGACCGCGTCTGCGCCTACGCCGGCCTCCGCGCCCTCATGGACCTCCCCGCCATCCCCCGCCGCACCGGCATGGTTCTCCTCTGCGACAAGGAGGAAATCGGTTCCGTCGGCGCCACCGGCATGGACTCCACCTTCTTCGAGAACTCCGTGGCCGAGCTGATCGCGCGCCAGGACACCCCCCGGCCCGAGATCGCTGTGCGCCGCGCCCTCGAGGCCAGCCGCATGCTCTCGGCCGACGTCTGCGCCGCCAGCGACCCGCACTTCCCCAACGCCGATTCCACCGGCAACATGGCCAAGATGAACGCCGGCGGCTGTCTCATCAAGTACACCGGCGCCCGCGGCAAGAGCGGCGCCTCCGACGCCCGCGCCGAGTTCATCGCCGACCTCCGCCGCATCTTCGCCAAGGATGGCGTGGTCTGGCAGGCCGGCGAGCTGGGCCGTTGCGAGAAGGGCGGCGGCGGCACCATCGCCCTCTACATGGCTCGCTACGGCATGGACGTGGTCGACTTCGGCGTGCCTCTCTTCAACATGCACGCGCCGTGGGAGACCGCCTCCAAGCTCGATTGCTACATGACCTATCGCGCCTATCGTGTCTTCTTGGCCGATTGAGCCCAACCCAGGAGCCCCCATGCCCAAACGCTTGCTGCTGATTGATGACGACCCGAACATCCGCATGATGCTCGGCGACTTCCTCATGGGTGCCGGCTACGAGGTCACCTGCGCCGAATCCGGCGAGGAGGCCCTCCGCATCATGAGCGAGTCCCTCCCCGACCTCGCCATCCTCGATCTCGGCATGCCCGGCATGGGCGGCACCGGTTTCCTCGAACGCGTCACCGACCGCTTGGGCCGCACCCGCGTGCCCATCCTCGTCCTTACCGCGCGCGGCGACATGGCGGAGTTCTTCGCCGACAAGCAGATTGCCGGCTTCGTCACCAAGCCCGCCGACCCCGACGAGCTCTTGGCCGAGGTCCAGCGCATCCTCTTCTCCGAGGGCGACCTCCCCCGTGGCGACACCCTCGTGGTGGGCGACGACGTCCGTCGTCTGGTCGTCCTCGCCGAGGCCAACCCCATCCGAGCCAACGCCTTGCGCGAGGCTTTGGGCAAGGCCGGCTTCTCCGTCGAGGTCGTCCGCACCGGCGCCGAGGCCGTCGAGGCCGTCATCGCTCGCCGCCCCGCCGGCCTCATCCTGCCGCTCAACGCCGAGGGCCTCTCCGCCGACGCCGTGTTGGAGATTCTCCGCAAGCTTCCCGCCGGCCAGGAACTCCCCGTGGTGGTCTACGCCGCCGAGACGGCCCCCGATAAGTGGGCCTTCATCGACCCGCGCCGCGTCTCCAAGGTCTCCGGCACCGACGGCGCAGACATCGCCCAGGCCGCCCTCGCCGCCATCGTCTGAGGCCGCCGCCATGCACTGCCCCAAATGCGGCGCTGATAACGACCAGGTGGTCGACTCCCGCGCCACTCACGGGGGCGACACCATCCGTCGGCGCCGCAAATGCCTCGCCTGCGGCTATCGTTATACCACCTACGAGCGCTTGGAGCGCCACTTGCCGCGCGTCGTCAAGCGCGATGGCCGCACCGAGGCCTTCGACCGCGAGAAGTTGGTTCGCGGCCTCTCCATTGCCTGTCAGAAACGCCCCATCCCTGGCAACGCCATTGACCGTCTAATCGATGACGTCATGGACGAGGTGGAGATGAGCGGCGCCGCCGAGGTCACCACTTCCAAAATCGGCTCCTTGGTCATGGAGCGTTTGCGCGCGCTCGACCCCGTGGCCTACGTCCGCTTTGCCTCGGTCTACTCCGCCTTCGATGAACTCTCCCAGTTCATCGACCTCATCCGCACCATCACCCCCGCCCCCCTCCCCAAGCGCCGCACCCGCCGGTAAGTGGAAGCTTAGAAGTTTGGATGCTTGGAGGCTTGGAGGAGCTCCGGAGGTTGAAGCCCGGGCCGCCGCCCTTGGCGACGATGAGACCGGAAGACATGGCGTGTAGTCTCCTCCGTCGCGCGCTTGCCGCGCGCTCCTGTATCTCCTGTATTTCCTGCATCTCCTGAAACGCCCCCCAGGGTGGCCATCGCCGCCCCTCTCCCAAAGCGTGGCGTGCGAAGCCCGCCACGCTCTACAGGCCTTCGGGCTGGACGTGTGCCTTGCGCACACGCACGGCCCGCCCCAGCGTCGCCTTCCTTGTGTCCTCTGTGATCTAAAACACACTGGCAGTCCAGCGTGCGGTAGCACGCCCTTAATCTGCTCAAAATCTGCGAAATCTGCGGTTCCCCCTGCGTCGTGCTTTGTGTCCCTTCGTGGTTCTTCGTCCTTTGTGATAGCCGCGCAGCGTGAGACCTGTCCAAGCCTCCAAACCTCCAAGCTTCCAAACTTCCCCTTCAGCGTCCTGCCGGCGGTAGCCGGCCCCTAATCGGCTCCAATCGGCGTAATCGGCGGTTCCCCTATTCTGGCAGTCCTTTGTGGCCCTTTGTGGTTCTTCGTGTCCCTTCGTGTCAGCCCCGCAGGGTAAACCTTCTACACCCTGTCAGCGACTCCACCCGTCGCCCCGCAGGGGCGTTCTGTTCTCCGTTCTCCGGGGCGCGTCAGCGCCCCTCCTGCGTCTTGCCTGACGCAGATCGACATTCCCTGCCCTCCGCGGTTGACTTTCCGCCCTCTGGTATGGGATGATAATAAAGACCAAATCCCTTTCAAGGAGACTTGACGTATGGACATGAGACGGGCGATGATTTTCGGTGGGTTGTGCTGCGCCGCCGGCGTGGCGCTTGCGGCACACGGCTTCGGCAACGCCACGGCTCCCACAGGCCGCGAGTGGGAACAGGAACAAAACCTCTCCTATAATAAGGAACCCGCCCGCGCGTGGGCCTTCAGCTTCACGGACCTCGACTCCGCCAAGCAGATCCTCCCCTGGTTCAGCGCGCGCTGGCAGAGCCTCGACAGCAAGACCGAGTGGAAGTTCAAGTGGAGCAAAGACCCCGCCTCCCGTCCCGTCGGCTTCCAAGAACCCTCCTACGACGTCTCCGGCTGGGAGACCATCGTCGTCCCCGCCTCCTGGCAGACGATGGGCGCCGACCCCGAGCGCAAGAAAGGGTGGGGCACCGCCCTCTATTCCAACCAACCCTATCCCTTCAAGCGCGACTGGCCCCACGTGATGGGCGAGCCCGACAAGCGCTTCACCAACTACGACGCCCGCAACCCCGTCGGCTCCTACCGCCGCACCTTCACCGTCCCCGCCGCCTGGGCCAACGAGGAGGTCTACCTCCGCTTTGACGGCGTCGACTCCTTCTTCTACCTCTGGGTCAATGGCCGCTACGTCGGCTTCTCCAAGGACTCCCGCGACGCCGCGGAGTTCCGCGTCACCCCTTATCTCGTTCCCGGCGACAACGTCGTCGCCCTCGAGGTCTACCGCTACAGCGACGGCTCCTACCTCGAGTGCCAGGACATGACGCGCCTCTCCGGCATCTTCCGCACCGTCCAGCTCTACGCCGTCCCCAAGCTCCACGTGCGCGACTTCTTCGCCACCACTGAGCCCCTCGACTGGAACCGCATGGATGGCCGCTGGGAGCTCACCGTCGACGTTGACCTCGAGAACCTCAACGCCCCCGACGCGCCCGCCGCCGCCACCCTCACCGCCACGGTCTACGACGCCCAGGGCAATGCCGTCACTCCCGTGACTCCCGCCGACCCGCCCTACGATGGCATCGCCTCCAAGCCCGTCGACCTCATCGGCCAGCGCCATTGGAAGACCGGCCTGCGCCTCCGCTTCGACTCCCCCCGCCTCTGGTCCGCCGAGGAGCCCAACCTCTACACCCTCATCCTCGAACTCCGCGACGCCCAGGGCCGCCTGATTGAGGCCGTTCCCTCCACCCTCGGCTTCCGCAAGGTTGAGGTCGCCGCCCGCAAGGGTCAGGCCGAAAAGCGCTTCTGGGTCAACGGCCAGAAGGTCAAGCTCAAAGGCGTCAACCGCCACGAGGCCGACCCCTGGACCGGCCACTACGTCTCCAACGAGACGATGGAGAAGGAAGTCCGCCTCATGAAGGCGGCCAACATCAACCACGTCCGCTGCTCCCACTATCCCGCCGCCCCTTACTTCTACTACCTCTGCGATAAGTGGGGCATCTACGTCCAGGACGAGGCCAACATCGAGAGCCACGGCTACTACTACGGCAAGGAGTCCCTCTCCCATCCCGTCGAGTGGCTCGATGCCCACGTCGACCGCATCATGGCCATGGTCGAGACCAACAAGAACCACCCCTCCGTCGTCATCTGGTCCCTCGGCAACGAGGCCGGCCCCGGCCGCAACTTCGCCATCGCCGAGCGCACCATCAAGGCCCGCGACTTCACCCGCCCCACCCACTACGAGCGCAACAATGCCATCGTCGACATGGGCTCCAACCAGTACCCCTCCGTCGGCTGGGTGGAGTGGAAGGCGCAGCAGACCCGCGACGTCAAGCCCTTCTACATCTCCGAGTACGCCCACAACATGATGAACGCTCTCGGCAACTTCATCGACTACCAGCGCGCCATCGAGAGCAGCGACGTCATCCTCGGCGGCGCCATCTGGGACTGGGTCGACCAGGCCCTGTGGTACGACTCCCCCAAGAGCGGCAAGCGCATTCTCGCCTACGGCGGTGACTGGGGCGACTGGCCCAACTCCGGCCAGTTCGTCTGCAACGGCACCCTCCTCCCCGGCCACCGCCCCGAGCCCGGCTACCACGAGGTCGCCTACGTCTACCAGAACATCGAGACCACCCTCGAGGGCGCCCAGCTCACCATTCGCAACAAGAACTACTTCCGCGCCCTCGATTACGTCGAGGCCCGCTGGACGCTCTATAAGAATGGCGAGCCTACCGACCAGACCGGCACCCTCGACCTCACCGGCATCGCCCCGCAGACCGCCAAGACCCTGCGCCTCCCCGTCCGCGTCCCCCGCACGCTCGATGGCTACGACCTGCGCGTGGATTACCGCCTCCGCCGGGCCGAGGGCCCCCTTGCCGCCGGCGCTCTCGTCGCCACCGAGACCCTCGCCCTCCAGGCCCCCGCGCCGCTGCCTATCGAGGCCCAAGGCACCCTCTCCGCCGACATCGCCGAGGATGGCTCGGCCACCGTCACCGGCCGGAACTTCTCCGTCGTCATCGGCCCCGATGGCCTCCTCCGCCAGTACACCCTCGCCGGCAAGCCCCTCCTCCGCGCGCCCATGAAGGTCGACGCCTTCCGCTGCCCCTCCTCCAACGAGGTCGGCAAGGGCGGCGAGTGGGCCATGCAGGGCCTCCGCGACCTCGTCCCCGTCGAGGGCGGCCTCACCCAGGTCCGCAACGCCGAGGACGGTTCCATCCTCGTTGATGCCTCCGTCACCGTCCGCGGCAGCGCCCTCGAGCGCCTCCGCGACTTCGACAACGGCGCCACCGATCGCACCTTCTTCGAGAAGCTCGCCCAGCCCGTCACCGAGCGCAACACCCACTTCGTTGTCAACGCCCAGTGGCGCGTCTACCCCGATGGCACCGTCACCCTCCAGTCCGTCCTCCTCCCCCGTGGCCGCGCCATCGAGCTGGGCCGCCTGGGCTACAGCCTCTGCCTCAACGGCGCCGACCGCTCCGTCACCTACTATGGTCGCGGCCCCTGGGAGAACTACCCCGACCGCAAGGCCGGCGCTCCCATCGCCAAGTACACCCGCGCCGTCAAGGACATGGTCGAGGGCTACCCCCGCCCCAACGACATGGGCAACCGCGAGGACACCTATGCCCTCTCCATCGTCGACCCGCAGGGCTCCGGCCTCGTCGTCTCCGCCCTCAATGGCGACCGCTTTGCCTTCTCGGCCCTGCCTTACACCGCCACCGAGCTCGCCGAGACCCGCCACGTTGCCGAACTCCCCGAGAGCGACAAGACCGTCCTCACCCTCCTGGCCGTCAATCGCGGCCTCGGCGGCGCCAGCTGCGGTCCCGGTCCCCTCGACCGTGACATCCCCCGCGCCAACAAGCCCTATCACCTGAACCTCGCCTTCCGTCCCGCCGGCGCACCCCTCCTCCCCGTCTATGAGGCCAAGGTCGCCCTTGACGAGACCATGCCGCCCCCGCCCGAGACCTTCACCGCCATCGCCTGCACCTCCCAGGAGCCCGGCAGCGAAGGCGCCAAAGTCTGCGACGGCGACCTCGGCACCTTCTGGCACAGCCAATACGGCGTCACCCTCGGCAAATATCCTCACAGCGTCACCCTCGATCTCAACAAGCCCCGCGACCTCAAGGGCATCATCGCCTACGCCCGCCAGGATGGTGGCGTGAACGGCCGCATCAAGGACTGCCGCATCGAGGTCTCCGCCGACAACAAGACCTGGACCGTCGCCGCCGAGGCCACCCTCAAGGACTCCGCCGACCCGCAGGAGGTCCGCTTCGCCGCCCCCGCCAAGGGCGTCCGCTACCTCCGCTTCACCGGCCTCAGCGAACAGCGCGGACAAGAGTTCGCCTCCCTTGCCGAACTCTCCCTCATCGAGTGAGGGCTCCTTTCCCTCAACAAAAGCCACCGACATCACGTCGGTGGCTTTTTTATGCCCTAAGGGCAACTTTTCTTCGACCTCATCCGTCGCGCGCTCCTGCATCTGATTGGAAGCTTAGAAGTTTGGATGCTTGGAGGTTGGCTTTTTACAGCGGCCTCATCCGTCGCGCGCCTGCCGCGCGCTCCTGCATCTGACTGAATTTCTTGAAACGCGTCGTGGCAAGTCCCCCGGGGCGGCCATCGCCGCCCCTCCCCAAAGCGTGGCGTGCGAAGCCCGCCACGCCCTACAGGCCTACCCCAGCGTCGCCTTCTTAGCCGTGGGAGGTTTGTCGCTTCGCGCCTGCACGGTGTCCTTTGTGGTTCTTCGTGTCCTTTGTGGTAAAAATACACTGGCCGTCCTTCTCTGTGTTCCTCTGTGCAACCCTCTGTGTCCTCTGTGATCTAAAACATACTGGCAGTCCTGCGTGCGCTAGCACGCCGCCCGCCTCTGTGCCCCTCTGTCCTCTCTGTGTCCTCTGTGTTCTTCGGAATCGGCGGTTCCCCTTGCGTCGTGCTTTTTGTTTTTGTGGAAAACGTTCTTGCGCCATCCACAGAAAACGTGCTAATCTATCAATGTAGGCGCAGGGCACACCCTTGGGCCGCCGTTTGTCACAAGAATCCTTTTCCGAAAGGAGCATCCCATGAACTCAACATCAACCTACTCGCGCCTGAGACCCACCCTCCTGGCCCTTACCGCGGCCCTCCTCGCCGCCCCCACCTTCGCACAAGAAAGCGGAGAGGCATACGCCCAGACAATCAGCGTCAACTTTGCCAAAGGGACCGCGAATTTTGTCCCGGACACAGAAGATTCATATGGCTTGGAGCCGGTGCCCGGCTCGGTGTGGACGGACGTGGAAGGAAAGAGTGGTACAGACATCTCCATCGGGACAGGCGATTCTGTCGCCACGATGACCTTTGAGGCAAACAATAATTTCTCGATGGTCGACGGTTTTGGTGATTTCACGCCGGGAGCTCCTTTTATGGGTTCCTATTTGGCGGACAACTCGCACGGCGGAAAAGACCTGGGGCCGACTATCACGGTTTCCGGGGTGCCCTTTTCTTCCTATGATGTGATTGTCTACTTCTCCGTGGACGCGAACAATGGTCATGACTCAAAGTTTCTGCCTGTTGAGGTGAATGGAGACCTTTACACGTGGAAGGAAGGCGCGACGGTTAAGGTTGATGGCGGTTCAATCACCGCCATTGATGCTGGAGATTACTTCGGATACGCCAGTGCGAAAGACACCGTTACTGAAGATTCAACCCCAGAATACGGTAAGAACGCCTTGCGTATCACGGGACTTTCTGGCGAGACGCTGACCATCCAATGTGCCAAGCAGGTAAAAAATGGTAACACGTGGGTTGCCAGAGGTACCATCGCCGCCTTCCAAATCGTCTGCACCGGGGAGATTATCTTGCCGATTGAGCCGGTGACCTTCGAGGGCGTGCCGGAAGGGTGGGGGACGGCTCCCACCGAGGCCTACACCGACACTGTCTCCGGTACCACGCAGTTGGAGTTGCTTCCTCTGGCGCGTCAGGAACCTGAAGGTGCTCGCGCCAGGAACGTCATGCACATCACCGGTGCCACGAACACGCCCACTGTTTACGGTATCACCGATTCGACCCAGGGTGACAAGTCCACGCTTGAGCGCGATGTGTGGCTGAAGGTTTCCGGCGGTGCCTATGCCTCCATCATCGGCGGTAAGGACAATGGCTGGGAGAACAATCACGCGAATCACATTACCGGCAATCTGCTCGTTGAGCTGACCGGCGAGGGAACTACGGCGCAGACCGTGGTCGGCTCCAATATCGGTGGAAGTAATGGTGCCGGTGGCGAAGGGGACGGAATGACCTTCACCGGTGATACGCTGGTCACTCTTACGGATGGCGCGAAGGTTTCCGGAACCGTCGTTGGCTCTGGTGTCTCGCAACACCGCAAGCGTCCTGTCCACAATGGAAATGCGACAGTTCGCGTCTATACGTTGCAGGATGAGAATGGGGATTCTGGGAACTACCAAGCGATTTCCTCTGCTATCGTTGGTGGTGCCGTGAGCAACGTCTCCGGCAATCAACAAGATCCGAACTGGGCCTCGGCTTTGCCCATCACCGGCAACACTGCGGTCGAGGTCGTCCTCAATGAGGGCTCCGGCACGTTCGCGAAGACGATTTACGGCGGTTCGTGTAATGTCGATCAGGGCACCGGCTCTTTCGCCATCACGGGCAACACCGCCGTGACCATCGATGCGAACGGCGTCACCTTCCCCGATGGCATTTACGCCGGCGGCAAGGGCCCCAAGGCCACCGTTTCCGGTACCGCCACGGTCACCCTCAAGGGTGGCGTCTTCATTGGCGAGGTCGCTCCCGGCGTTGTCACCGATGAAACCGTGACCTCCGGCACCTCCGCGCTCGTGATTGAGGCGGCTGAGGGCAAGACGGTCGACCTCTCCAATGCGATCATCGGCGATTTCGATTCCACCTCCGTCACGCTTTCCGGCGGTACGCTCGCCCTCGGCGACCAGCGTCTGCCCGAGGCCACCCTCGCCGAGGACCCCTCCGGCACGATCTCCATCGCACTCTCCACCGCGGACGTCGCGGCCGGTTCCGTCACGCTTTTCAAGTTTGCCGGCGAGGCCGTCCCCGAAACCCTGACAATCTCCGCGCCTGACCTGCAGGTCGGTACGTGGGCGGCCCAGGTCGTTGAGGGCAATCTTTGCTACGTCCGCACCGACGCGGCGCAGGATATCACATGGACCACCCCCGCCGAGGGCTCCAACTGGTCGGCCGGTCTGCCCGACTTCAAGCCCGGCGACAACGCCACCTTCGGCACGAACGAGGCCAACGAGTCCGTCACCCTTGACCAGGACATCCTCGCCGGTGCCGTCACCGTCTCGGGCGACTACACCCTCAATGGCAACGGCGCACTCACCGCCGACACCGTTACCGTCGCCGAGGGTGGTACGCTGACCCTTGGGACCTCTAACTTCGCCTCTGCTCGTTACGTTCGTTGGAGTCCGACTGCGCGTACTACGACCGGAAATAACACCAATCAAGGCGTTGCGCTTTCCGAGTTTGGTCTTTATTGGTTTGGGGAGCGCGTGGATATGACGGGGGCTACCGTCACGGCTACGCAAGCGCAATCCGTTGGCTCGGATAACAACCATCACGAGGCTGCTTATCTGTTGGATGGCAATACTTCCACAAAGTGGTATTGGTCTGCCGCCCCTGCGACGTTCACGAATTGCTCGATTACTTTTGACGCCGGTGAAGGGCAAGCCTTCGTCTTTGATGCGTACAATTTGGCGATGGCAGACCAAAATGGGCGTAATCCTCGGGAATGGAAGCTTGAAATCAGCAATGACAATAGCACGTGGACATTGCTTGACCAACAGAGCTTTACCACAGAAGAGGCTAACACGTGGACGTCGAGTGCATGGTTGGACGAGGCGTTTCAGGTAGGGCAGGTAAGAAACGTTGCCATCACCGTCGCGGAAGGCGTCACCGTCAATGGTGCCCTCACCGCCGCCGGTGGTATTGAGGGCGACGTGACCTTCGGTGAGACCGGCACGCTGAAGTTGGCCGCCGGCAAGTACCTCATGATTAACGGCGCAGTCACTGCGCAGGAAGGCGGCATTGCGCTCGATACCTCCGCCGTGATGGCGGAAGGCTATGTCGGCCAGACCTTCTTGGTCGCTCAGACCGGACTGACCTTTGCCAACCTGCCCGATGGCTTTGTCGTCAACGAAGTCCAGATGACGGATGTGCTCAGCCAGTATATCCTGGCCAAGGATGCGCCCTTCCCGTGGAAGGCGACGCTTACGGGCGACACCACGTGGATTGAAGCCACGTGGACGGACGCAAATGGCGAGGCCATTGCTCCCACGCAGTGGGAGGTCATTTCTGCTCTGCGTACTTCTGCTGTTGAAATCACGGTTAACGGCACTGCCACGCTTTCCGACCTGCCTTATTATATCGGTGGATTAACGGTTGTGGGCACCGCTCCGCTGACGCTGTCGGGTGGGCAGCTCCATACCTCAAGCCTCACCGTCGAAGCGGGTGCTGAACTGCACACCGACACGGCGCAGTTCGTGGTGACTGCATTGAATGAAGAGACGCCCGCTTCCGTCACGGTCAATGGCACCTGGGTGATGAATGCTTCTTCTGGCTACACCCTGCCTGCCATCTCCGGCACGGGCACTATCGTCAAGACCGGCGTCGGCACCCTCTCGCTGGGCAGTGGTACGACTGTCACGCCTACCGTCCGGGTGGAGGAAGGCGTGCTTGCGCTTGCCTCCGATGGCGCCTATGCCGACATCCCGAACATCGAAGTTGTCGGGGATGCCATCTTTGGCGTTGATAAATGGAACAATACCATCACGGATGCCGAGGCGACCATCACCTTGATTGACGGCGGCGCCATTCGTCTTCAGAACGGCAATGGCACAAATCGCCCGAATCGTAAAATCGCGGCTGCTGTCGTGGTTAACAACGATGGGACGGACGAGAAGGCTGCGCGCATCTTGGGCTCTTCCAATGGCGACTCCTCCAACTTCGCCGGCGGTATCTCCGGCAAGGGAACCCTGCTCTTTACGGAGGGTAGTTCTAACGGTTATTCCATTCGAGATGTCGGGGTCGCCGATGGTCTGGATGGCGTGCTGAAGCTTCGTGTCGCCGATGCCAACAGCGATGGCTCTGGAAACAATGGCGCGACGCGTATCACGTTCTCTGTCGATAGCTCCTACACCGGTGGTACGGAGATCGTGAATCTGCTTCACACCGCCGCCGCCGATGCGCTGGGTCGTGGCCCCGTCTCTATTGCCGAGGGCGGCACGCTCACGGTCAGCGGCTCCACCACGCTGAATGTTTACGGTGCCATCAAGAGCGCGGGTACGATTGCGGGTGCCATCGCCCTGCAGGAGGGTGCGTCCATCGATGCCTCTGCCGGTGCGGTGACCTTCGATACGCTCTCCGTTGCCGAGGGCGCGACCATTCCGGTGACGCTTCCTGCGGAGGTTGCCATCGGCACCGAGCTCGCCACATGGACCACCGGCCCCGCCGATGCCGTTGCCTTCTCCGCCGAGTTGGCCACCGGCCTCGCCCTCGCGGTCGACGGCACCACCCTCAAGGTCGTGGAGGGCGCTCCCTCCGGTGACTTGACGTGGGTGAATGGCGCGGGTGATTGGGCCACGGGTCTGCCGGACTATGTCGCGGGGGCCAACGTCACCTTCGGTGCGAATGACGTTGTCGAGAACGTTGTCGTTCCTGCGGACACCCCTGCCGCCGGTGCCGTCACCATCTCCGGTGACTATGCGTTCGGAGCGGAGAACTTCGGTGCGGACTCCCTCGAGGTCACGGCGGATGGCTCGCTCACCCTCCTTTCTCAGCCCATCTCCGCCCGCTATGTCACCTTCATGACGCTTTCGGCTGGCACTAGTAGCATCTCCGAGTTCACGCTTTACCGTGATGGTGAGCCGGTCAATCTTGAGGGAATGGCCGTGAGTGGCGTCGAATCTGCCGCGAACGCGGTGGATGGTTCCTTCGGCACGGAGACGGCTCTTACGCAAGGCACCTTCATCCAGATTGATGCCGGTGAAGGGAAGACCATCTCCTTCGACAGCTACAACGTGGCTACCGGTGCAGATGCCTCTAAGTTTCCAGTCGGGTGGTATGTCTTGGCCCGTGATACGAACGAAGTGACGGTCGACTTGGATCATCCGTATACGGATATTGTTGGGTTGCAGACGCCTCCCACGGAGGCCGCGACCTACGTGTGGGCGGAGCCCAAGGCGCTTGCCGGGTCTGCAGGTTCCAACCTCGCGATTACGGATACGGTGACCGTCGCCGGGACGCTTGGCGGCAATGGCACCATCACCGCCAAGTCCATTGCCTTCGCCGAGGGCGCGACCATCAAGCCCACGGGTGTCGGCTACTTCATCCTCACTGCTAATGAATTCACTGGTAAGAAGGAGTTGGCGCTCGATCTGTCCGCGTTGAACCTGCCGGAGGCGGCGGCTCCTACCACAAATGTTTACGTTTTGGTTACCTCTGTGGTGACGGACTTCACCTTCACCGGTGTGCCAGCCGGCTATCGCGTGCGCAATCTTGGCGGCACCGGTTACGTGCTGACGAAGGACTTCACGCAGCCCTTCTCTGCGTCGGTCAGTGGTACTGCCAACTGGGAAAATCTCGTCTGGACGGACGCGAATAACGTGGAGATTCCCCCGATCATCCGTGACTACCTGCGGGGCGATATGGCGAACCTGTCGCTTGTCCTGACCGCGACCACCGAGGGTGCCCGGGTGTATGTCGACACGGCTGCGCCGGCCTCGCTGACCATCAACGCGAGCGAACATCAGCTGACCTTGGCAAGCGAGGGCATTGTGGCGTTTGAACCTGCCGCGCTGACGGTTAATGGTGACCTGTACGTTGGTGATGGGGCGCTCACGCTTCCTGCCGAGACGACCCTCAACGCCACGCTGACCTATGCCACCTTCAGCAAGGACGAGGTCTCCGGCACGGTGACCGGCGCCGGCTCCATCGTCAAGACGGGGACGGGTACGCTCGCCATTGCGGAAGGCGCGAACGTCGGCGTGAACATCGAAGTCCAGGCCGGAGCGCTGGCCCCCGCCGCGAACACGACCCTTGTCAACCTTACCTTGGCCGATGGGACGACACTCGACCTCTCAGCGGGTCTGCCGCTGGCTATCAAGGGCACCCTGACGGTGCCGGGCATCGTGGACGAGGCGGAAACCCCCGTTATCACCATCGCTTTGGCCGCGGACTTCGTTGCCACCGAGGAGCCGCAGACGCTCGTAACCTACGCCGAGCTTGCGTCCGGTGGGTTGGAGCCTGCCGATATCGTTTTCACCGGCGTGACGGCGGAGAACTGGCTCGTTGACTTCGGCGAAAAAGCCATCACCGTGGAAGCTCAGGCTACCATTCCCCTGCCTGAGGGCGTGGTGGGCGATGAAGCCGGCGGCTTCTCCGAGGCTGCCCAGGCGGCGATTCTTGGTGCCGTGGCGGGGAACGAGGGTGTGACCTCGGTGGGTTCCGTCACCCTCACGCTGAATGGACAGTCCGCCGACACGGCGACCTTCAACGACCTGGTCGCGTGCGTCACGAACCTCCCGCTCACCGTCACCGTTGAGGAAGGCGTGGCCACGGTCACGGCGGCGTGCAACCTCACCATCACCTCGATTGAGATTGCGGATGGCAAGGTAGTCGTCGCGGCCGCCCTCACCGGCGCCGACGGCGAGGCCACGCCGCTCACGCTTAAGTCCGGTGTGAAGGTGGAGTTGGTGCCCGTGACCCTGGATGGCACGGAGCCCGGCGATGTGCTTGGCACTGCCGAGGTCGGCGCTGATGGCGCGCTGACGCTGCCTTCGCCCGATGCCACCGCCGGCACGGTCCTCTTCAAGGTCCGCCTGACCCCGCCTTCCGCCGAGTGAGGCCGTCCATCGGACAAATCCCAAAGAGGGGCGCGGTTCCGCGCCCCTCCTTTTTTTGTTTAGATCACAGAGCGCCACCGAGGGATACACAGAGAACCACAGAGAAGGACTGCCAGAGGGGAAACGCAGATTGTTCCGTCGCTTTGCTAGGAAGACCTTCGGTAACACAGATTTTGAGCAGATTAAGGGCGTGCTAGCGCACGCTAGACTGCCAGAATGATTGGAAATTACCGTGTAGACGCGAAGTGACAAACCTTTCACGGCTACAGAGCGCCCCTGCGGGGCGACGGCTGAGGCCGCTGTGCAAAGCGGCCTCAGCCGCAAAGCCAAGCCTCCAAACCTCTAAACTTCCAAGCTTCCACCAATCAGGAGAACGGAGCGCGCGGTAAACGTGCGACGGACGAAGCCGCCGTGCTATCAATCAGCTTGCGGTAGCACGCCCTAAATCTGCCAAAATCTGCGAGATACCGTAAGGTCTTCCTAGCGGAGCGACGGAACATCTGCGGTTTCAACACTGGCAGTCCCTCGCGAACCTCTTAATTTTCCCCGGACACTATTGCTCTCCCGCCTTGCTCATGGGGTTATGCTATACTATGAACTAGGAGTAGATTCATGGAAGAAGAGAAGATTGCGCAAGGGACCTACGACTTCCGCGTCATGCGGGAGAAGAGCTATCGCTATGTGGACAAGACGGCGCTGTTGTATCCGCTTGTTACGCGAGATGGCGATGGCTTCTTCTTCATCTCCCGGCCGCGGCGCTTCGGCAAGTCGCTGATGCTCTCCACCTTGGAGTGTCTCTTCCGCGGCGAACGCGAACTCTTCAAGGGCCTCGCCATCGACACGATGGACTACGACTGGAAGTCCTATCCCATCCTCCACTTCAACTTCGCAGGCCTCAAAATAGAGACGCTCGAGACCTTCAAGATTGACTTTAGGAGTTACGTCAAGGAGACGTTGACCAAGGCCGGATGCGCATGGAACGACGCTGACTTCCCCAGCGCCAACTTCAGCCGGGCCATCAAAACCTTGGCGGAGGCCTCGGAACAGAAGTCCGTGGTCATCCTCATCGACGAGTATGACGCGCCCGTTGGCCACGCACTGAACGATATCAAAAAGGCCGAAGCCATCCGGCAGGAGCTCTCGGATTTCTATATCCAAATCAAGAACAATGTCGGTGCTATCCGCTTCATGATGATGACCGGCGTCACGCGGTTCACGCAGCTCTCCGTCTTCTCCGCGCTCAACAACCTCACTGACCTCACGATGGACAGCCGCTATGCCACGCTCCTTGGCTACACCGACGAGGAGCTGGAGGCTAACTTCCCTAAGACGATGCACCGCCACGCCGAGGTCATGGGCCTCTCCTACGAAGATTATCGCGAGAAGCTCCGTTGGTGGTACAACGGCTATCGTTTCGCCCGATGGAACACGACCAAGGTCTACAACCCCTATGCCATCGGCCAAACGCTTGGTGCCTGCGAACCCGCGTTCTTCGGCACATGGATTTCCACCGGCCAGACCTCCACCGTCATCAACTACTTCACGAACAACCAACTCATTGAGAAGGACTACGAGAACGTTGAGGATGTTTTGGAGGAAGACCTGGACGTTTGTGGACTGGAAAATATCCGTCCTATTGCCATGCTCTACCAAGGCGGCTACCTCACCATCAAAGATTTCCAAGACGGCGTCTTTACCCTCGGTATCCCGGACGAAGAGGTCCGCCGTGCCTTCAACGCCCAGCTCGTCAAGAAATTTGCGCAGAAGGAAGACAACCACTATCTCAGCATGGTCTGCCGGGCCTTGAAGCAGGCCGACTTCGACACCTTCTTCGGTAACCTCTCCGACCTCTACGCCCATCTCATCTACGGCTCCAAAGAGGAGCGCGTGCAGGAGTTCTCCTTCCAGCGCATCCTCTACGTTCTGCTGACCGCCAGCGGCTTCTTCCGTGTCACCGCCGAAGACCGCCAAGTCAAGGGCCGCGCCGACTTGGTCGCCGAGACGCCCGAACGCGTCTTCGTCTTCGAACTCAAGGTCGACGGCACGCCTCAAGAGGCCCTCGCTCAAATCAAGGAGAAGGGCTACGCCGAGCCCTATCGCCACAGCGGCAAGGAAGTCCACCTCATCGGCCTCTCCTTCGATGGCGCCACCCGCCGCCTCACCGGCACCGCCGCTGAACCGCTTGCCTAATGCGCTCCTTCGTGTTTTCGTGGAAAACTCACCGACCCTTCCCCCTTACCTTATTATATAGTACCTTCTGGAGGCCCAAAAAGGGTCTTTGGCGAGACGCTTAAGGGGTCTTTCTGAGACCCTATAAGGGTCCGAGGTCAACCACTATAAGGGTCGGGGGTGAGACCCTATAAGGGTCGAGGGTCAACCCTTATAGTGGTCCAAGGCCGACCCTTATAGGGGTCCGAAAAGGGCCCTTTACGGGACCCGGCGGAGGCACTTTGAGTTTCACTCGGCGGTGAAGGGTGGGAGGGCATTGATGAGGTTGAGGGAGTCGATGGAGAGGGTGACGAGGCGCTTGATGAGGTCGGGGATGTAGCGCGGGTTGTCCGGGGCCCAGAGGTTGGGGTCGTTGATGATGCCGCTTTTGGTGTCTTGGCGCACTTGATAGCGGTCCACTGCCCACTCGATGGGACTGCGGCCATTCACCTGGTAGCGATAGGCCTCTTCGGGAATGCCGCGCAGGGTCAGTGTGCCATTCACGATGAGGGTGGAGCGGTCTTTCCCGCCCTTCCCGCCGAACTTCATCTTGGTCACCCGCGTGTCGGAGAAGTCGCCCTTTTCCTCTAGCGGATAGGGCTCCAACGTCTCGTAATTGAGGTGCAGGGCGGCCAACTGCCGCCCGATGTCGGAGGTCTTCTTGAAGTCTTCGTAGCGCTCCACCAGCGGAATCCGCGGCAACGACTTCTTCAGGTCGGCCGCGAAGGCCTCCCGATAGGTCGGCTGATGGAGGAAGCCGTAGACGTAGTAGAAAATCTCTTCCTTTGTCACGGTCGTGCCATACTGACGCTCCGCCCGACGTTGAATCCAGTCGCTCACGCCATCGTGCCGCACGAGCGTCCGCTTCCCGAAGAGGTCAACGTCTTTCTCTTCATACCAATACAGCGGGAAACACTGGCTCTTGCCGATAAGTTCCAAGTCGGGCGTGATGTCCGTGATGATGCAAGAGAAGGGGTTGTTCCCTCCTACGCCACTCACACAAATCACCAGGTTTTCCCCGCGTTTCCCCGTTGGGAAGAGCTTGGGGATTTGGTATGGACGATGGTTAAGGTGTGAGTCGTAATATAACCATACGATAGAGAACGGTCGATAGTGTGCAATACGTGGAGTTTCACGGTTAAAAGAAAGCGCTATGTTTCGCTCATGGTAGCTTATGAGGCTGCTCGACCAATGCAACTTGGTTTCATCTTCTTCTAAAGCTTTTCCAAGGCATGAATTGTATGCTTCGATATGACGTTTGCAATTTTCAAGTAACTGCGTTTTAGAGAAGTTGTAAACCCAGGCATCACGATTCGTTTGTTGACCATTGCTGTTCGTCACGAAGGCGGACTGGGTGTGCGTGTCGAACTTCTTGGTGGGTTCGAGGGGGATATAGGTGGAGAAGGCGTCGTTGCGTTGGTTAATCCAGTCGCCGTGTTCATTGGGGACGATGGTTTGTGCGCCATCGAGCCAGGCTTCGCTGAGGAAGGACCCGTACATCAGCACGTCGTGGAGTTTTTCCTCGCGGGTTTTGTAGTCGCCGATGTCACGGTAGTGGATAGTGGCGTTGCCGTGGTGTTGTCCTGCCGGCAGACGAACGAGGAGGAGGATGGTGATGGGGCATCGACTTCCGGCGTCAAAGAACTTCCCACCCTCCCGTCTAGAGACCTCTCCCTGCGTGTACTGGTTCCCGCGGAGGTTGTAGCAGTAGATTTCGTCGAACTCTTGGACGAGGCAACGGCGGAAGGCATCACAGGCATTGGAGTCGAGCCAACCGCCGTTGGAGATGAAGCAGAGGACGCCGCCGCGGTCGTTCTTGATGACATCGGAGGACCACCGAAAGGCCTTGATGTAGGAATCGTAGAGGGAGTTCTTGTTCGTGGCGGAGGAGGCGGCGACGTAGGTTTCCTCGATACGTTCGTTGAGGGAAGGGTAGCTCTCGCCCTTGGCGACGGAGTAGGGTGGGTTGCCGACGATGACGGAGATGGGGGCGTTGTTTTGGGCGAGGATGCGCTCGGAGTTGGGTCGGAGTTCCTCGTCGTCGAGGAGGTCGTCTGGCTTGACCTCGCGCATTCGGAAGGTGTCGCCGAAGACGATGCCGGGGAAGGCGGAGTATTTCTCTTTGCGGCCTTGGCGGTCGTGGAAGACATTCTCGATGTTGACGGCGGCGATGTAGTAGGAGAGGAGGACAATCTCGTTGGCGTGGAGCTCTTGGGTGTACTTGCGGTAGAGGTCGTCGTCGCGGATAAGGCCGAGGTCCTTCTGGAGGAGGCGAGCGATGAAGGTGCCCGTGCCGGTGAAGGGGTCGAGGATGTGGACGCCTTCATCGGAGAGGCGTTTACCGAAGTATTTGCGCAGGGCGCCGTCGGCGGAGCGGAGGATGAAATCGACGGCCTCGATGGGGGTGAAGACGATGCCGAGTTTTTCAACGGTGGACTTGAAGGCGGCGGCGAAGAAGGTGTCGTAGAGTGTGCGAATAATCTCGAGTTTGCCATCTGCGCTCTGGATGTCGCCGACACGGGTGCGGACGTCTTGGTAGAAGCGGGCGAGGGTGCGGCGGTCCTCTTCCGTGTCGAGGGCGGCGAGGAGGTCAAAGGCGTGGTCAAGGGCCTGGGAGACAGGGTTGTGGGCGGTGAAGCCGTTGCCGCCGAAGAGAGCATCGAAGATGGGGCCGGTGATGCGTTGTTGGACGAGCATGACGCGGGCGTCTTCTTCCGAGACGTTGGCGTAGACGGCGGTCTGGAGGAGGGCGTGGAAGCGGTGGAAGGTGTCCGCGGCGCGGGGGTCGGCAACGCAACGGGCTTTGAGGGTCTCGACCAGGCGTTTGGCGATGGCGGCGACCTCGGTGGCCCAGCGTTCGAAGTATTTGCGGTCTCCGCAGTTTTTGACGATGCGGCCATAGAGGAGGTCGCGGTATTGCTCCATCTTCTCGGGGAAGCGAAGGTCGAAGGAGTCTTGGATGGCGCCGGGCGCGCCCTGCTCGAAGGGGGAGGCGCCGTTCTCATTGACGCTGAGGCCAGAGGAGATGGTGATGGAGGGGGGCTCCTCGGGGTCGATGGGGTCGTTGGGGCCGGGGAGGGTTTCGCCCTTGGTGGGCTTATCGAAGCGGAGTTTATTGATGGTGGCCTCGAAGCGGTCGTCGTGTGCGCGGAGGGCGTTGAGGACGGTCCAGACGACGCCGAAGGTGTCGGAGTTGTCGAGCTCTTCCTTGGGGTCTTTGTCCGCAGGGATGACAACGGGGATGACGATGTAGCCGTAGCGCTTGCCGGGTGCGGTGCGCATGACGCGGCCCACGCTCTGCACGACGTCAATCTGGGAGTTGCGCTTGGAGAGAAAGAGGACGGCATCGAGCGAGGGAACGTCGACGCCTTCGGAGAGGCAGCGGACGTTGGTGAGGAGGTGGCAGGCGGCGGGGCCGCCGTCGGCCTTGAGCCAGGCGAGGGCATCGTTGCGGGCGAGGGCGCCCATCTCGCCGTCGACGTGGCGGGCCTCGACGCGCAGCGGGGTGTTGAAGCGCGGGTCGGCGGCGAACTTTTGGAAGAGGGCGGTGGTGGCCTTGGAGGTCTTGATGGTGCGGCAGAAGGCGACGGCACGGCGGGCGGGCACGCCATCGGCGGTGGTGAGGAGAGGGGAATCTTTGAGGCGCTTGGCGAGGGCGTTGATGCAGCCCAGGAGTTTGACGGCGGTGGTGCGGCCGTCGTCGTTGCGGCTTTCGAGGGCCTTGCGCTCCTCGGTGGTGAGCTGCTCGTAGGGGGAGTCTTCGGGGAGTTCGCCCTCGGGAAGGGTGAGGACGAGGACCTTGTAATCCGCGAGGCATCCCTTGGCGACGGCGGTGCCGAAGCCAATGCGGTAGATTTCCTCGCCGTAGAGGGCCGCGTCGTCCATGGAGCAGAGTTCGATGGAGCGCTCTTTGGCTTTGACCTTGGCGGAGTCGGCGTAGAGGCGCGGGGTGGCGGTCATGTAGAGGCGGCGGCGGGCGAGGACGTGGGCGTCGTCGTGGATGTAGGTGAAGGCGGGCTCTTTTTCTTCCTTGGCGATGGCGCCGGTGGTACGGTGGGCCTCGTCACAGACGGCGAAGTCGAAGGCGAAGGCGTCGCGCCCGAGGTAGGTGCGCTGGGCCTCCTCGACGACGGCGATGGATTGATAGGTGGAGAAGACGACGGTGAGGGCGTCGGGATATTTCTCGCGGAGGTAACGGATGCGTTTGGCGAGGATGTCGGGGCGGGTGGTCGGGGGCAGGGCCAGGGCGTTGGGGTCTTCCTCGGGTTCGTCTTCGCCACGCTTGATGCGCTGGTTGGCCTGGGCGTCGGAGCAGACGCAGACGGCGTGGAGGGGTTTGGCGGCGTCGTCGCACCAGGCCACGAGGGTCTGGTTGAGGAGGGCGATGGAGGGGACGAGGAAGAGGACGAGGCCCTTGCCGCCGGTCTCTTGCTCGATGAGGCGCAGGGAGGTGAAGGTCTTGCCGGTGCCGCAGGCCATGATGAGTTTGCCGCGGTCGTGCGTGGCATAGTGTGCGGCGGCGGCCGCGAGGGCCTCTTGTTGGTAGTCGCGGAGGGATTTGGGGGTGACGGCGGGGCCGGGGGTGAGGCCGGCGAGGGCCTCCCAGTTGGCCTCGAGGGCGCGGAGGCGCGAGAGGGTCATCACCTGGACGGGGATGGGGCGGTCGGCGAGCGTGCGCTCGGCGTTGTCGCCCCAAGCATCGGTGGTGGAGAAGATGAGGCCGTGGGCGAAGGTGCGCTTGGCGCCCTCGAAGGGAAGGTACTCGCCGAGCTTGGAGAGGAAGGTATCAATGTCGGGCTTGGAGACGACGTGGCCGTTTTCGTAGCATTTGGCCTGGATGCCGTAGAGTTCGCCGTGGATGTCTTCGGCGACCAGGTCGATGCCTGTGTCGTGACCGAGGTTGAGTTCCGACCAGAGCCAGACGCGGGTGAACTGCGTCCGGTAGAGCGGCAACTGCGTGAGCAGACGTTTCACCAACCGCTCGAAGCGGGACCCCATGGCGGCAAGATTGCCCTGCGCCTCCTCGCGAAAGCGCGTCAACACCTCATCCAATGTCATGCCCATGGCCCGGCCTCCTTCGCGCCTTGGGCCGAGGCCACAAAAAAGGCGCGCATCCTTTCACGCACCTCACTGAGGCCTTGGAACGAGCCCTACCTAGAATACGTGAAAGGAGGCGCGCCGATACCGGCGCACCTCGCCAAACACGTTGTCTAGGCATGAAAGGTTCCAAGTTTCAGTGAGACAACCTGTTTGCGCAAAGCGCAATCAAACCGCGGCTCTCCCGCGGCGTGCCCATAGAATAGCAAAAGGAGTGGAAGATTGGAAGTTTGGAGGCTTGAGCGCTTGGTTTTCGGGGAGGGCTTTGCCCCACACCCTAGCTCCCTCCTTTGCGTCTTTGTCGTTTCCCTGGGTGCACGCTCGCAGCAGGAAGATGATGGGCGAGCGCGAAGTACCCAATGACAGGTCTTAATGATGGTTTATCTTCCTATAGAAAGTGTGCTTGCTATTGATTTAGGGAAGACGAATGACAGGTCTTGGGCAAGGGTGCGTGGAACCGTCATGAAGCAACCACGCCTGATCTTTGACAACTGAATAGACGGGTTTGTATCGAATGATTGACCATGGGGAGCGGTCTCACAGTGGCCTTATTATATAAGGTACAGTTTGACGCCCTTGTTGGTCGACGAGGAAACTTCCCCGGAGAGTATTGGGAAGTTTGGAGGCCTCTTTCCACGAAGACACGAAGGGAAAAGGGAATGCAAGGCCTGGGCACAAGGGGCGCTTTGTGCCCACAGTTGCGAGGTTGCGGTGCTTCTCTGCGCCTCGGCAACGTCTGGCCGAGCGGAGCGTTATTCAGAGAGCGGGAAGGAGGGCGATGAGGCGGCGGGCGAGGTCGAGTTTGGAGAGGAGGGGGAGGGCCTCACGGCGGCCATCGGGGTAGAGGAGGGTGACGCGGTTGGTCTCGACGGCGAAGCCGGCGCCGGGGGCGGTGACGTCGTTGGCGACGATGAGGTCGAGGCCCTTCTCGCGGAGTTTGCGCCCGGCCTCGGCGGTCGGTTCGCCGGTCTCGGCGGCGAAGCCGATGAAGCGGCGGTTCCCTTTTTGGGGAAGGATGGTCTTGAGGATGTCGGGATTGGGGACGAGGCGGAGGACGCCGTTCATGCCGGACTTTTTGAGTTTGGTGGGGGAGCAGGTCTCGGGGCGCCAGTCGGCGACGGCGGCGGAGGCGATGAGGACATCGGCCTGAACCAGTTCACGCTGGACGGCGGCAAGCATATCGCGGGCGGTAACGACATCGACACGGCGGACGTTGGGCGGGGTGGGGAGCTCAACGGGGCCGGCGATGAGGGTGACGGTGTGGCCGGCCTCGGCGGCGGCCTGGGCAATGGCGAAGCCCATACGGCCGGTGGAACGGTTGGAGAGGAAGCGAACGGGGTCAATGGGCTCGCGCGTAGGGCCGGCGGTGATGAGGATGTGTGACATGGGAGGGACTGTTGGAGGGCTGGAAGGAGGTGGGGGAAAACGGAGAACGGAGAACGGAGAACGGAGCGCCCCTGCGGGGCGACGGATGGGGCGGTGGGTGAGCCGTGTGGTGTTTGCCCTGCGGGGCTGACACGAAGGGGCACGAAGAACCACGAAGGTCTACAGAGAAAGAACGTATACGGCTTGACGGGACGTGCCACAAAGGGAACGAGGACGTTCGCCCGTCACCCGTAAGGGCGTTCTGTTCTCTGTGGCCGTGGAAGGTTTGTCCCTTCGGGCCTGCACGCTCCGTTCTCTGTTCTCTACTAAGTCGGGCTGGCCCGACTTAGTAAGCCTGGGCGATGATGTTGTTGTCGGCGTCGAGGCGGACGACTTTGGGTTGGTGGGTGGGGGCGTCCTGCTCGGGGACTTGGGCGAAGGCCATGACGATGAGGCGGTCGCCGACCTTGCCCATGTAGGCGGCGGCGCCGTTGAGGCAGGCGATACGGGAGCCGCGGACGCCGGGGATGACGTAGGTCTCGAGGCGCTGGCCGTTGTCGAGGTTGGCGACGAGGACCTTTTCGTAGGCGCGGATGCCAACGGCATCCATGAGGTCTTCATCGACGGTGAGGGAGCCGAGATATTCGAGGTCGGCCTGGGTAACGCGCAGGTGGTGAAGCTTGGCGTGGAGGAGAGTCAGGGTCATGATCAGGGTTTCCAATCCCACTTGTAGGTGTTGGGTACGAAGGGTTTGTGGGAACGTTCGAAGGCATCGACTTCACTGGTGAGGACATCGATGGCGGCATCCAGCTGGGGGTCTCTGCCGGCGACGGCGTCGGCAGGGGTCGTCTCGACGATGACGTCCGGGATGGCGCCGTGGAGCTCCATATCGGTGCCATCGAGGGTGTACCAGCCGTAGTGGGCGTGGCGGAAGGTGCCAACGTCAAGGAGGGGGCGATCGTTGGTGGCGATGACACCGCCCTGGGTCTGGACGCCGACGAGCTTGCCGCGGCCGAGCTGCTTGATGGCGTGGGAGAAGATTTCGCCGTTGGAGACGGTGTTTTGGTTGCAGAGGACAACGATGGGCTTGTCGAAGACGGGGCGGCCCCAGTAGCCGGCGAGGTAGGCGGGGGAGCCGTGGCGGGGGACAGACCAGGAGTGGCGCTGGATGCCGAGGATGTTGAGGACGCGGTCGGCGGTGAAGCCGCCGGTGTTGTCGCGGACATCGATGACCATGCCGGCCTTGTCGAAGCCTTCGGCGAAGATTTCGCGCTCGAAGCGGTTGTATTCGTCGTTGTTCATCTGGGTGATGTTGATGTAGCCGAAGGCGCCGCCGGAACGGCGGTGGACGTAGTCGCGGCGGTCGGCGTACATGGCCTTCTGGAGAAGGTTGCGGGCTTGGCCGTAGGTGATGGCCTCGATGTAGACCTTGCGGGTGGTGTCACCGGAGCGGACCTCGATGGTGAACTTGCCGGGGCGGGGGCCGTTGAGAAGGAGGGTGGGGTCCATGCCGTTACGGATGGGCTTGCCGTTGATGGAGACGATGAGGTCGCCGGGCTTGAGGTTGATTTGCGCGGAGTCCGCGGGGCCGTCCGGGATGACGCGGCGGACCATCCAGCCGACGTCGCCGGTGTAGGTGTTGTCGAACTGGATGCCGAGGTGAGAGGTGACGGGCTCCCAGGCGTTGGCGGAGGTGTCGCGCTCCCATTCCTTGCGAGAATTCTCGGAGGGATAGAAGCCGAGGTGAGAGGCGTTGAGCTCGCCGTTGAGGGCCTGGATGATGCGGTTGAAGACGGAGGCGTTGGGGGCGTAGCGGGCGGCGGCCTGGTATTTGAGGCGGACGCGCTCCCAGTCGGCGCCGTGGTGGTTGGCGTCGTAGAACTCATCGCGCAGGACACGCCAGGCTGAGAGGAAGGCGAGCTCTTGGTAGTCCGGGAGGTAGAGCTCCTGGTAGACGTTGAAGGGATAACGCTCGTTGAGGGTGCCGATGCGGTTGTCGTTGGTGATCATGATGAGGCGGTCCGGGGTGGCGCCGGGCTTGCCGAACCAACCGATGGGATAGCCCCAAGTTGCGTTGAGGAAGCGGGGGGTGATGGCGTCCGGGATGGTGACTTCGTAGGTGCCGGCGCGGCCATCGATGGTGGCGGGGAAGAGGATGCGACGGCTGTCCGGGGCGAAGGTGGGGGCGCCCATGGCGGCGACGGGCTTGGCGTGGACGCGCTCGTGGAGGTCGGCGAAGTCGACCACGACGGGTTTCGGGCCGGGGCGCTGTGGCGCTGCGGCGTCTGCGTTGGGGCTGTTGGGGTCGGGGGCGTCCAGCGCGGTGGCGCCGAGGAGCTCGGAGGTCTCGGGGCGATCCTGGAGGCTCAGGCCCATGTGTTCGATGGCCTTGCGGTAGGATTGGGCCTTGAGAGCCTCTTCGTCGTGGCGGTTGAGCCAGACATAGAAGAGGGTGGTGCCGGAGCCGACGCGCTGGCCGTTCCAGGCGATAATCTTGCCATCGGGGGACCAGGCGGGGGTGCCATCCCAAGTGAAGGAGCGGGAGAGGTTATAGGGGCGTTGGTCGGGGTCATCGATGGGGAGAATCCAGATGTCGCTGTTGACGTAGTCATCCTCCATGGCGGCGACCAGCCAACGGCCGTCCGGAGACCAGTCGTAGGTGTTGACACGCTTGACCTGGGGAAGGGTGCGGATCACGTTTGCGTTGAGGTCGGCGACGACGAGGCGACAGGTGTTCTCAACCCAAGCAAGGCGGGAGCCATCGGGTGAGACGGAGAGCATGGAGCGGTTGACGGGGTCGTCTTTGAGGGGACGGACGTTGAAGTCAGAGTTCTCCCACCAGAAGTGGTCGGGGCGCGCCTTTTCGGCGAGGAGAAGCGCGGTGCCGTCACCGCGGTCAGAGAGGATGTAGAGGCGGGTGGCGTCTTTGGAGAAGACGGCCTCGCGTTCGTGCGTGCGGGAGTCGCCGTAGACCAAGCGGGGCTCGCGGAGGACGGTGTCCATGACGTAGACGTCGCCGCCGGCGGTGAAGGCGAATTGGAGGCCGTCGGCGGTGGCGGCAAGGGACCCGATGGCGTCATTGTTCCAGAGGGAGTCGTAGTAACGACGGCGGATGGCGGGGCGGACGAGGCCGGTGTCTTCCGGCAGGAGGTCGATTCGGCGGGGGGCGCGGCCCGGGCGCGTGGGGTCGAAGGACCAGAACCAAAAGCCCTGGCGGAAGACCATGGTACGGCCGTCTGCGGAGAGGGTGGGGGCGATGACGCTGTCACCCTCGAAGAAGGTGAGCTGGCGTTCCTCGGTGCCGGGGAAGGCGTGCCACCAGATGTTTTGGGTGCCGCCCTGGCCGGAGACGTAGTAGAAGCCGTTGCCGTCCGGGCACCAAATGGGGGAGAGGCTCTCGGTGGGATGTTTGACGGCGAGGGCGAAGGTGCGGGTCTGGGTGTCGTAGCACCAGATGCGGGCGGCGTTCTCGCCGGTGAACCCTTTGCGGTAGAGACCGTCGCCCTCTTGGACGAAGAGGAGGTAGCGACCGTCCGGGGAGAGGGAGGGGTCGTTGCCCATGGCGTCGAAGACCTGGCGTTCTGCGGCGCGTTCGTCGACGGGGAGCCAAGCCAGGCGCCCTTGCTCGAAGACTGAGCCGTTGTCGTCGCGCAGGACGTAGCAGAGGAGCTCGGAGTCGTCGGCAGACCAGAGGTAGGGGCGCTCGCCTTCGGAGTTGAAGCCGATTTGGCGCGCCTCGGCGCCTTCGTCAATGTCGGCGACGAAGACGTGCCAGCCGCCGGCGCGGTTGGACTGGAAAGCGAAGCGCTTGCCGTCGCGGGAGACGACGGGCCAGGCATCGTGGCCGGTGGAGTGTTGGAGAATCTTGGCCGTGCCGCCGGAGACGGGCGCAATCCAGATGGCGTCGCACCACTCAAAGATGAAGCGCTCGCCGTCCGGCAGGAGGGAGGGGCGGCTGGCAAGGTAAATATGGGAAGGGTCGAACCCCTGGGGCAGGGGAGCCTCCGGAGGACGGCAGGACCACGCCTGCGCCGCGGCTGGCTGGGGGACCGCTTGGGGTTGTTGCTGGGCGCCGAGGGTTAGCGCGAACGTGACGCAGAGGAGGAATGCAAAGGCGAACCTTTTGGGGCGAAGGATGCGCATGGATTAGGCCTCCAGATGCTGTTCGTTTTGGATGTCGCAGAGGCGGCGGTAGATGCCGCCATGGGCGTAGAGCTCCTCATGGGTGCCACGCTCTTTGATGACACCGTGGTCGAGGACGAGGATGCAATCGGCACTGCGAATGGTGGAGAGGCGGTGGGCGATGGCGAAGATGGTGCGGTTTTGCATCAGGTTGTTGATCGCGCCCTGCACCTGTTGCTCGGTGACGGTGTCGAGGGCGCTGGTGGCTTCGTCGAGGATGAGGATGGGCGGATTGCGCAGGATGGCGCGGGCGATGGCGATGCGTTGGCGCTCGCCGCCGCTGAGGACGAAGCCCTTTTCGCCGACCACACGTTCGTACCCTTCGGGGTGCGCCATGATGAAATCGTGGGCGTTCGCCAGTTTGGCGGCCTCGATGATTTGTTCGCGGGTGGCGTTGGGGGAGCCGTAGGCGATGTTGGCGGCGATGGTGTCGTTGAAGAGGATGGACTCTTGGGTGACGGCTCCGATGACGGCGCGGATGTCGGCGATTTTGTAGTCCCGGATGTCGTGGCCATCGATGAGGATTTGGCCGGAGGTGACATCGTAGAAGCGGGCGAGGAGGTTGGCGATGGTGCTCTTGCCACTGCCGGTTGAGCCGACGACCGCGTACATCTGGCCGCGCTTGATGGTGAAGTTGGCATCGTTGACGATGAGATCCCCAGAGCCGGCGTAGCGGAATGAGACGTGGTCGAAGACGATGCTGTCATTGAAGGACTTGATGGGCAGGGCGTCCGGCTTCTCGATGAGTTCTTCGTGGACGTCGAGAAGGGAGAAGACGCGCTGCAGGGCCGCACGGCCATTCTCCAAGGCAATCTGGATGCGCCCGATTTGCTTCATGGGCTTGTAGAGAATGAGGAAGGGCGGCAACAAGGGGATGATTTCGACAAAGGAGAACCCATTGAGCGCGCACATCATCAAGAAGGCGCCGGCCAAGACCATCGCCACCAGTTCGGTCAACGGCCCGACCAGGATGCTGAAGCGCACGGCGCGCATGTTCATCTTGTATTGACGGAGGCTGATGAGGCGGAACTTCTCTGTCTCCGCGGCCTCGGTGTTGTAGGCCTTGATGATGCGGACGCAGGTGAGGTTCTCATGGAAGTTGGAGCCCATGCCGGCGCTCTGCTCGAGCATGCGGGCCGTCCAACGGCGGATTTGACGGCCCAGCCACACCACCGGAATCATGCAAAGCGGATAGCCGAAGACAGTGATGAGCAGGAGGCTCAGCATGCCATTCTGGATGGCGTAGGCGCTGACGAAGACAATGGCCGTGAGCACCTCGAAGGGGGCGCGGCAGAGGTCACTCATCGTGGAGGAGATGATGGTCTGGACGATGGCGGGGTCACCCGTGGCGCGGCTCATCAGTTTGCCCACGTCGCACCGTCCGTGGAAGGCGAGGGACTGATTTTGCAGGTGGGCAAACATCGTGTTGCGCAAGTCCAACACCACCTTCATACCGGCCTTTGTCAGGAAGTATTGGTTCAAATATTGCGTGACCATCTTCAAGCCGACGGCGGCGGCAAAGAAGAGTAGTAGAACAATCAAAATGCTGGTTCGGGCGCTACCGTCTTCGTTGGAGATGGAGATGCCGAAACGGTCGAAGAGGCGTTCTGCCTCAGAGAGGTTCTTTTGGGCTTTCTCGGCTTCTTTTTTGCCGGTCTCAGCCAACTTCTCGGTTGTGGTAGGCGATTTCTGGGTAACGGTCGCCGTTTGCGCCTCGGTCGGCACCTCTTGCTGGGCGGCATCAGGGGTGGCGACCTGCTCGACTTGTTGCGGGATAAGCTGTTCGGCCATAGGGCGGACCATCATGAAGATGGGGCCCCATGCACCGCCCGTCAGCATGCCCAAGAGCATGCCGGTGAAAATTAAGGCTTTATATTTCTTGGCGTATCCCCACAGACGCCGATAAACGGTCTTTGCGTCATAGTCTCGGTCGAACCATTCCCGGCCAAACTGACTGGGGTCTGGCATATGCTTTTTCTGTTTCCGCGGCATAGACGCTCCAAAGGGAAGGAGGGGGCCGCCGGGTGACGGCCCCCTCTTGAGGATTTACTCGATTTCGGCCAGAGGCTCGCCCTTCTGGACGGTCTCGCCGGGCTTGACCAGGAAGCGGACAATCTTGCAATCCTCGGTCGCCTTGACGGGATTGAAGAGCTTCATGGCCTCCAGCACGCAGACGGGTTGGCCGGCCTTCACGGAGGCGCCTTCCTCGACCATGTTGGGCTTGCCGGGAGCGTCGGCGCGATAGAAGGTGCCGGTGAGGGTGGCGTTCAGCGTCTTCTTTGGCGCGGCGGTAGGCGCGGGCGCGGCCTCGGCAGGGGCGGCTTCAGCCGTCGGCGCGGCGGTCGCGGTCAGCGCGGCGGCGTCGACCTTGATGTTGCCGCCCAGCGACCCGAAGAGGGCCACGAACTGCTTGCCGATGACGGCGAACTTGGCGTCGTCCGCGGAGAGCGGCGCGGGCTTGGGGGCTTCCTCGGCCTTCTTGGCCTGCTCGGCGGCCTTGGCGATGGTGAGCTCGCCATCGGCGGGGATGGGGTCGCGCTCGCCCTCGGGTTTGGCGCGCCACTTGAAGTAGTCAAGCGCCACGGCCGGGAACATGCAGTAGGAAAGGATGTCTTCCTCGCTCTTCACCAGCTTGGGGTCGAGCTCCTTGGCGGCCTTGGCCAGCCCGGGCTCGAGCAGGTCGGCGGGACGGCAGGTGATCTTCTTCTCCTTGCCGAGAATCTTCTTCTCCAGCTTGGGGTCGACCGGCGCGGGGGAACGGCCATAGTAGCCGGCGACGTACTGGCGCGTCTCGTTGGTGACGGTCTCGTAGCGCTTGCCGGTGAGGACGTTGAGGACGGCCTGCACGCCCATAATCTGCGAGGTGGGCGTGACGAGCGGGGGATAGCCCATGTCCTTGCGCACGCGGGGGAGCTCCTCGAGCACTTCGGGCAACTTGTCGAGCGCGCCCTGCTGGGCCAGCTGGCTGCGGGTGTTCGAGATCATGCCGCCGGGGATGTGGTGGATGAGCACCTGCACGTCCACGACCTCGGCGTTGGCGTTGGCCTGGAGGGCGCGCTGGGGCTTGAGCTTCTTGAAGTATTCGTCAATCTCAGTGATGCGGTCGACCTTCACGCCGGTCTCATAACCCAAGCCCTCGAAGATGGCCTTCATCGTGCCGTGGGCCGGCTGCGAGGAGAAGCCCGAGAGGGTGGCGACGGCGCAGTCGATGGCGCCCGCGCCGGCCTCGACGGCGGCCATGTACATCGCGGGGGCCATGCCGCTGGTCATGTGCGAGTGCACCTCGATGGGGAGGTCGGGGAGGGCCTTCTTGAGGGCGCCGACGAGCTCACGGGCGGCGGAGGGCGTCAGGATGCCGGCCATGTCCTTGATGGCGAGGGAGTCGATGCCCAGGTCGACCTGCTCCTTGGCGAACTTGACGAAGTTGGCCGCGGTGTGGACCGGGGAGACGGTGTAGCAGATGGTGCCCTGCGCGTGGCCGCCGTACTTCTTGACGGCCTTGATGGCGGCCTCGAGGTTGCGCACGTCGTTCAGCGCGTCGAAGCAACGGAAGATATCCATGCCGTTCTCGCACATCTTCGCGACGCAACGCTCCAGCACGTCGTCCGGATAGTGCTTGTAGCCCAGGCAGTTCTGGCCGCGGAGCAACATCTGCAACGGCGTCTTCTTGCAGACGGCCTTGATTTGGCGCAGACGCTCCCAGGGGTCTTCGCGGAGGAAGCGCATGCAGACATCGAACGTCGCGCCGCCCCAGCACTCAATCGCGTAGAAGCCCGCGTCGTCCACCGCCTCCAGGATGCCCAAGATATCCTTGGTGCGCATACGCGTGGCCCAGAGCGACTGGTGAGCGTCGCGCAAGGTGGTGTCGACGAAACGAACCCGTTTCTTCTCGGTTTTGACCATGAGTCTACTTCCTTTCGCTGGTCAAGCCATGGGGCTTGGAATCATAAAACGCCTCTCATTATCCCACTTTCTCCCGCCGGGGTCAAGTTTTCAATAGTCGTTTTGGTGACCTGGAAAGTGTATGATGTGTTTGCGCACTTTAAAGAGGACCTGTCATGAAGAGAGAGAAGAAGACCATCCCGCCCCCC